>NZ_JBHVQS010000104.1:0-16073 GCF_042886435.1 Streptomyces sp. NPDC058000
CCGGCCCGGGCCGGGCGGCCGTCCCCCGCCCGGCGGGCGCCGCCCCCCCCCCGCGCGCCCCGGCCCCCCCGCGCGGGCCCGCGCGTCGAATTCCGCGGGGCTGTCGTCCGCTACGGTCCCTTAGGCGGGCACGCTCGCGATCCCCGGGGCCAGGAACTTCTTGCCGGTCACCCGCTCGGAGACGCCCTCACGGTCCAGGTACGGCGTGATGCCGCCCAGGTGGAAGGGCCAGCCGGCGCCGGTGATCAGGCACAGGTCGATGTCCTGCGCCTCGGCCACCACGCCCTCGTCCAGCATCAGGCCGATCTCCTGCGCCACGGCGTCCAGCACCCGGTCGCGGACCTGCTCCTCGGTCAGCACCGAGTCGCCCTGCTTGAGCAGCGCGGCGACCTCCGGGTCCAGCTCCGGCTTGCCGCTGTCGTAGACGTAGAAGCCGCGCTTGCCGGCCTCGACGACCGCCTTGAGGTTGGGGGAGACCGTGAAGCGCTCCGGGAAGGCGCCGTGCAGCGTCTCGGAGACGTGCAGGCCGATCGCCGGGCCGACCAGCTCCAGGAGGACCAGCGGCGACATCGGCAGACCGAGCGGCTCGACCGCCTTCTCGGCGACGGCGACCGGGGTGCCCTCGTCGATGACGTTCTGGATCTCGCCCATGAAGCGGGTCAGGATGCGGTTGACGACGAACGCCGGGGCGTCCTTCACCAGCACGGCCGTCTTCTTCAGCGACTTGGCGACCGCGAAGGCGGTGGCCAGCGACGCGTCGTCGGTCTTCTCGGCCCGGACGATCTCCAGCAGCGGCAGGATCGCGACCGGGTTGAAGAAGTGGAAGCCCACGACCCGCTCGGGGTGCTTGAGCTTCGCGGCCATCTCGGTGACCGAGAGGGAGGAGGTGTTGGTGGCGAGCACGGCGTGCGCCGGCACGACCGCCTCGACCTCCGCGAACACCTGCTGCTTGACGCCCATCTCCTCGAAGACGGCCTCGATGACGAAGTCCGCGTCGCCGAAGGCGGCGGCCTTGTCGAGATGGCCGGAGACCAGGCCCTTGAGGCGGTTCGCCTTGTCCTGGTTGACCCGGCCCTTGAGCAGCAGCTTGTCGATCTCGCCGTGGACGTACGCCACGCCCTTGTCGATCCGGGCCTGGTCGATGTCCGTGAGGACGACCGGGACCTCCAGGCGGCGGGCGAAGAGCAGCGCCAGCTGGGAGGCCATCAGGCCCGCGCCGACCACGCCGACCTTGGTGACGGGACGGGCCAGCGACTTGTCCGGCGCACCGGCGGGCCGCTTGGCGCGCTTCTGCACCAGGTTGAACGAGTAGATGCCGGACCGCAGTTCGCCGCCCATGATCAGGTCGGCGAGGGCCTGGTCCTCGGCGTCGAAGCCCTGGCGGAGGTCGCCGTTCTTGGCGGCCGCGATGATGTCCAGCGCGCGGTAGGCGGCCGGGGCCGCGCCGTGCACCTTGCTGTCCGCGATCGCCTTGCCGCGCTGCACGGCGGCGTCCCACGCCTCACCGCGGTCGACCTCGGCCCGTACGACCTCGGTGTCGCCGGTCAGCACCGAAGCGGTCCAGATCAGCGACTGCTCCAGGAAGTCCGCGCCCTCGAAGAGCGCGTCCGCGATGCCGAGCTCGAAGACCTGCTTGCCCTTGAGCTGCCGGTTCTGGTTGAGCGAGTTCTCGATGATCACGCTCACCGCGCGGTCCGCGCCGATGAGGTTCGGCAGCAGCGCGCAGCCGCCCCAGCCGGGCACCAGGCCGAGGAAGACCTCGGGGAGCGAGAAGGCCGGCAGCGCCTTGGAGACGGTGCGGTAGGTGCAGTGCAGACCGACCTCGACACCGCCGCCCATCGCGGCGCCGTTGTAGTACGCGAAGGTCGGCACGGCCAGCGTGGACAGCCGCTTGAAGACGTCGTGGCCGCCCTTGCCGATGGCCAGCGCGTCCTCGTGGCGCTTGAGCAGCTCGACGCCCTTGAGGTCGGCGCCCACGGCGAAGATGAACGGCTTGCCGGTGATGCCCGCGGCGACGATCGCGCCGTCCGCGGCCTCCTTCTCGACCTGGTCGAGGGCGGTGTTGAGGTTCGCCAGCGACTGCGGGCCGAAGGTGGTCGGCTTGGTGTGGTCCAGGCCGTTGTCCAGCGTGATCAGCGCGAACCGGCCCGCGCCCTTGGGGAGGTCGAGGTGGCGCACGTGCGCCTGCGTCACGACCTCGTCCGGGAACAGCTCGGCCGCACCCTTCAACAGCTCAGCGGTGGTACTCACTTGCCTGCCCCCTCGAAGTGCGGGTTCTCCCAGATAACGGTGCCGCCCATGCCGAAGCCGACGCACATGGTGGTGATGCCGTAGCGGACCTCCGGCTGCTCCTCGAACTGCCGCGCCAGCTGCGTCATCAGACGCACACCGGACGACGCCAGCGGGTGGCCGTAGGCGATGGCGCCGCCGTACTGGTTGACGCGCGGGTCGTCGTCGGCGATGCCGTAGTGGTCGAGCAGCGAGAGCACCTGGACGGCGAACGCCTCGTTGATCTCGAACAGGCCGATGTCATCGATCGTCAGACCGGCCTTGGCCAGCGCCTTCTCGGTCGCCGGGACCGGGCCGATGCCCATGACCTCGGGCTCGACACCCGCGAAGGCGTAGTCCACGAGGCGCATCTTGACCGGCAGGCCCAGCTCGCGGGCCACGTCCTCGGCGGCGACCAGCGAGGCGGTGGCGCCGTCGTTGAGGCCGGCGGCGTTGCCCGCGGTCACCCGGCCGTGCGGACGGAACGGGGTCTTCAGCCCGGCGAGGTTCGCCAGCGTCGTGCCCGGACGCATCGGCTCGTCGGTGGTGGCGAGGCCCCAGCCGGTCTCGCCGGCCTCGGCGTTGGTGCGGCGCACCGAGATCGGCACCAGGTCGGCCTGGATCTTGCCGTCGGCGTACGCCTTGGCGGCCTTCTCCTGGCTGCGCACCGCGTACTCGTCGGCGCGCTGCTTGGTGAGGTGCGGCAGCCGGTCGTGGAGGTTCTCCGCCGTCATGCCCATGAAGAGGGCCGACTGGTCGACCAGCTTCTCCGACACGAAGCGCGGGTTGGGGTCCACGCCCTCGCCCATGGGGTGGCGGCCCATGTGCTCGACACCGCCGGCCACGGCGATGTCGTACGCGCCGAAGGCCACCCCGCCGGCGACGCTGGTCACCGCGGTCATCGCACCGGCACACATCCGGTCGACGGAGAAACCGGGCACGGACTGCGGCAGCCCCGCCAGGATGGCGGCGGTACGGCCCAGGGTCAGGCCCTGGTCACCGATCTGGGTGGTGGCGGCGAGGACGACCTCGTCGATCCGGGCCGGGTCCAGGTCCGGGTTGCGGCGCAGCAGCTCCCGGATGCACTTGACGACCAGGTCGTCGGCGCGGGTCTCGTGGTAGATGCCCTTCGGGCCCGCCTTGCCGAACGGGGTGCGGACGCCGTCGACGAAGACGACGTCCCTAGCGGTACGAGGCACGTTGGCTCTCCTCCAGGTGCGGGATGGCACTGCTGCGGTCGCGCCCCGGAGGACGCGTCACACGCCCATGCTACTTACGGGTAACCAAGCTGCACACCCCCCTCGCCCGGAGCGGCGAACGTCACACCGCCCGACGGCCGGAACCCGCCGGGCGAGGAGGACGCAGGGAACCCAGAGAACGCAGGGAATCCAGGGAATCCGGAGATCGCAGAGGGCCCCGGCCGCGCGGGGGTTGCGCGGCCGGGGCCCTCGGTGGTGTCGGACCGGACCCGGTCAGGAGCCGTTGGCCAGCAGGGCCTCGGTCAGGAGCGGTGCGACCAGCTCGATCTGCCAGGGACGGGCGCCGTGTCCGGACAGGACCTCGGCGACCGTCTCCGGGGTCGGGCCGGCCGGCGGCTCCCAGCACAGCCGGCGCACCGTGTCCGGGGTGATGAGGTTCTCCTGCGGGAGGTTCAGCCGCTCGGCGAGCGCGCTCACCGACGTGCGGGCGGCCGACAGCCGGGCCGCCGCGGCCGGGTCCTTGTCGGCCCACGAGCGGGGCGGCGGCGGGCCGTTGAGCGGCTGGCCGGGCTGCGGCAGTTCGCTGTCCGGCAGCGCCCGGGCGTGGTCGACGGCGGTCTGCCACTGCTCCAGCTGGCGCCGACCCATCCGGTGCCCGAACCCGGCCAGCGCGGCCAGCGCGTGGGTGTTGGGCGGGAGTTGGAGCGCGGCCTCGATGATCGCGGCGTCGCCGAGCACCTTGCCGGGCGAGACGTCGCGCCGCTGGGCGACCTGGTCGCGCAGCGTCCACAGCTCCCGGACGACCGCCATCTGCCGGCGTCGGCGCACCTTGTGCATCCCGGACGTGCGGCGCCAGGGGTCCTTGCGGGGCGGCGGCGGGGGAGCGGCGGCGATGGCCGCGAACTCCTGCCGGGCCCACTCCAGCTTGCCCTGTCGGTCCAGCTCCTCCTCCAGCGCGTCGCGCAGGTCCACCAGCAGCTCGACGTCGAGCGCGGCGTAGCGCAGCCACGGCTCGGGCAGCGGGCGGGTGGACCAGTCGACGGCGGAGTGCCCCTTCTCCAGGGCGTAGCCGAGGACGTTCTCGACCATGGCGCCCAGGCCGACCCGGGCGAAGCCGGCCAGCCGTCCGGCCAGCTCGGTGTCGAACAGCTTGGTGGGGACCATCCCTATGTCGCGCAGACAGGGCAGGTCCTGGGTTGCGGCGTGCAGCACCCACTCGGCATCGGAGATCGCGCCCCCCAGCGTGGCGAGGTCGGGACAGCCGACCGGGTCGATCAACACACTGCCGGCGCCCTCGCGGCGCAGCTGGACGAGATAGGCACGCTGGCCGTAGCGGTAGCCCGAGGCGCGCTCGGCGTCCACGGCGACCGGGCCGCGGCCGGCCGCGAAGGCGGCGACGACCTCGGTGAGCGCCTCGTCGGCGGCGGTCACCGGGGGGATGCCCTCGCGGGGTTCCAGTAGGGGTACCGGCGCCGGTCGGGAATCCGGAGGCGATTCTCCGGGTGCTCGCAGTGTCGTGTCTGCTGCGGTCTTTTGGGCGTCGGTCACCAGTCAAGGGTATCTGTGTATGCACGTCGCCCGTCGGGGGAATGTTCCCTCGACGGGCGGGACGGGTCAGGAGACGGGGTTCAGTGGATGATGCCGGTGCGCAGCGCGACCGCCACCATCCCGGCCCGATCACCGGTGCCGAGCTTGCGCGCGATCCGGGCGAGGTGGCTCTTCACGGTGAGCGCCGACAGTCCCATCGAGACGCCGATGGCCTTGTTGGACTGGCCCTCCGCCACCAGCCGCAACACCTCCACCTCGCGCCCCGAGAGCTCGCGGTAGCCACCGGGGTGACCCGGGGCGCCCGGCGGGCGGCGCTGCATCCGGGCCGCGTTGGCGCCGATCGGGGCGGCGCCCGGCCGGCCCGGCAGGCCGAGGTTGGTGCGGGTGCCGGTGACGACGTAGCCCTTGACGCCGCCGGCGAGGGCGTTGCGGACGGCGCCGATGTCGTCGGCGGCGGAGAGTGCGAGGCCGTTGGGCCAGCCGGCCGCCCGTGTCTCGGACAGCAGGGTGAGGCCGGAGCCGTCGGGAAGGTGGACGTCGGCCACGCAGATGTCGCGTGGGTTGCCGACGCGGGGACGGGCCTCCGCGATGGACGACGCCTCGATCACGTCACGCACACCGAGGGCCCACAGGTGACGGGTGACGGTGGAGCGGACGCGAGGGTCGGCCACGACGACCATGGCGGTCGGCTTGTTCGGGCGGTAGGCGACCAGGCTCGAAGGTTGCTCAAGGAGAACTGACACCGGGCCTCCTGGGGAGTGGCGGGGACGGAAGCCGGCTGGGGAAAGCCGGAATGATCCGTGTTTGAAGGGTCACTGACCTCTTCGGCAGCAATCCGGCGGGACTTTAGACTTTGATCACGATTTAGTTAGGGGCAATTCGGGCAAATCGGATGCGTGAGCGATCAAGGTGAGCACGGAGTGCACATCGAGGTGATCACAGGCGTACGGAAACGGCGAGGTGCCGCACGCCCGGACGTCCCGGACGCACGGCACCTCGCCGTCTGGTGTCTGCCCCTCAGCGGGCCTGTGGACCGCGGCGCTGCGGCAGCGCCACCACCCCGCCGCGCGGCGCAGGGTCGAGCGGGGCCGGTGGCAGCCCGGCCACCTGGCACAACAGATCGCACCACGCCGACAGGTGCGCCGCGAGGTCCGGCACCCCGCCCGGCCCCTCGGCCGGCGTCCACGACGCCCGGATCTCGATCTGGGTCGCCGGCTCCCGCGCCGCGAGCCCACCGAAGTAGTGCGACCCGGCCCGGGTGACGGTCCCGCTCGGCGCGCCGAAGTGCACCCCGCGCGCCTCCAGCGCACCGGTCAGCCAGGACCACGACACCTCGGGCAGCAGCGGGTCGGCGCCCATCTCCGGCTCCAGCTCCGCGCGGGCCAGCGTCACCACCCGGAACGTGCCCTGCCAGGTCTCGTCGCCGGCCGGCTGGTGCAGCACCACCAGCCGCCCGTCCGCCAGGTCCCGGTCCTCGCCGTCCGGCCCCGCCCCGCGCTCGACCACCGCGGCCTCCAGCGCGTAGGCGTACGGGGCGAGGCGTTTCGGTGCAGGTGTCGGGTCGGTCTCGATCTCCGGCCGCAGCCGGGCCGCGCGGAGCGCCTCGACCGCCTGACGGAAGGGGATCGGGGTCTCGTCCGCGCTGTCCGCGAGGTGTTCGTGAGCCGCAGCCATGCCCGGAAGGGTAGGCGGAAGACGGCGTACATATGGGGAGGACACCCGGTGCGCGCGTCGCCCATTCGGAGGTGCCGACGGACGCATGCGAAGATTTGCCGCGTGAGCGCCAACGATGCCCTTACGGGCCAGCAGCAGACCGCGACGTACGACTCGGCCTTCCTCAAGGCGTGCCGGCGCGAGCCGGTGCCGCACACGCCGGTGTGGTTCATGCGCCAGGCCGGGCGTTCACTCCCCGAGTACCGCAAGGTCCGCGAGGGCATCGCGATGCTCGACTCCTGCATGCGGCCCGAGCTGGTCACCGAGATCACCCTCCAGCCCGTGCGCCGGCACGGCGTGGACGCCGCCATCTACTTCAGCGACATCGTGGTGCCCCTGAAGGCCATCGGCATCGACCTCGACATCAAGCCCGGCATCGGCCCGGTCGTCGAGAACCCCATCCGCAGCCGCGCCGACCTGGAGCAGCTGCGCCCGCTGGAGCCCGGCGACGTCCCCTACGTCACCGAGGCCATCGGCCTGCTCACCCGTGAGCTGGGCGGCACCCCGCTCATCGGCTTCGCCGGCGCCCCGTTCACGCTCGCCAGCTACCTCGTCGAGGGCGGCCCGTCCCGCAACCACGAGCACACCAAGGCCCTGATGTACGGCGACCCGCAGCTGTGGGCCGACCTGCTCGACCGGCTCGCGGACATCACCTCGGCCTTCCTCAAGGTCCAGATCGAGGCCGGCGCCAGCGCCGTCCAGCTCTTCGACTCCTGGGTCGGCGCGCTCTCCCCGGCCGACTACCGGCGCTCGGTGATGCCCGCCTCCACCAAGGTCTTCGACGCGGTCGCCTCCTACGGCGTCCCGCGGATCCACTTCGGCGTCGGCACCGGCGAACTCCTCGGGCTGATGGGCGAGGCCGGCGCGGACGTGGTCGGCGTCGACTGGCGGGTCCCGCTGAACGAGGCGGTCCACCGGGTCGGCCCCGGCAAGGCGCTCCAGGGCAACATCGACCCGGCCGTGCTCTTCGCCCCCCGCGAGGCCGTCGAGACCAAGGCCCGTGAGGTCCTCGACGCCGCCGCGGGCCTGGAAGGCCACGTCTTCAACCTCGGCCACGGCGTGCTGCCCGACACCGACCCGGACGCGCTGACCCGCCTCGTCGAGTACGTCCACACGCAGACCGCGCGCTGAGCGGGGCGGGGGAGGGGCCGGTCCTCCAGGGGCAGGCCCTCCCCGGCCAGCGCCGGGTCCCTCCCCGGCTAATGCCGGGTGGCGCCCCCGGCCGCCCGCACCGCCGCGTCCGCCTTGCGGGCCGCCACCAGGACCGGGTCCCAGACCGGCGAGAACGGCGGGGCGTACCCCAGGTCCAGGGCGGTCATCTGCTCCACCGTCATCCCCGCGGTGAGCGCCACCGCGGCGATGTCCACCCGCTTCCCCGCGCCCTCCCGGCCGACGATCTGCACCCCCAGCAGCCGCCCCGTACGCCGCTCGGCGAGCATCTTCACGTGCATCGGGCGGGCGCCGGGGTAGTAGCCGGCGCGGCTGGTCGACTCGATGGTGACGGTGACGAATTGCAGCCCCGCCGCGTGGGCCTGGCGCTCCAACAGCCCGGTGCGGGCGATCTCCAGATCGCAGACCTTGCTGACGGCCGTGCCGACGACCCCCGGGAAGGTCGCATAGCCGCCGGCCACATTGGCGCCGATCACCTGGCCGTGCTTGTTGGCGTGGGTGCCCAGCGCGATGTGCCGGTGCTCCCCGGTGATCAGGTCGCGCACCTCGATGCAGTCCCCGCCCGCCCAGACGTGCTCCTGGCCGGACACCCGCAGCGCCAGGTCGGTGCGCAGGCCCCCGGAGGCGCCCAGCGGCAGCCCGGCCGCCTCGGCCAGGGCGGTCTCCGGGCGGACGCCCAGCCCCAGCACGACCACGTCCGCCGGGTACTCGGCGTCGTCCGTGACCACCGCGCGGGCCCGGCCGTCCGCCCCGTCGGTCAGCACGCCGGTGACCCGCGCACCGGTCACCACCTCGACGCCCATCCCGCACATCGCGGTGCGCACCAGCGCCCCCATGTCCGGGTCGAGGGTGGACATCGGTTGTGCGCTCTGCTCCAGGACCGTCACCTGGTAGCCGCGGTGGATCATCGCCTCGGCCATCTCCACGCCGATGTACCCGGCGCCGATGACCACCGCCCGCCGGCCCGGCGCCCCCTTCAGCCCGTACAGCAGCGCCTGCCCGTCGTCGAGGTTCTGCACCCCGTACACGCCCGGTGCGTCGATCCCCGGCAGCGGCGGGCGCAGTGGGCGCGCCCCGGTCGCCACCACCAGCTTGTCGAAGCCGGTCCACGCCTCCCGGCCGCCGTCCTCCAGGTCCCGGCTGCGCACCCGGCCCCGGTCCAGGTCGATCTCGGTGACCTCGGTGCGCAGCCGCAGGTCGATATCGCGGGCCCGGTGCTCCTTCGGTGTCCGGGCGATCAGTGCGTCCGGGCCGTCCACCTGCCCGCCCACCCAGTACGGGATGCCGCAGGCGGAGTACGACGTGAAGTGGCCGCGCTCGAAGGCCGTGATGGCCAACGCGTCCGGCCCCTTGTGCCGGCGGGCCTGTGACGCGGCGGCCATCCCCGCCGCGTCCCCGCCGATGACCACCAGCCGCTCCGGCGCCGCCATTCCCGTGTCCTTCCGTCGAGTTCGGGGAGTCCCACGGGTTCGCGGGTCCCACGGTTTGCCGCTCGGTTCTGGCCGGTTCTGCCCTGTTCTGGCCGGTTCCCTACGCTACGGAACTCGTGTCGGGCCGCGGTCAGAACGGGTAGTCGGCCGGTGTGGCGCGCACGGTCGTCCAGCGGGTCTCGGTGAACGCGTCGAGGTTGGCCTCGCCGCCGAAGCGGGAGCCGGTCCCGGAGTCGGCCAGTCCGCCGAACGCCGCCACCGGCTCGTCGTTGACGGTCTGGTCGTTGATGTGCAGCAGGCCGGTGGGGATCCGGTCGGCCAGATCCAGCGCGCGGGCCGCGTCGCGGGTGACGATGCCCAGCGCCAGCCCGTAGGAGGACTCGTTGGCCAGCGCCACCGCCTCGTCCAGGGTCGCGAAGGCGCGGACCGGGGCGACCGGGCCGAAGACCTCCTGGCCGTACGCCGGGGAGGTGCCCACCGAGCCCGGCCCGGTGGCGTCCGGGCCCGCGTCGGCGAGGACCGTCGGCCGGTAGAACAGCTCCCGGTGGGTGCCGCCGGCGGCGATCCGCACGCCCGCCGCGGCGCTCTCCCGGACCAGCGCGTCGATCTTGCCGAGCTGCCCGCGGTCGATGACCGGACCGAGGTGGACCTGCTCGCGGAACGGGTCCCCGACGGTCAGCGCGTCCGCCTTCGCCGCCAGCCGCGCCACGTACTCGTCGTAGAGCGAGGCGTGGACGAGGTGCCGGCCCGCCGTCATGCACACCTGGCCCTGGTGGAAGAAGGACGCCCACGCGGCGATGGACATCGCGGCGTCCAGATCGGCGTCCGCCAGCACCAGGAACGCGCTGTTGCCGCCCAGTTCCAGGTGGGCCCGCTTGAGGTGCCGCGCGGCCAGCGCGCCGACGCTGCGGCCCGCCGCGGTCGAGCCGGTGAAGGAGATCACCCGCACCCGCGGGTCCTCGACCAGTGCCCGTCCGGCGTCCGCGCCACCGGGCAGGACGTGCAGCAGCCCCGCCGGCAGCCCGGCCTCGGCGAAGACCGCGGCCAGGACGTGCCCGCCGCACACCGCGGTCCGCGGGTCCGGCTTGAGCACCACGGCGTTGCCCAGCGCCAGGGCCGGTGCGACGGACCGGATCGCGAGCACCAGCGGGACGTTGAACGGTGCGATCACGCCGACCACACCAGCCGGAACCCGGGTGGTGTACGACAGGCGCGGCGCACCCGAGGGCAGCACCTGGCCGAGCGGGCGGTGGGCGAGCGCGGCGGCCTCGTAGCACTCCTCGGCCGCGGTCCGGATCTCGAACTCGGCCTTGCCCCGGATGCTGCCGCCCTCCCGCACGATCCACTCGCCGATCTCCGCGGCGTGCCGGTGGATGAGGTCGCCGGCCCGGCGCAGCACGGCGGCCCGCTCGGTGTACGGCCTGCGTGCCCAGTCCCGCTGCGCCGCGGCGGCCCCGGCCGCGGCGTCCGCGACGTCGGCCGGCGCGGCGAGCGTCAGCGTCGCCAGCCCCTCGCCCGTCGCGGGCTCCACCGCCTCGGCCGGGCCGCCGTGCAGCGAGAGCCAGTCCTTGGGATCGAGCAGGGCCATCGCGCCAACCTCCGGGAGAACGGGGACAGTTGATTGGTGAACGAGTGTGCCCCATGGAGGCGGCGCGCGCCCGCCGGACGGTGATCCCGCCGGTAGCGGCCGGACCGTCGACCGGTCGAACGCGCGCCTGGGGCCGGCCCGGTGGATCATGGCCGGGTCGCCCCTCATCCACCGGATCGCGGCCCTAGCGCTCCAGCACCATCGCCAGCCCCTGTCCCACGCCGATGCACAGCGTCGCCAGCCCGGTGCCCGATCCCTGCGCGGCGAGCTGGTGGGCCACCGCGCCGGCGAGCCGGGCCCCGGAGGCGCCCAGCGGGTGCCCGATGGAGAGGGCGCCGCCGCGCGGATTGACCGTGGTGGGGTCGAGTTCCGGCCACTGGGCGATACAGCCCAGCGCCTGGGCCGCGAACGCCTCGTTCAGCTCGCAGACCGCCAGGTCGCCGAAGCTCCGCCCGGCCCGCGCCAGCGCCCGCTGGACCGCCTCGACCGGACCGAGTCCGAACAGCTGCGGCTCGATGCCGGTCACCGCGCTCGCCCGGATGCGGGCCAGCGGTTCCCGTCCGGTGGCCCGCAGTCCCTCCTCGCTGACCAGCAGCAGCGCGGCGGCGCCGTCGTTCAGTGGTGAGGAGTTCCCGGCGGTGACGGTGCCTCCCTCGGTGCGGAAGACCGGCTTCAGCTTGGAGAGGGACTCCAGCGAGGAATTCTCCCGGATCGTTTCGTCACGGGTGAGGTCCACGCCCGGCAGCGGCACGACCTCCGCGTCGTAGGCACCGGCCGCCCAGGCCCGGACCGCCTTCTGGTGGCTGGCCAGCGCGAACACGTCCTGCTGTTCCCGGGTGATGCCGTGCTTGTCGGCGATCAGCTCGGCGCCCTCGCCCAGCGACACCGTCCACTGCGGCGCCATCCGCGGATTGACCATCCGCCAGCCCAGCGTCGAGGAGAACATCTCCTGATGCCCCGCGGGGAAGGCCCGGTCCGGCTTGCGCAGCACGTACGGCGCCCGGCTCATCGACTCCACGCCGCCGGCCACCGCGATCTCCGCATCGCCGTGCGCGACGGCGCGGGCCGCCTGGATGACCGCCTCCAGCCCGGATCCGCACAGCCGGTTGACACTCACCCCGGGGACACTGACCGGCAGCCCCGCCAACAGCACCGCCATCCGCGCCACGTTGCGGTTGTCCTCGCCCGCGCCGTTGGCGTCGCCGAAGTAGACGTCGTCGATCCGCGCCGGATCGAGCTCCGGGGTGCGGTCCACCAGGGCGCGCAGCACATGGGCGGCGAGGTCGTCGGGGCGCACCGCGGCCAGTGCGCCGCCGTACTTGCCGACCGGTGTCCGTACCGCGTCGACGATGTAGACGTCCCGCACGGCGTCCCGTACGTGTGGCTCGGTCATCAGGCTGTGTCCTCGCTGTCTTCGCTGTCTGCGCTGTCCTCGCGACACCGGCTCGGCGGCCGGGCGGTACGAAGATCGCCACCCGCCGACCCGAGTCTTTGCCCGGTACCGCTCGGTGTCAACGGGGCGGTCGGCCACCTTCACCGGACACGCCGGGCGCCCTGGGCTCATCGGCAGCGGCGGGCGGTTCCGTGGCGCTCGTCGGCTCCGTTGCGCCCGGTGTCGTCGCGGTGGGGTCCGTGGCCGTCTGGTCCGTGGCCGTCCGGTCCGCGGTGCCGCGGTCGTCCCCGGCGTCCCGGTCCGCCCCGGTCGGTTCCGCGGTGGGCCGTTCCGCGTCGGCCGGTTCCGTCCGGGGCGGTTCCGCGGGGCCGGTGTCCATGGCCTCGTCCGTCTCCGTGAGCCGTCGCCGGCCGGAAGGGTGGCCCGCCAGCCGGCCGCGGATCGCCCGCCCCACCGCGTACAGGGCCGCCGCGGCGGCCGCGAACGGCAGCGCCGCGGCGAGCGCCACCAACACCCAGCGCACCGCCGCCGTGAAGGCGTGCCAGGCGTCGGACAGCGCGTCCCCGAAGGAGGTGCCGTCGTCCGGCCTCGGGTCCTGGGAAGCGCCGGGCTGTCGCAGCAGCAGGGTCACGGTGGCCGTCCCGGTGCGGTCCTTGAGGGACTTGAGCTGGGCCTCCAGGGACTCCAGGTTCGCCTCCCGGGTGCTCAGTTCGGACTCCAGGGCGGTGATGTCGCTGATCGAGGACGCCCGGTCCATCAGCGCCCGGATCCGCTCGACGCTCGCCCGCTGGGACTTCACCCGGCTGTCGACGTCCACCACCTGGTCGGTGACGTCCTTGGCGGAGACGTCGCGGGAGAGGACCTTGCCCAGCCCGGACAGCCGCGTCAGCAGCGCGTCGTAGTGGTCCGGCGGCACCCGCAGCACGAGCTTCGAGCGGTCCCGGCCGTCGGGGTCCCGGTCGGTGGTCTCGTCGGCCGGATAGCCGCCCGCGTCCTCGACGGCGCCCCGCGCCCTGGTGAGCGCCCCGGCCACGTCCCCGGTCTGCACGGTCAGCGTCGCGGTCCGGATGATCTGCGACTGCGTCGCCTTCAGCGGTGTGCCGGTCCGGGCGCCGCCGTCCGGACCCCGCGCCGCCGAACCCGCCTGGTCGCCGGCCCGCTGCCGGGGAGCCACCGCCCCCTCCCCGGGTCCTGCCGCGTCCACCGCGGCGCTGGTCCTGCCGCCCGCCGCACCGCACCCGGCGACCGCCAACGACACCGTCAGCAGCACCGCCGCTCCGGCCCCCCGCCGCCCCCGTGATCCCCACATCACAGACCGTTCCCCTTCCGCGTCGTCGGCCGCCGGGCCGCGCGGTATCCGGGCGGCCCGGCCAAGTGGCCGGATCGTGACGCCGGTTCGACGGGGCGGCCCGGGTGGGGGTTGCCGTTCCGGGGTCTCGAAGAGGTCACGGCCCGGACGCGGGCCGGCCCGGAGGGCGCCGGACCGGCTCTGAGAGAGTGGAGGGCATGAGCACAGCGCACAGCGGTACGGACCGGGCGCCCGGTCATGTCGTGGTCGTCGGTGGCGGTATCGCGGGGCTGACCGCCGCGCACCGGCTGCTGGCGGGCGGGGCCCGGGTGACCCTGCTGGAGGCGTCGGAGCGGCTGGGCGGCAAGCTGCTGGCCGGCGAGATCGCCGGCGTACCGGTCGATTTCGGCGCCGAATCGATGCTGGCCAAGCGGCCGGAGGCGGTGGAGCTGGCGCGGGCCGTGGGCCTGGACGACCGCCTCCAGCCACCCGGTACCGCCACCGCCTCGCTGTGGACCCGCGGTGCGCTGCGCCCGATGCCCAAGGGGCATGTGATGGGTGTCCCCGGCGACCTGGGGCCGCTCGCCGCCTCCGGCGTGCTCTCCCCGGAGGGCCTGGCGCGGATCGAGGCGGACCGGACGCTGCCGACGACCGAGGCCGGCACCGACGTCGGGGTCGGCGAGTACGTCGCGGCCCGGCTCGGCCGGGAGGTCGTCGACCGGCTCGTCGAGCCACTGCTCGGCGGGGTCTACGCGGGCGACGCGTACCGCATCTCGATGCGCGCCGCGGTCCCGCAGCTGTTCGAGGCGGCGCAGCGCGGCGGTTCGCTGATCGAGGGTGTCCGGGCCATCCAGGAGCGCGCCGCGGCCACCGTCCCCGAGGGGCCGGCCGCGACCGGCCCCACCTCGGTCTTCATGGGCATCGCCGGCGGCATCGGCACCCTGCCCGACGCGGTCGCGGGCGCGGTCCGCCGCTCCGGCGGCGAGATCCTGCTGCGTACGCCGGTGCGCGAACTGCGCTGGACCGCCGCGGACGGCTGGCGGATCCTGGCCGGCGACCGCACGCTCACCGCCGACGCGGTGGTCATGGCCGCGCCCGCGGTGGCCGCGGAACGGCTGCTGCGCGCCGGCTGCCCGGTCGCCGCCGACGAGCTGGCCACCGTCGAGTACGCCTCGATGGCGCTGGTCACCATGGCCTTCCGGCGCGCGGACCTGACCACCGTCCCCAGCGGCAGCGGTTTCCTCGTCCCACCGGTCGACGGCCACCGGATCAAGGCGTCGACCTTCGCCAGCCACAAGTGGAACTGGATCGCCGAGGCCGACCCGGACCTCTTCGTCCTGCGCACCTCCCTCGGCCGCTACGGCGACGAGGCCGACCTCAAGCGCGACGACGACGAACTGGTCGGGCTCTCCCTCGCCGACCTCGGCGAGGCGGTCGGGCTGACCGCCCGGCCGGTGGCCTCCGCGGTCACCCGCTGGGACGGCGGGCTGCCGCAGTACACCGTCGGCCACGTGGACCGGATGGCGCGGGTCCGGGCCGCGGTCGCGGACCTGCCGGGCCCGCTGCGGGTCTGCGGTGCGCTCTACGACGGCGTCGGCATCCCGGCGTGCGTCGGCTCCGCGCGCCGGGCCGCCGACGAGGTCCTCGGGACCCTGGCGGCGGGTGCCGCCGGCGGCGAGTGAGAATGGACGACATGACAGACGCTTCCGCCCCCGCCTCCGACAAGATCCCCAACGCCGGCAAGAAGGCCAAGGACCTCAACGAGGTCGTCCGCTACACCCTCTGGTCGGTCTTCAAGCTGCGCGACGTCCTCCCCGAGGACCGGGCCGGCTACGCCGACGAGGTCGAGGAGCTGTTCGCTCAGCTCGCCGCCAAGGACGTGGTGGTCCGCGGCACCTACGACGTCTCCGGCCTGCGCGCCGACGCCGACGTGATGATCTGGTGGCACTCGGAGAACTCCGACGACCTCCAGGAGGCGTACAACCGCTTCCGCCGCACCCGCCTGGGCCGCGCGCTGGAGCCGGTCTGGTCGAACATGGCGCTGCACCGCCCCGCCGAGTTCAACAAGTCGCACATCCCGGCCTTCCTGGCCGACGAGCACCCCCGCGACTACGTGAGCGTCTACCCGTTCGTGCGCTCCTACGACTGGTACCTCATCCCCGACGAGGACCGCCGCCGGATGCTCGCCGACCACGGCAAGATGGCCCGCGGCTTCCCCGACGTCCGCGCCAACACCGTCGCGTCGTTCTCGCTCGGCGACTACGAGTGGATCCTCGCCTTCGAGGCCGACGAGCTGCACCGCATCGTCGACCTGATGCGGCACCTGCGCGGCTCCGAGGCACGGCGGCACGTCCGCGAGGAGGTCCCCTTCTACACCGGTCGCCGCAAGCCGGTCGCCGAGCTGGTCGCCGGCCTGGCCTGACCGGCCGGATCCCCGGTACGCAGACGTACGGGCCGCCCCTGCGCAGGGGCGGCC
>NZ_JBHVQS010000105.1:0-15971 GCF_042886435.1 Streptomyces sp. NPDC058000
CACCGGGGGGGGGGGCCCCCCCCAGGGGTGGGGGGGGGCCGGGGGGGGGGGGTTGCCGGACTTAAAGCGCAGCAGTCCGGAAACCCACCCCCGCAGGACCGTCCCCGGCGCCCACCATGCACCGGGCGCCCCCGGCCCGACATCCCCCTCCGCCGAAGGCGGAAAAACAGCAACCCCCACGGCGGGAAAGCCGACAACGTGGGGCGCAGACCAAGCGCAGCGGACCCCCTCAAGGAGCCGGCATGACCAGCACGGACACCACCGGCGGCGGCGTCCGCCGGAGAACGGTCCTGGGCGGCGCGGCCGCGGCCGCCGCCGGCATCGCGTTCGCCGGCTGCGCCGCCGACGACGGCGGTGCGCCCCGGGAACGGAAGAAGGGCCAGAAGATCACCCTCACCTTCTGGTCCTGGGTGCCGGGCATCGACCGGCCGGTGGACCTGTGGAACCGCAACAACCCCGAGGTCCAGGTCAAGGTCGAGAAGGTGTCGGCGGTCAACGGCGAGCAGTACGCCAAGATGCACGCCGCCATCAAGGCCGGCAACCCGCCCGACCTGGGCCAGATCGAGTTCCCGGTGATCCCCAGCTTCCTGCTGGACGGTGGGCTGCGCGACCTCGCCCCGCTCGGCGCCGCCCGCCACCGCGACGCGTTCTTCGCCTGGCAGTGGCGGCAGTCCGTCTTCGGCTCCGGGATCTACGCCATCCCGCAGGCCAGCGGGCCGATGGGACTGTTCGTCCGCCAGGATCTCTTCGACCGATGGGGCATCCAGGTGCCGCGGACGTGGGACGCGTACGAGACCGCGGCCGAGGAGGTCCGCCGGCACGGCGCCTGGATCGAGACCTTCGCCCCGACCAACGGCAACCGCTTCGCCGGCCTGGCCTGGCAGGCCGGCGCCAAGTGGTACGCCACCCACGGCGACACCTGGATCGTGCACCTCGACGACGCCCCCACCCGCCGGGTCGCCGACTACTGGGAGGGGCTGGTCCGGCGCAAGCTCGTCATGACCATCCCGGACCGCCGGGACGCCTGGTACAAGGACCTCCAGACCGGCGCCATCCCGGCCTGGGTGGGCGCCAGTTGGGGCGACGCCCTCCTGGCCGGCAACGCGCCCGGCACCAAGGGGAAGTGGCGGGCCGCCCCGCTGCCCCAGTGGCAGACCGGCGGCCGGGCGTACGCCAACTGGGGCGGCTCCACCACCGCCGTCTTCGCCAAGGCGAGCTACCCCAAGGACGCCCTGGACTTCGCCGTCTGGCTCAACACCGCACCGGAGTCGATCGCGCTGCTCCTCAAGGGCGGCTACGGCTTCCCCAGCGCCAAGACCGGCTACGCCACCACCGCCCTCGACACCGACAAGGACTTCTTCGGCGGCCAGCCGTACAGCAGGGTCTTCGCCGACGCCGGCGCGCACGTGGACACCAGCTGGCAGTGGGGGCCGGGCGTGGACACCCTCTTCCAGCGGCTCGGGGACGCCTTCACCGACGCGCTCGCCGACGGCGGTTCGTTCCGGTCGGTGCTGACCAAGGTGCAGCGCCAGACCGTCGCCGACCTGCGCGACAAGGGCCTGAAGGCGGAGAGCGGCACATGACCGCGGCTGCCGATCGGCGCCCGCGCCGAACCGGGCGCCCCGGCGCCCGCACCTCCCGGGCCGCGGCCGGATTCGTCCTGCCCTTCCTCGCCGTCTTCGCCCTCTGCTACCTCGCCCCGGTCGGCTACGCCGTGTGGACCAGCCTCCGGCGCACCCGCCGCACCGGGCCGCTCGGCCTCGGGACGGAGCACGAGACCTTCGCCGGCCTCGCCAACTACGCGCAGGCGCTCACCGACGACCGGTTCCTGACCGGCTTCGGCCGGGTGCTGCTCTTCGGCGTCGTGCAGATTCCGCTGATGACGGTGTTCGCCACCGCGCTGGCGCTGCTCCTGGAGAGCGCCGCCGCCCGCTGGGTCGCCTTCTTCCGCAGCGCCTTCTTCCTGCCCTACGGGGTGCCCGGGGTGATCGCCTCGATCCTGTGGGGCTTCCTCTACGTCCCCGGCCTCAGCCCGCTGGTGCGGATCGCCCAATCGGTCGGCTGGAACGTCGACTTCCTCTCCCGCGGCAGCGTGCTGTGGTCCGTCGCCAACATCGTCACCTGGCAGTTCACCGGCTACACCATGCTGGTGCTGATCGCCCAGCTGAAGTCGGTCCCCGGCGAGCTGTACGAGGCCGCGCGGATCGACGGCGCGAGCGCCTGGCAGGTGGCCCGGTACGTCAAACTCCCGCTGCTCCGCCCGGCGCTGGTGCTCACCACCGTCTTCAGCATCATCGGCACCCTCCAGCTGTTCGCCGAGCCGATGGTGCTGCGCCCGCTCACCTCCTCCATCGACTCCGGCTACACCCCCAACCTGCACGCCTACAGCGAGGCGTTCGTCGGCAACAACCAGCACCGGGCGGCGGCCGAGGCGGTGCTGCTGGCGCTGGTGGCGTGCGCGGCCTCGTTCGGCTTCCTGCGGCTGGTCGGCGGGCGCGGGAAGGACCGCGGATGAGAAGCCAGGCCCTCGGTGGGCGAGAGAAGGACCGCGGATGAGAACCCAGGCCCCCGTCCGCCACCGGATCATCACCAGTTCGCTGTTGGCCGTCGCCGCCCTCTACTTCCTCGCGCCCGTGTACTGGCTGGTCGTCTCGGCCACCAAGAGCAGCGCCGACCTCTTCGGCACCTTCGGCTTCTGGTTCTCCGACCACCCGAGGCCCCTCCGGTACCTCACCGACGTGCTCACCTACGACCACGGCGTCTACGCCCGCTGGTTCGCCAACTCCCTGCTCTACGCCGGGGTCGGCGCGGTCTGCGCCACCCTGCTGTCCGCCGCCGCGGGCTACGCGCTGGCCAAATTCCCGTTCCGGGGACGCGAGACGGTCTTCGGCCTGGTGCTGGCCGGGGTGCTGATCCCGAGCACCGCGCTGGCCCTGCCGCTGTACTTCCTCTTCAGCGCGCTGGGCCTGGCCGACACCTACGGGGCGGTGCTGATCCCCAGTGTGGTCAGCCCGTTCGGGGTCTACCTGTGCCGGATCTACGCGGCCGCGGCGGTGCCGGACGCGCTCCTGGAGGCGGCCCGGATCGACGGGGCGGGGGAGGCGCGGATCTTCGCCGGGCTGGGACTGCGGCTGATGGGCCCGGCGCTGGTCACCGTCTTCCTGTTCCAGTTCGTGCACATCTGGAACAACTACTTCCTGCCACTGGTGATGCTCTCCGACTCCGGCCTCTACCCGGTCCAACTGGGGCTGACGACCTGGATCGGCTACGCCGACCGGCAGCCGGTGCTCTACCAGTACACGGTGGGCGGTGCGCTGTTGTCCGTGCTGCCGCTGATGGTCCTGATGACGGTGCTCCAGCGGTACTGGCGCACCGGATTGACCGAGGGGAGCGTCAAGGCGTGACCGTACCGCCGGCACCGGACCGGGGCGTGACAGTATCGCTGTCATGACTACTTCTGACGCTGCTGCGACCCCGCCCGCGACCTCGTCCGCCGCCCCGGCCGATCCCGCCGACAAGCCGGCCGCCCGCGACCCCTGGGACCTGCCCGACGTCTCCGGCCTGGTGATCGGCGTCCTCGGCGGCACCGGCGACCAGGGCCGCGGCCTGGCCTACCGGTTCGCCAAGGCCGGCCACAAGGTGATCATCGGCTCCCGGGCCGCCGAGCGCGCGCAGGCCGCCGTCGAGGACCCCCAGCTGAGCAACCTCGGCGTCGAGGGCGCCGCCAACGCCGACTGCGCCCGGCGCAGCGACGTGGTGATCGTCGCGGTGCCCTGGGAGGGCCACGCCAAGACCCTCCAGGCGCTCCGCGAGGAACTGGCCGGCAAGCTGGTGATCGACTGCGTCAACCCGCTCGGCTTCGACAAGAAGGGCGCCTACGCGCTCAAGCCGGAGGAGGGCAGCGCCGCCGAGCAGGCCGCCGCGCTGCTGCCGGACTCCCGGGTCACCGCCGCCTTCCACCACCTCTCCGCCGTCCTGCTCCAGGACCCGGAGGTCGCCGAGATCGACACCGATGTGATGGTGCTCGGCGAGCGCCGCGCCGACACCGACCTGGTGCAGGCGCTGGCCGCCCGCATCCCCGGGATGCGCGGTGTCTTCGCCGGCCGGCTGCGCAACGCCCACCAGGTCGAGTCGCTGGTCGCCAACTTGATCTCGGTCAACCGCCGTTACAAGGCGCACGCCGGGCTCCGGGTCACCGACGTCTGAGCCGGACACACCGGGGCGGGGGAGGGGGCGGCTGGGGAGCCGCGGGCCATGGGGGACACTGGAACGGACCGCACGACCCGACAGGAGCCGACCCCATGCCCTCCCTGCCCCCGCCCGGACCGGACCGGCGCCTCGCCGTCCTCGCCCTCGCCGTGTGCGTGCTCGCCGTCGCCGCGGCGGTCGTCTCCTTCGTCGAGGGCAGCTTCGTCGGCATCGTGTGGGTCCTGCTGGCCGGCGTCTCCAGCAACATGTCGTGGTTCTACCTGCGCAAGGCGAAGCTGGAGCGGGCCCGCCGGGCCGCGGCCTCCGGCTGACCCGCCGGCCCGGCCGCCGGGTCCCGTCCGGCGGATCAGGGCCGCACGGGCCGGACAGGCCGCACAGGCCGGACGGGTCCTACGCCGCCCCGCCGATCTGCGGCACCTGCGGCTCGCCCTGCCAGAAGCGGAAGAACTCCTGGCCCCAGTAGGTGTCCCAGGTCGAGACGCCCAGCCCCCGCAGGGCCGTGTGCACCAGGTCGAAGAAGACCTGGTTGATCTCCGGCACCCACAGCAGCCCGAAGACCGCCAGCATCCCGAACGGCGCGATCGGCGCGACCTGCCGCCGCACCCGGTCCGACAGCCACGGCTCGATCACGCCGTAGCCGTCGAGCCCCGGCACCGGCAGGAAGTTCAGGATCGCCGCGGTGACCTGGAGCAGCGCCAGGAACGCCAGTGCGTAGCGGAAGACGTCCGGGACCCCGTCCAGGGCGTGCAGCCAGAACGGCGCGCTGACCACCGCGGCGAACGCGATGTTGGTCAGCGGCCCGGCCGCCGAGATCAGGCTGTGCCGCCAGCGGCCCCGGATCCGGCCGCGTTCGATGAACACCGCACCGCCCGGCAGCCCGATCCCGCCCATGATCACGAAGAGCACCGGCAGCACGATGCTCAGCAGTGCGTGGGAGTAGACGAGCGGGTTGAGGGTGAGGTAGCCCTTCGCGCCCACCGTGATGTCGCCGCCGTGCAGTGCGGTGCGGGCGTGCGCGTACTCGTGCAGGCACAGCGACACCACCCAGCCGGCGGTCACGAACAGGAAGACCGCGAAGCCGGTGTTGGCCGCGAGCGTCCCGCTCCAGACGGCCCAGCCGGAGACCGCCAGGACGGCGACGAGCGCGAGGAAGACCGGACTGACGCGGCGGTCGGCGCGCGGAATTGCGGTGGTCATCGGTACGGGGCTCCAGGGGGTGGGTCGCGGGCGGGCATCCGGGGCACGGGCTGGGGCCCGTCCGGTGGATCAGGGTCGGACAGGCCCTACGGGCGGGCCGCCCCGACCGTATCCGCGCCGCGGCCGGCGGCGCACGCCCTCCGCCCGGCGGCGGGCGCACCTGCCGGGCGGCGGGCGCACCCGCCGGGCGCGGATCGTGCCGGGGGCGTCCTGCTCCCTGCTTCCTGCTCCCGGAAACGTCGCTCGGTACGCGGAGAGTTCCGCCGGTGACCGACAATGGCCCGGTGCGCTACGGAATCCTCGGCACCACCCAGGTCGGCCGGGCCGACGGTACCCCCGTCGCCCTCGGTGGCGCCCGGCTGCGTGCCCTGCTCGCCGCGTTCGCGCTGCGCCCCGGCCGGGCGCTGCCCGCCGACGCCCTGATCGCCGACGTGTGGGGCATGGACCCGCCGGCCGACGCGCCCGGTGCCCTCCAGGCGCTGGTCGGCCGGCTGCGCCGGGCCCTGGGCCGCTCCGCGATCGCCTCCGTCGACGGCGGCTACCTGCTGTGCGCCGAGCTGGACGCGGTCGACCTGCACCGCTTCGAGCGGCTGACGGTGGAGGGCGGCCGGGCGCTGGACGCCGCCGACCCGGGCCGCGCCGCCACCCTGCTCGACGAGGCGCTGGCCCTCTGGCGCGGCCCGGCCCTCGCCGACCTGCCCGACGCGGCCGTGGAGGCGGCCCGCGCCGAGAGCCGCCGGTTGGACGCCCGGCGGACCCGCCTCGCCGCCGACCTGGCCCTGGGCCGGGCCGCTCAGGCGCTGCCCGCCCTGACCGCGCTCTGTCAGGACCATCCGCTGGACGAGCCCCTCCAGGCGCTGCGGTTGCGCGCCCTGCGCGACGCGGGCCGGACCGCCGAGGCGCTCGCCGCGTACGAGGAGATACGTACCGGCCTCGCCGACCGGCTGGGCGCCGACCCCGGCCCGGAGCTGCGCGCCCTGCACGTGGCGCTGCTCCAGCCGGACCTCGCGACGGTCCCCGCGGCCCCGGGGGACCCGGTGCCGGCAGCGGCGATCAGCCCGACCGCGACCACTCCGACCAGCCCGACCACTCCGACCGACGCGACCCGTACGACGGCCGCCGCCCCGGCCGCTCCCGCGGTGCCGCCGGCCGCCCGGTCCGGCAACCTCCGCGCCCGCCTCACCTCCTTCGTCGGCCGGGAGCACGACCTGGCCGCGCTCCGTGCCGACCTGGCCGGGCACCGGTTGGTGACGCTGCTGGGCCCGGGCGGCGCCGGCAAGACCCGGCTCTCCCAGGAGGGCGCGGAGACCGCCGCTGCCGCGCTGCCGGACGCCTGGCCGCACGGCGTCTGGCTGGCCGAGTTGGCGCCGGTGGACGATCCGCGGACCGTGCCGGAGGCGGTGCTGACCGCGCTCGGGGCCCGCGAGACCGTCGTCCGCGGCACTGCCGCCGAGGGGCTGCGGGCCGCCTCCGACCCCACCGCCCAGGACCCGCACGCCCGGCTCGCCGAGCACTGCGCCGGCCGCCGGATGCTGCTGGTGCTGGACAACTGCGAGCATGTGATCGGGGCCGCCGCGGAGCTCGCCGAGCGGCTGCTGATCGCCTGCCCGGGCGTGACCGTACTGGCCACCAGTCGGGAGCCGCTGGCCGTACCGGGCGAGGTGGTGCGGCCGGTGGAACCACTGCCCGACCCGGTCGCGCTGCGGCTGCTCGCCGACCGCGGGGCCGCCGCCCGCCGGGGCTTCCGCGTCGACGCCGACGAGGAGACCGCCGTGGCCTGCGCGGAGATCTGCCGCCGGCTGGACGGCCTGCCGTTGGCGATCGAGCTCGCCGCCGCCCGCCTCCGCATGTTGACGCCCCGTCAGCTCGCGGACCGGCTCGACGACCGCTTCCGGCTGCTGACCAGCGGCAGCCGCACGCTCCTGCCCCGCCAGCAGACCCTGCGCGCGGTGGTGGACTGGTCCTGGGACCTCACCGACGCGCCCGAACGGGCGGTGCTGCGGCGGCTGTCGGTCTTCGCCGGCGGCTGCGACCTGGCCGCCGCCGAGGAGGTCTGCGCGGGCGACGGCGTCCCGGCCTACGAGGTCGCCGGGCTGCTCGGCTCGCTGATCGACAAATCGCTGGTGGTGGCCGCCCCGGACGGCGGGCGGGACGGCGCCGGGCCCGCCGGCCGGGCCGGGGCGCGCACCGGGGGGCAGATGCGTTACCGGCTGCTGGAGACGGTGGCCGAGTACGCCGGGGAGCGGCTGGACGAGGCCGGGGAGCGGGCCGACGTCGAGCGCCGCCACCTGGTCGCGTACCGCGAACTGGCCCGCACCAGCGACCCGTTGCTGCGCGGCCCCCGACAGCGCGCCGTGATCGACCGGCTGGAGCTGGAGCACGACAACCTGCGCACCGCGCTGCGCCGGGCCATCGCCGCCGGCGACGAGCAGGAGGCCCTGTGCCTGGTGCTCTCCCTCCAGTGGTTCTGGTCGCTGCGCGACCACCGCGGCGACGCCCGCACCTGGTCGGCGGCCGCCGGTGAACTGGGCCCCAACCCCTTCGCCCCGCCCGTCGCACCCGCCCCCGACCTCTACGAGCGGCCCATCGACGCACCCCCGCCGATGCCCCCCGAGCAGCTCGTGGAGGCCCGCCGCGAGGTCCGGTTGGTGGGACTCTCCAGCATCGACAGCAACCTGGAGTCGCTGCGCGACCCGAAGATGCAGGAGGAGCTGGCCGGGATCATCGCCGCCTACCGGGGCGGCATGCCGCAGACCTGCAAGGTGCCCGGAGTGCTGTGGTACTTCGCGGTGTTGATGACCGGCCGGTGGCAGGACCTGGTCGCCATGGTCGACCAGGCCATCGCGGCCTGCCGCGGCTTCGGCTACGACTGGGAGCTGGCCTACATCCTCCAGCTGCGCTCCAAGATCCTCAACGAGCGCCCCGGCGAGCTGGCCCAGGCGATCCGGGACGCCGACGAGGCGCTGCGGACCTTCCTCCGGCTGGGCGACGCCTGGGGTGCGGCCGAGGCGCTGACCGGGCGCGGCGAGTCCTCCGAGAAGAGTGGCGACTACGACGCCGCGGTGCGCGACTACCAGGCGGCGATGGTGCACGCCGAGGAGTTGGGCGCGCACAGCCAGACGCTGCTGCTGCGGGCCCGGCTGGGTGCCGTGATGATCGAGGAGGGTCGGCCGGAGGACGCCGAGCGGACGCTCAAGGAGGTGCTGGCCGAGGCGGAGGACCGCAACAGCGGCCGGGACGCGGTGTGGTTCACCCGGATGACGCTGGCCATGCTGCTGGCGATGGTCGGGCGCACCCACGAGGCCCGCCGGGAACTCCTTGAGGTGCGGGAGGGGCTCACCACGCAGGGCTCGGACGTCTTCCTGGGGCTGCTGGACGCCTCGCTGGTCTCGCTGGACGTGGACGAGGGGCAGCACGGGGCGGACCTCCTCCCACGGATCCGGCAGGCCCTGGAACTCGTCCAGGACCCGCTGACGCAGTTGGTCGCGCCGGACCTGCCGGTGGTGCAGCTGCTGACCGGCGCCCGGGTGTTGCTGGCGGTCCGCGGTGCGGCCGGGGCCCGGGACGCGGCCCGGCTGGTCGGCGCCTACGACGCGCTGCGGACCAGCCCGCACGTGGTGCCGCTGGCCGTCCGCACGGACCGGGCCCGCACCGAAGCGGCCGCCCGGGCCGTGCTGGGCGACCTCGACTACGACGCCGCCCACGTCGAGGGCGGCGGCCTGTCGCTGGACGAGGCCACCGCCCTCCTCTGACGCGAGCCGGGCCACCGGGCCGTCCGCGAAGAAGCCCCCCGCGGACGGTGCGTCAGGTCTTGGTGCGGAACTTCCGCACCGCGAGCGGCATGGTGATCACCGTGATGGCCACCGCCCAGCCCAGCGTGACCAGCGTCGGATGGGCCACCGGGCCGTGGCCGTTGATCAGTGCGCGGGCCGCGTCGGCGAGGTTGGAGAGCGGGTTGACCTTGGTGAACGCCTCCAGCCAGCCGGGCATCTGCTGGGTCGGCGCGAAGATCGACGAGCCGAACTGGAGCGGCATCAGGACCAGCATCGCCATGCCCTGCACCGCCTGCGGGGTCTTCACGCTGAGCCCCAGCAGGATGAAGATCCACATCAGGGCGGCGCCGAAGACCGTGGAGAGCACCACCGCGGCGACGAACTCCAGCAGGGAGCCGCGTATTTCGAGGCCCAGCAGGAGGCCCATGCCGAGCAGGATCGCGGTGGCGAGCAGCATCCGGCCGATCTCGACCACGATCTTGGCGATCAGGACCGAGGACCGGGCGATGGGCATCGTCCGGAAGCGGTCCATCACGCCCTTGCGGAAGTCCTCGTTGACGCCGGTGCCCACCGCCATGGCGATGTTCATGCCCATCATCGCCATCATGCCGGGGACCAGGTACTGCACGTACTCCGCCTGGTTGCCCTTGCCGGCGATGGCGCCGCCGAAGACGTAGACGAACAGCAGGATGAAGATCACCGGCATCAGCACCGCGTCGAACAGCGTCTCCGGGTCGTGCTTGATCTGCACGAGGTTCCGCCGCACCAGCGCGCCGATGTGCCGCAGGTTGGCCCGGATGCCGATCCGGCCCTCGTCGGTGCCGGCCTTCCCGACCGGTGCCGTGATCGTCGCGGCGCTCATGCCCCCACCTCCGCGTACTGCTCGTCGTGCGTGTCGTCGTGCGGGTCGGAAACGGTCTCCGGACCGCCCGTCCCGGAGGTCTTCTGGCCGGTGATGGCCAGGAACACCTCGTCCAGGCTGGGCAGATGGGTGCTGATCCCGGCCAGCGCGAAGCCCCGGGCGCCCAGCAGCCCGACCACCGAGGTCAGTTGCTCGTCGCTGATGATGGGCACGTTGACCACACCCCCGTCATGGTCGGCGGTGGCGCCGGCGATGCCGTCCAGTCCGGCCTGGGCGAGGGCGCCCACCATCCGGTCCAGCTCACCCGGGTCGGTCGGCCGGATCTGGAGGGTCCGCCCGCCGACCTTGGCCTTCAGCTCCTCGACCCGGCCCTCGGCGATCACCCGGCCGCGGTCGATGACCGCCAGCTCGTCGGCGAGCTGCTCGGCCTCCTCCATGTACTGGGTGGTCAGCAGGACCGTGGCCCCCTCGCGGACCATCCGCTGGACCTCCGCCCACACTTCGTTGCGGGTGCGCGGGTCCAGTCCGGTGGTCGGTTCGTCCAGGTAGAGGACGGCCGGCTGGCCGATCATCGAGGCGGCCAGGTCGAGCCGGCGCCGCATGCCGCCGGAGTACTTCCCGGCCGGCCGCTTGGCGGCCTCGGTCAGCGAGAACCGCTCCAGCATCTCGTCGGCGCGGGTCCGGGAGTCCTTGCGGGAGAGGTCCAGCAGCCGCCCGATCAGGTAGAGGTTCTCCCAGCCGGAGAGCTTCTCGTCGACCGAGGCGTACTGGCCGGTCAGGCCGATCCGGCGGCGCAGCGCGCGGGGCTGGCGCACCACGTCGCAGCCGGCGACCACGGCGCGGCCGGCGTCCGGCACCAGGAGGGTGGACAGGCAGCGGACGAGGGTGGTCTTGCCCGCGCCGTTGGGGCCGAGGACACCGAGCACGGTGCCCTCCTGCACGTCCAGGTCCACCCCGTCGACGGCCTTCACGTCACCGAAGTGCTTGACCAGACCGCGCACCTCCACGGCGTTGCCGCCCTTGGTGGTTATCGTCTGTCGCGTCATGCCTGCAAAGGTGCCAGCCGCCACCGACAACGCACCGACAGGCCGCCGACAGCCCGGGAGGACCGGTGGTCGACGGCCTGTCGGCCGGGTCTCAGTGGAAGGTGTGCTCCTCGGCGGGGAAGGCGCCGCCGGCCACGTCCTCGGCGAACGCCTTGGCCGCGCCGCCGAGCAGTTCCCGCAGCTGGAGGTACTGCTTGACGAACCGCGGCACCCGGCCGGCGTTGAGGCCCGCCATGTCGGTCCACACCAGCACCTGGGCGTCGCAGTCCAGGCCCGCGCCGATGCCGACGGTCGGGATGTGCAGCGAGCGGGTCGCCTCGGCGGCCAGCTCGGCCGGTACGGCCTCCAGGACGACCGCGAACGCCCCGGCGTCCTGCACCGCCTTGGCGTCCCGCAGCAGCTGCTGGGCGGCCTCCTCGCCGCGGCCCTGGACCGGGTAGCCACCGTAGGCGTGGACCGACTGCGGGGTCAGCCCGACGTGCGCCATCACCGGGATGCCGGACGCGACCAGCAGCTCCACCTGGTGCGCGGAGCGCTCGCCGCCCTCCAGCTTGACGGCGCCCACCCCGGCCTCCTTGACCAGCCGGGTGGCGTTGCGCAGCGCCTGGACGGGGCCTTCCTGGTACGCGCCGAACGGCAGGTCGGCGACGACCAGGGCGCGCTTGGTGCCGCGTACGACGGCGGCGGACAGGATCGTGATCTCGTCCATCGTGACCGGCACGGTGGACTCGTAGCCGAGGTGGCAGTTGCCCATCGAGTCGCCGACGAGCAGCACCGGGATCCCGGACTCGTCGAAGACCGAGGCGGTCATCGCGTCGTAGGCGGTGAGCATCGGCCACTTCTCGCCGCGCCCCTTGGCGGCGGCGATGTCGCGGACCGTGACCCGGCGCGACCCGGTGCCCCCGTAGAGGGTCTTGGTGTTCTCCTTGGCGGGCTTGGCGGTGGGCTCCTCGGTGGCCCCCGCGGCCGGCTTCTGGACAGGCGAAAGCTGCGTCATGGTGACGGCTCCTGTTTCTTCATCTCGAAGCACCCTGACGGTGTCCCCGGACTCCCCTCCATGCTGGCACGGCGTGCCCGGGGAGCAAAAGGGGGCGGGCGGCGGGAGAAGCGGGGGAGGGGTGGTGGGAGGAGCGCGGGAGGGGTGGTGGGAGGAGAACAGACGGGTGGCGGGAAGGAAACGGCCCGGCTCTCCACCAATACGGAACGGTTCCGTATCGCATTGAGCGTATGGTGGCGCCATGGCCACCTCACCGTCCCCATCGCCCCCACCAGGCGCATCCGGGGCCCCCGCCGCCCCGCACATCCCCGCGCACATCCACCGCCGCCGCTGGGTGATCCTCTCCGTCCTGATGCTCAGCCTGCTGATCGTGGTGCTGGACAACTCCATCCTCAACGTCGCGATGAAGACCATCGCGACCCCGGCCCCCACCGGCCTCGGCGCCACCCAGAGCGAGCTGGAGTGGGCGATCAACTCCTACACGCTGGTCTTCGCCGGGCTGCTGTTCACCTCCGGCCTGCTCGGTGACCGGCTCGGCCGGAAGAAGGTCCTCCTCTTCGGCCTGGCGGTCTTCGGCAGCGGCTCGGTGCTCGCCGCGGTCTCCGCCTCGCCCGCCCAACTCATCGCCTTCCGCGCCCTGATGGGCCTGGGCGGCGCCTTCGTCATGCCGGCCACCCTCGCCATCCTGATGAACGTCTTCGAACGCGAGGAGCAGCCCAGGGCGATCGGCGTCTGGGCCGGCGGCGTGGGGTTGGCCATCGCCATCGGCCCGATCGCCGGCGGGCTGCTGCTGGACCACTACTGGTGGGGTTCGGTCTTCCTGATCAACGTCCCGATCGTGCTGTTCGCGCTGGTCACGATGGTGATCCTGGTGCCCGACTCCAGGGACCCCGCCCCCGGGAAGCTGGACCCGGTCGGGGTGCTGCTCTCCGTGGTCGGCCTGGTCCTGCTGGTCTACGGGATCATCAAGGGCGGTCAGCTCGCCGACTTCACCGACCCCGAGGTGCTCGTCACGGTCCTCGGCGGCCTGGCGGTGCTGGCCGGGTTCGTCGTCCACCAGAAGCGCAGCGACCACCCGTCCATCGACATCGGCTACTTCCGCAAACCCGCCTTCTCGGCCGCCGTCGCCGCCATCGCGCTGGTCTTCTTCGCGCTGATGGGCGTCACGTTCTTCATCGTCTTCTACGTCCAGAGCGTGCGCGGCTACACCCCGCTGGAGTCCGGGCTGCTGATCCTGCCGCTGGCCGCCGCCCAGCTGATCTTCGCGCCCCGGGCGCGGCTCGCGGTGGACCGCTTCGGGGCCCGCGCCGTGTGCACCGTCGGCATGCTGGTGGTGGCCGTCACGATGGCCGGGATGCTGCTGCTGGGCACCGACACCCCGATCTGGGTGCTGGAGGTGCTGTTCTTCCTCCAGGGCACCGGGATGGCGCACATCATGCCGCCGGTCACCGTCGCGATCATGCAGTCGCTGCCGCGCGAGAAGGCCGGGTCCGGCTCGGCGCTCAACAACATCTTCCGGCAGGTCGGCGGCACCCTCGGCGTCGCCGTCCTGGGCTCGCTGCTCTCCACCAGCTACCGCGACGGCATCCAGGGCACCCTCAACGCGCTGCCCGGCGTGCCCGGCCCGGTGCGGAACGCGGCCGGCGAGTCCATCGAGGCCACCCTCGGCCTCGCCGCCCGGCTCCGCCCGCTCGCCGCCCGCGCGCTGACCGCCAAGGCCGACGACGCCTTCCTGCACGCCATACACGTCACGGCGCTGGGCTCGGCGGTCGTCTCGATGGTCGGGGCCGTGGTGGTCGTGGCGTTCCTGCCGGGCAAAATGGGCCCGGCTCCGCACGCGGCGGAGCCGTGGGGCGGGCGGAAGGCGGGCGCAGCACGATGAGCCGGGTGGCGGAAGACCGCGGGCGGACGGCCGGGGCGCGCACGGGTGGGGCGGCCCCCCGGCGCCGGGGCCGTCCGCGCAGCGCCGCGGCCGACTCCGCCATCGTCGAGGCGGTGCTCCACCTGATCGAGGACGGCGTCCCGATAGCCGAGCTGTCCATGGAGCGGATCGCCCGCGAGGCCGGCGTGGGCAAGGCCACGCTCTACCGCCGCTGGTCCGGCAAGAGCGCGCTGCTGCTCGACGTGATGCGGTCGCTGGACGCGCCCGGCCCGCCGCTGGACGGCCGCTCGGTCCGCGAGGACCTGGTGCGGCTGCTGGAGTTCCTGCGCCGCCGCGGTCTGGCCAAGCGCAGTTCGGCAGTGTTGCGCACCGTCGTCAGCCACGTCCAGACGCAGCCCGAACTGTGGGCGGAGTACCACGAGACGGTCGTCCGGGCCCGGCACGAGGCACTGGTCGGGGTGCTCCGGCGCGGGGTGGCCACCGGCGAGATCCGCGCCGACCAGGACCTGGAGACCCTCGCCGACCTCTTCGTCGGCCCGATGCTGGCCCGCGCCCTCCTCCACGAGTGGAAGCAACTCCCCGAGGGGCTCGCCGAGGACATCGTCGACACGGTGCTGGAGGGCGTCCGGCCGCGGGCGGCGGAGCCCGGCGCCGGTCCGGAATGACGGCGCACCGGTCCGGAAATGACGGCGCGATGATCGGCGCCGGTCTCCGTATGACCGGACCATGCCCGTTCTGTCACAGCCGCTGTCACGTACCGCGGGATCGGAACCCGGGGCCGTAGGCATGCCGTCCTCCTGTGCGGGAACGCAAAGACGGGTCCGGCGGAACGCGGATCTAAGAGAGCGTTTCACAGCCATCGCCTAGGGTCGACGATCACAGGTGAGGCGCACCGGAGCAAGCGCGGCAAGGCAGTGAGGACAGCGGAATGGCGCAGGCGTACATGACGGAGCCGGGGCAGGGTCAGGGGTCCGAGCGGGCCGGTTCCCGGACCGGACGCCTGCGGAACTGGTGGCGCCGCGAAGGGATGTGGCGGCGCGGCATCATCCTCGCGGTGCTCGCGGTCCTCCTCGGACTGGCGATGGTGCTGCACGCCCAGATCCCCAACACCGTGGGGAACTTCGGCAGTTTGCTGGAGACCTTCCTGCCGTGGCTGGGGCTGGGCGTCCCGCTGCTGCTGATCTGCGCCCTGGTGCGTCGCTCGGCGACCGCGCTGGTGGCGCTGCTGCTGCCGGTCGTCGCCTGGGTCAGCCTCTTCGGCGGGCAGCTCACCGACAAGTCCGGCACCGGCGGCAACGTGACCGTACTCACCCACAACGTCGACGCGGGCAACCCCGATCCGGCGGGCACCGCCCGCGACATCGTGGCGTCCGGCGCCGACGTGGTCGCCCTGGAGGAACTGACCGGCAGCGCGCTGCCCGCGTACCGCAAGGGCCTGGCCGACACGTACCCGTACCACACCGTGCAGGGCACCGTCGGGCTGTGGAGCAAGCGCCCGCTGGCCGACGTCCGGCCGGTGGACATCAAGATCGGCTGGGTCCGGGCGCTGCGCGCCACCGTCACCGCCTCCGACGGCCGGCAGATCGCGGTCTACGTCGCCCACATGCCGTCGGTGCGGGTCAACGTCGACAAGGGCTTCACCGCCGACCAGCGCGACGGCAGCGCCCGGGCGCTCGGCGAGGCGATCGCCGCCGACCCGGTGCGGCAGGTCATGCTCCTCGGCGACCTCAACGGCACCATGAACGACCGCTCGCTGGCCCCGCTGACCTCGCAGCTGCGCTCCGCCCAGGGCGCGGCGGGCGACGGCCTCGGCTTCAGCTGGCCGACCGGCTTCCCGATGGCCCGGATCGACCAGATCCTGGTGAAGGGGATCGACCCGGTCAAGGCGTGGGTGCTACCGGCGACCGGCAGCGACCACCGGCCGGTGGCGGCCACCGTGAAGGTCTGAGAGCGGCCGGCGCGCCCGCGCACCGGAAGGAAGCCCGCGTCGGGCGGACGGCCACAC
>NZ_JBHVQS010000106.1:0-15651 GCF_042886435.1 Streptomyces sp. NPDC058000
AGCCCCCGCAAGATCACCTCCTGGATCATGCGGCCCCGCGACACCCTCACAGACAGCCAGGAGGAACGACTGCTCCAAGTCCGGCTCGCCTGCCCAGACATCACCCGCGCCTGCGATCTCGCCCGCGTCTTCGCCGACCTCGTCCGCCACCAGCGTGGATCCCTGCTGTTGCAGTGGATCCGCCAGGCCGAACAGGACGCCCCGAAGCCCTTGCAGAGATTCGCCGGATCCCTCCGCCAGGACCTCGACGCCGTCACCGCCGGCCTCACCCTGCCCTGGAGCTCCGGCGCCGTCGAAGGCCACGTCAACAGGGTTAAAACTCTCAAGCGAGCCATGTACGGCCGGGCCTCGTTCGAACTCCTCCGGACCCGCATCCTCACCCAACCATGACCTTCACGAAACTGCGGTCAGAGCCCGAATTTTCCCCAGTGCTGCTCTTCGCCTCAGTTGGTTCATGCCGTGAACCGACTGGGGAATGTGGGGAGCGGAAAGCAGAAGGACTCACCGATCATGTGCTTGGTGAGTCCTTCGAGGTGGGGCGAGTCAGTGGGAGGAGACGAAGCCCTCTGACTGGTCGAGATGGAATGGAGAGCCGGGGCTCTCAGGCGTCCATCCGTTGAGGCGAGCGGTGCGGATGCTGTCGGCAACGTCGGAGGGCAGGACAGGGTTGGCCTGTGCGCCGAACCAGTTGCTTGGGTGCGGCTGGTTGGTGGTGATCACCAGTGTGGTGCCGGGAGTTTCGGCGTGCTCGACTGCGTAGGTAAGGGGCGACCAGACCAGTCCCTGGTCGTAGGTGGGCCTTCCGCGAAGCCTCCATCGGTAGGTGGTGCCGTCGACGGTGATGCGTCGCGACCCCTTCTTCACCAGTGCCATGCCCACGTCCTTTCTCAGGGCGACGATAGTGAAGGGCTCCTGGTCATGTCGCTCTGGTTTCCTCGACTGTGTTGAGCCTCAGCCTCTGCGCATCGGCATCACGGCCGGGCTTGTTGCGGGGATGGTGGGGCGGGCGGCCGCGGGCAACGGCGGCCGGATCGGCTCTGATTCGACGCTCTCGTTGGCGTCGTCGTGCTCGCGTCGTCGGCGGCGGGCTGCTTCGGCTTTGTAGCGGGGCGAGCAGTAGGTATGGCGGGTGGCCGCCTGTGGGTTGACCTGGAACTGGGTCCAGCAGATCGGACAGTCTCGGAGTTCAGCCAGCACGTCCGGTCACCCCTCGGGCGGTCCTCGGTCGCTGTGACGGTCGGCGCCGTCGTTGGTCGCCGGGTCTGCCGCCGGCGCTCGTCCGCCCGCTCGCGGTCGTCACGCTCGCCGACCAGGCGCTGGCGGTAGTTCGCCCGGCTGCCCGGCTGCCCGGCTGCCCGCTCGTTCGCTGGAGCTGGCCGTGGTCTGTTGTGAAAGTGCTGGTCACAGCCACTCGTTGAGGACTGCGACCAGCACGGTCGCCTCGTAGCGGACCGCGAGCTTGTCATACCTCGTGGCTACAGCCCGGTGGCGCTTGAGGCGGTTGATCCCGCACTCGACCGTGTGCCGCTGCTTGTAGTCGTCCTTGTCGAACTTGGGCGGCCGTCCGCCTCGCGATCCGCACTTGAGGCGGTTGCGGACGCGGTCCGTCGGGACCCTGATCCGCTTGCTTGGAGTGCGCTCCAAGGCCATAGCGTTGAGACAGCTGAACCGAACACCCAACGCGTCGACGCATCATCCCGCACGACCAACTGGAAAGGCGGCAAGTGGTAGACAACCAATTCACAACGCATGCAGAACTTTTCGATCTGTGTGGAAAGCGCGCGCTCGTCACCGGTGGCACCCGAGGCATCGGAATGATGATCGCGCGTGGCCTTCTCCAGGCGGGCGTCCGCGTGGTCATCAGCTCACGCAACGCAGAAGCGTGCGCTCAGGCGCGGGAACAGCTGTCCAAATTTGGTGAGGTGCGGGCCATTCCCGCCGACCTGTCCCGCCACGACGAGTGTCGGCGACTGTCCGACCTTGTCACCGCCGACTCGGAGCGTCTCGACATCCTCGTCAACAACGCGGGCGCCATGTGGGACGAGCCGCTGGCGACGTTCCCAGACGCGGCCTGGGACACGGTCGTCGACCTCAACCTGAAGTCGCCGTTCTGGCTGGTCCAGGCGCTGCTGCCCGCACTTCGCAGGGCGGGCACCGCCGACGATCCCGCGCGGATCATCAACATCGGCAGCATCGCCGCCATCCACATCCCCCAGCGGCCCAACTACTCGTACTCCAGCAGCAAGGCCGCACTGCATCAACTCACCAGGGTGCTCGCCAAGGAACTAGGACCGCAGCACGTCACCGTGAACGCCGTGGCGCCGGGACCGTTCCCGTCGACGATGATGGCTGCAACCCTCGATGAGTTCGGCGAGGCGATCGCGGCGTCGGCCCCACTACGCCGGATCGGCCGCGACGACGACATGGCGGGTGTCGCCGTGTTCCTCGCCAGCCGGGCAGGCGCATACCTAACAGGCGCCGTGATCCCCGTCGACGGCGGCATCGCCACAACCGCGTAGGCCGACCAGGGACTGTTTGTGAAAGTTGATCTCGATCGTTGATGATCAGGTCCTGTGGGACGTGGGGATCTGACGAACGGCCAGTGGGCCCGACTTGAGCCGCTGTTGCCGCGGGGCATCAAGTCGGGCCGTCCGCCGGTATGGACGCGGCGGCAGCTGATAGACGGCATACGGTGGCGGACCCGGACGGGTGCTCCCTGGCGTGACGTGCCGGAACGCTACGGGCCGTGGGGCGCTGGCAGCGCGATGGCGCCTGGGCCCGGATCGTCACTCAGCTGCAGGCCGAGGCGGATGCCAAGGGCCTGATCACCTGGGACGTGAACATCGACTCCACGGTCTGCCGGGCCCACCAGCACGCGGCTGGGGCGGCGAAAAGAGGGATCTCCGGAAAAAACCGCCCGGCGGGATCACCGTCGAGCCGGCCGACCACGGGCTCGGACGCTCCCGGGGCGGCCTGACCAGCAAGATCCACCTCGCCGTCGAGCAGGGTCAGAAGCCGCTATCGGTGGTGATCACCGCCGGACAGCGGGGTGATTCGCCTCAGTTCGAGTCGGTCCTGGAAGCGATCTGGGTGCCCCGGCTCGGAGTCGGCAGGCCGCGCAAACGGCCGGACCGGGTCCGGGCCGACAAGGCGTACGACTCCCGCAGCAATCGCGCCTACCTGCGCAGACGCGGGATCAAGGCCACGATCCCGGTCCCGACGGACCGCGTCCGCAACCGCCTCAAGCGCGGATCGCGAGGCGGACGGCCGCCCAAGTTCGACAAGGACGACCACAAGCAGCGGCACGCGGTCGAGTGCGGGATCAATCGACTCAAGCGCCACCGTGCGGTCGCGACGAGGTACGACAAACTCGCCGTCCGCTGTCACGCGACGGTGCTGGTCGCCGCAACAAACGAGTGGCCGTGAGACATCCGCCGCTGCGACCATGCGGCAGTGGGCGCAGATCTCCCTGACGGATGGACGATCGAGCGGGTCCGTTCCGTATCGGGCGACGCCGAAGCGGGCCTGCTCTCGCTTGAACGACTCGTCGTCGTCGAACAGTACGGCTCGGCCGACTACGACGTCCTCCAGCCTGACGTCATTCTGTCCTTCCACGACCTGTGCCTTGCATACGCCGACGACGACTGGTTCATGGGACAGCTGGACGCCGACGGCTCAGTCATCTGCTGGGCTTCCTACGGCCCTGACCTGGCCGAAGCCATCCGTGGGTTGTGAGCTGTCAGGCAGCGAGCTCGATCATTTTCACAACACGTCCTCGAGCTGGATCCGAATCCGGTGAGAATGTTTGAACCGCGGATGCCTGTCACGTTTTAGTGATCACCGACAACAACCAACAGGACGCCGTCGGGACGGCCGTCCTCTGACAAGCCATCGGTTGGAGGCACAGGTGACCGAGAACGCGGTGGGTGCGGCGCGTGGCCGGGACGAGGGTGGCCCGGAACGCGACGCACTGTTGTCTTTGGGACCGGAGTCCACTCAACTCCAGGCGTTGCACGCCCTGTTGGCCGAACGGAGCGTCACCGGCGCTGCCGCGCGGCTCGGGCGCAGTCAGCCGACGCTGTCGAGTGCGTTGGCGCGGTTGCGACGCCACTTCGGGGACGAGTTGCTCACCCGCAGCGGCAACCACTACCGGCTGACCCGCTTCGCCGAACAGCTGCGCCCGCTGACCGGCACCGCGGTGGCGGCGGTCGACCGGGTGTTCGCCGCGCAGGCGGAGTTCGCCCCGGCGACCAGCCGCCGCACGTTCAGTGTGGTCTCCTCTGACCATGGTGTCGGCACGGTCGGCGCCCGGCTGGTGGCCCGGGTGGCGGCCCAGGCGCCGCAGGTGTGTGTGCGGTTCGTGCCGGTCACGGCGCGGGCGCTCGGCGACGACGAGGAGTACCTGCGGACGGTGGACGGTGTGTTCATGCCGCACGGCTATCTGAACCTGCCGCGCTCGATCGATCTGCACACCGATCGGTGGGTGTGCGTGGCCGCCGCGGAGAACACGGCGGTGGGCGACCGGCTCACCATGGACGACCTGCGCACGCTGCCGTGGGTCGCGACGTTCGCGGACCGGCTGGGGCGGGCCGCGGCGTGGCGGCAGATGGAACTGCTCGGGGTCATACCACGGGTGATCGCGGTGGCAGAGTCGTTCCTGGTGGTGCCGGAGCTCGTCCGGGCGTCCGGTGCCGTGGCGCTGCTACAGGAGAAGGTTGCGGCGCTGGTCGCCGCGGGACCTGAGTTCCGGGTGCTCGACTGCCCCTTCGACGCGGTCCCGCTGATCGAGGCGTTCTGGTGGCATCCGGTGCACGACGACGACCCCGGCCACAGCTGGCTGCGTCACTGCCTGCACGACATCGCGAGGGCCTGACACGCAGCACATCGACGTCGTCTATACCGGGTATGGCAAAGATTGGCTTCCTTTTGGACGTTGGCGGCAGCAGGCTGAAGTTGCCGCCGAGCGTTACGGAGGAAACCGATGCAGGCCACTGTCGATGTCCACGCGCATCTGTGGGCAGCCGCGATCGAGGCCCTCGTCGCGGGCCGACCGGGGCACGCCGAGCACGTGGAGCTGGCGGACCGGCGCCTCGGCGCCGCATCCGTCGCGGTGGGCGCGGTGCGACTGCGCGACCAGTTGGCACTCCTGGTCGACGTCGAGTCTCGGCTCGGCGCGATGGACGCCATGGGGGTCGGCGCCCAGGTCGTCTCGGTCACGCCGACCCAGTTCCACCACTGGATCCCCGACCCCGCACTCGCCGCCGAGGTCGCCCGGGCGACCAACGAGGCCGTGGCCGGACACTGCGCGCTCCGCCCGGACCGGCTCACCGGCCTCGGCGTCGTGCCACAGCAGTTCGCGGAGCTTGCCCCAGCGGCGCTGGAGGACGCGGTGCTCCGGCAGGGCTTGCGCGGTGTCGCGTTGTCCTCGCACGCGCCAAGCCCGGCTGTCCGCGCACCGCTGGAACTCTCCGACCGCCGCTACGACGAGTTGTGGCAGCGTGCCGTCGAGCTGGAGGCGGTGGTCTTCCTGCACCCCTGGGGGTGCACGCTCGACGATCGGCTGGCTCGCTGGTACCTGGCCAACAGCGTCGGCCAGCCGGTCGAGCACGCGGTCGCGCTCTCCCACATCATCGTGGGCGGCGTACTCGACCGGTTCCCCGGGCTCCGGTTACTCGCCGCCCACGGCGGTGGCTACCTGCCCGGCATGCTGGGCAGGGCCGACCATGCCTGGGCCAACCGCCCGGAAGCGCGCACCACCGAGTGCCGGCCCAGCAGCTACGTGCCGCGACTGTTCTTCGACTCTCTGGTCTACGAGCCGGAGGCGTTGGTACGGCTGATCGAGGCGGCAGGCCCGGAACACGTACTGCTCGGCTCCGACCACCCCTTCGACATGGGCGTCCCCGATCCGGTCGCGCGGCTGCACGCCGCCGGGCTCGACAGCGCCACCATCGCGGCCGTCGCCAGCGAGAACGCCGTACGACTCAATCTGGCGCCCACCCCGGCGCGCCCCACACTGGCCGACCGCTGACCGGCCCGACACCACCATCCGTTCATCCGCCGAGGAAGAACCATGAACGCATCCACGGATCGCGAGACCCTGCGGTACCGCTGGTCCTCCCACGACCAGGCCGACCGCTTCACCGTCGAAAACCCCGCCACCGGAACACCCATCGCCACCATTCAGGGCGCAGGGCAGAAGGAGGTGGACGCAGCGGTGCACGCCGCATACACCGGCCACCTCGCGTGGAAGGCACGACCCCCACACGAGCGCGCGAAGTACCTGCACGCCATCGCCGCCGCCGTAAGGGAGAACGCCGACGAGATCGCCCGACTGGAGTCGAGCGACAACGGCAAGCCGTTCACCCAGGCACGCCGGTTCGACCTCGAGGCCACGATCGCGATCTTCGAACTCTTCGCGGGGCTGACCGCGGCACTGCCCGGCGCGGTACACGACAGCGGAGCGCTCCTCGACGTCACGACGCTGGAGCCCTACGGAGTCGTCGGGGCGATCGTGCCGTTCAACTGGCCACCCCTGCACACGGCGGGCAAGCTCGCCCCGGCGCTCGCGGTCGGGAACGCGGTCGTGCTCAAGCCGCCGGAGCAGGCGCCGCTGTCGGTGCTGAAGGTGGTCGAGATCGCGCGATCGGTCCTCCCCGACGACGTCGTGCACGCCATCCCGGGCGGCGGCCCGGTGGGCGCGGCACTCGTCGCCCATCCGCTGGTCAAGAAGATCTCCTTCACCGGCGCTCCGGCCACCGGCACCACCGTGTTGCGGACGGCCGCCGACAACCTCACCCCCGCCCTGCTCGAACTGGGGGGAAAGAACCCGCTGATCGTCTTCGACGACGCCGACCTCGACTCGACGATCCCCTGGATCATCGAAGGCGGCTGGTTCAACCAGGGTGAGGCGTGCACTGCGGCATCCCGAGTACTGGTCCAGTCAAGCGTCTACGAGCAGGTCGCCCGACGCGTCGGGGCTGCGGTCCGGCGACTGAACGTCGGTGACGGCGCGGACCCGGGTACGCACGTCGGCCCGTTGGTCACCCGGCAGCAGCAACGGCGCGTGCTCGACTACCTCGACGTCGGCGTGGCCGAAGGCGCCACGATCGCCGCGCAGGCACCCCTCCCGGACGACCCCCGGCTGGCGGACGGCCACTACGTGCGCCCGACGCTCTTCACCGGCGTGCGCCCGGACATGCGGATCGCGAAGGAGGAGATCTTCGGCCCGGTGGTCGCCCTGATCCCGTTCGACGACGAGGCCGAGGCGGTCCGGATCGCCAACGACACCGAGTTCGGCCTCGTTGCGGGCGTGTTCACCACCGACACAGAGCGTTCGATGCGGGTCAGTCGAGCCATCGAGTGCGGAATGGTCTTCGTCAACCACTACAACCGCGCGTTCGTAGGCGCCCCCTTCGGCGGCATTGGCGCCAGCGGATTCGGCCGTGAGCACGCCCGCGAGACGCTGCACGAATTCGGCTACAGCAAGACCCTGCGCATCCCGACGGGCGCCGGCCCGATCCCCCGCTGGGCACCGTCGCTGGAAGTCAGCGATATCAAAGAGGAAGCGAGCGGAAAGTGAGAGCCACCATGACCACGGTCGACGACTGGGTCGATGTGCACGGCCACTTCACCCCGCCCACCACCGCGCAGGAGCGGATCGCGCGCTGGGAAGCCATGCGCGAGCAGCGCTTCATGGCTCCGCAACCGCACTACTGGAGCCCCGAGTCCACGCTGGACTACCTGGACCGCACGGGGATCGCGATGCAGATGCTCAGCAACATCCCCGCAAAGCACACGGAGTTGCGGAACTCCAACGACTACGGGGCGAAGGTCGTCGCCGAACACCCGAGCAGGTTCGGACTGCTCGCCGCCGTACCCACCGACGACCCCGACGTGGCCCTCGCCGAGATCGAGCGAGCTGACACGGAGCTGCACGCCGACGGGTACGCCGTAAGCACCGTCTACAACGGCGTCTCCCTCGCAGACGAGCGCCTGGAGCCGGTGTGGGCCGAGCTCGACCGTCGCCGAGCGGTCGTCTTCGCCCACCCGAACGCCTACCTGCCCCCGGTGCTGGGACACCCCGTCCCGTTGATCGAGGTGGCCTTCGAGACCGCGCGCTGCGTGGTCGGCATGCTGTACGCGGGTGTCTTCCGGCGATACCCGCACTTGACGCTGATCCTCGCCCACGCGGGCGGCGCACTGCCCGCACTGTCCGGGCGGCTGCAACTGCTCGGCACCGAAGCCTGGGTGCCCAACCCGCAGCGGATCACCCGCGACGAGATCCGGCAGCACCTGGGCCGGCTCCATCTCGACACCGCGGCCTCCGGCATGGACGCCAGCCTCGCCCCGGCGCTCACCATGGTCCCGCGCGACCACCTCGTGTACGGCGCCGACTGTGGGGTGCCCTGCAGTACGGATGCCACGATGGCTGCCAACATCGAGGCGTTGCGGCACTCGGAGGTACTGGCCGGCGACGAGGCCGACCAGCTCGGGCACCGGGCCCTGAAACTCTTTCCGGCGGCGGCACGGCGTCGCGGCTAGCTACTTGCCCCTGAAGAAGTCTGGATCGGCGCTGGGTTGACCTCTGGGGAGAGCTGGCGAGGGGTATCCCTTGGCCGCGACAGTGGAGGCGGGTCGTTGTGGCCGGGGGTGGGGCGATGTTGCGTGTCGCGGGAGTGCAGGATCCCTGGTGGGAGGTGCTGCCGGAACAAGCGCGGCAACTGCCCGCCGAGCTGGCCAGGATCGATGCGTATCTGGACGATGAGCGATTCATCGCCCCGTGGCGCGCGGTATTCGCCGAAGGGCTGGGGCGGCCGTCGATCCCGGTCGAGACGCTGCTGCGGCTGCTGTATCTCAAGCACCGCTACCAGCTCGGGTACGAGACGCTGTGCCGTGAGGTGGCGGACTCGTTGAGCTGGCGGCGGTTCTGCCGGATCCCGCTGACGTCCCGGGTGCCGCACCCGACCACGTTGATCAAGCTGGTGCGCCGCAGCGGATTACAGACCGTGGAGCTGTGATGCGGCTTTTGTGGGGTGGGTAGTGCTGGCTGAAGGCGCGATTGTCGTTCTTCGTGATGGACTTGGGAGCGGGGCGGCGGGGCCGCTCCGTGTCTTGGTGCTGTCTCTTCCATCTGTCGGACGGTTCTCATGGCGTCCCGAACCCCGCACAGCACGGTCGCCCGTGTCGGACGCGAACGGACTGCCCCTTCTCGTCGGCGTCTCGGCCGGCAACACCCACGACAGCGAAGGGCTGAAGCCCATGATCGAGGGTCACCAAACGAGACACGACCCCCACCGAGGCCGCCACTTCAAGCCCCAGCGTCTGCACGCGGACAAAGCCTACGACCGCGCCGACCTGCGGAAATGGTTACGCGGCAAGCGCATCGGAGTCCGGATCGCACGCAAAGGAATCGAGTCCAGCGAAGGATAGGGCCGCCGCCGCTGGGTGATCGAACGCACGATGTCGTGGCTGTCCGGCTACCGCCGGCTCAGCCCACGCTACGAACGCAACCCCCGCAACTACCTGGCCTTTCTCGGCCTCGCCGCCGCCATCTGCTGCTACAAACGACTTGTCCGCCTCACCACATAGGACACGGTCTTACTCAGCGCTCATGCGCGAGGCCAGCAGGCCGAAGCGCCCCGGCGTTTCTTCGCCGTGGGCATCCAGTATCTACGCTGCGAGCGGTTCCGCGAGGCCGTCCAACTCCTTGGAACTGAACCGGTCCGACTCCGTCTCGAGGGCGGGCAGACCGCCGGTACTCCCCGACCGAGGCGGCGAACCAGCCGTACAGGGTGCGCTCGCCGAGCTCCGCTCTCGTCCGCAGGCTCACGCGCTCTCACTGCCTCGACGTGCGCCCCACTCGGCGAGGAGCCGCTGCTCCTGCTCCGGTTCGAGGCCCAGCAGCGTCGTTCCCTGCTTGTACGGCCCGGCGGACGGTCCCCGGTGCTGGAGCCACTGCCAGGTGTCGCGGACGGTCTCGGCAAGGGGACGGCACCGCAGGCCCGCGGCGAGGGCCTTGTCCGAGGAGGCCAGCCAGGTGCCCGCCATGCCGGGCTGGTCGACGGCCCACAGTGGGAGCCCCGTCCAGACGGCGACCTCCTTGTCCAGGAGGAAGGTTTCGTCCACCCAGACCACCTCAGCGTCCGAGCCGGTCACCTCGGCGCAGCCGGCCAGCAGGTCGCCGAACGAGGTGGCACCGACGGGCCCGGTGACCAGGAAGCGGCCGGTGGCCTTGACCTCCAGCTGGTCGAGACCGAACGCGGCGATGTCGCGGGCGTCGATGACCTGGACCGACTGGTCCGCGCGGCCCGGCGCCAGCACCTGTCCGCCGCGGGCCATTCGTTCGAGCCACCACAGGAGGCGGCCGGTGCTCTCGTGCGGGCCCACGATCACACCCGGGTTGAGGATCAGGGCGTCACCGGCGAAGGACTCCTCGACGGCCCGCTCACAGCCTGCCTTGAGGGCGTTGTACGCCACGTCGTCGGGTGCGGCGTCCGATGCGCACGCGTGCCGGGGTGATGTCTCGCTCACGGCCTCGGCGGGCCAGCCTTCGTAGGCGTGGAAGGACGAGACGAACAGATATGCACCGGCATGCCCGGAGAGCGCCCGCGCCGACTCGCCGACCACACGCGGGTGCATCCCGCTGGTGTCGACGACGGCGTCCCATGTGTGGCCCTCGGCCAGCCGCCGCAGATCGTCCGCGACCTCGCGATCGCCGCGCACCACCTCCACACCCTCCGGGTCCGTACCAGACCGGCCACGGTTGAAGATCGTCACTTCGTGTCCGCGGCGCTGCGCTTCCGTGACGAAAGCACGCCCCAAAAAAACCGAACCGCCCAGAATCAATATGCGCATGTGCTGATGATCTGCCATTTGGGGTCGCGCTTGAGGATCGTTCGCGGACGGCGGAAGTTCGGATTCAGGTGCGTGGCCGGGCGCATGGAACAGACCGGGACGGACCGGGCCTGGCGGGACCGGAGGCTGGACGCCGCCGTTTGACTTCTGAAGCCGGAAAGCAGTCTGCGGCCGGGCATTTCCCTTGAGCGTGGACACCTTGGACATGGATCGTGATGATCTGGGGAACAGGAGTTCCCGTTGGGTACGTACAAGTACTCGGCTGAGTTTCGGGCCGATGTCGTCGCGCTGTACCGGTCCAGCCCAGGGCACTGAGAGGTGGTCAGCGTGCGCGGAGCATGAGTTCGTCGATCGTGCTCCACAGCTTCGGCCAGTTGTCGGAGAAGTGCATGTGCTCTCCGGGGACGTCGATCAGTTCGAAGGAGGCCGTGGTCGCCTCCGCCCACTGGGCCGATTCGTCGCGGGTCACCAATTCGTCGTCGACTCCTCGGAGCGCGCTGATCGGGACCGGGAGAGGGGTGGCGGACTCTGCCGTGGGCGGTGCTTCGTTGATGCCCATGTCGGCCCGTAGTGCTGGGATGACCAGTTCGCGGAGCTCGGGGTCGTGGAAGGCCTTGTGATCGTAGCCGACCAACTCACTTATTCGGGCGACCAGTTGGCCGTCCGAGAGCGTGTGAACGCCGATGTGGGGTCGAGGGAGCCACGGCGCTGCCGCGCCGCTGACGATCAGCCGGTGGGGGAGCGGGAGGCACTTGCTGTGCAGGAGTTGCGTGGTCTCGTGGGCCAGGAGTGCGCCGAAGCTGTGGCCGAAGAGGGCGTACGGGCCGTCTCCGGATGCCTTGAGGATGCGCTCGGCTGTGCCTGTCGCGGCCTCGGCGAGTGACGTGTAGGGGGCCTCGATGAACAGCTCCTCGCGGCCCGGCAGCTGGACGGGCACGATCTCGAACGACTTGGCCTCATGGTCGCGCCAGGGGCGGAACACGCTGGCTCCCGCACCGGCGAACGGCAAGCACAACAGCGGGAGTTTCATGGGATTCCTTCTTAGGGTGAGGTGGGCGTGCGGGAGTGGCGTCGGGGTGCTGCTAGCGGGTGGGGCGCTTCCAGCGGGCGAGGGCCTGTGCCCGGGCGGCGCCGCGTCCGGGCTGCGGTTCTTCGCTGGGGGAGCGCGGTTTTGTGTCGCCGCTCAGGGGTGTCAGATGCGCCGCCAGGCTCCGCACCGTCGTGTGCTGGAACAAGTCGACCGCCTGCAGCGTGGGGTGCTGGGTGCGCAGGGCAGCAAGGACGCGGAGCAGGCCCAGGGAGTTGCCGCCCAGTTCGAAGAACGTCGCGTCCAGGTCGGTGACCGGCTTGGCAAGGACCTCGCTCCAGGCGCTCAGGATCGGGTCCGCCGGGCCGCCGACCGGGGTCGCGGCCGGAGCCTGGCCCGGCCGTGCGGCGGCTTGTGCGGTGGTCCAGGAGGTGACCGTCGCTCGGTCCAGCTTGCCGTTGGGGAGTTGGGGGAGCGCCGGTACCAGGAGCCAGGAGCTGGGGACCATGGCCTCGGTGAGCCACGTCGCGGCGTGAGCACGCAGGTTAGCCGAGAGGCGGGGGGCTACTGGTTCCGGAAGGGTGCCCGCGAGAGGTATGCACCCCGTCGGGGCGATGAATGCCGCAACCGCCGTGCCGTCGGGGACCACCGCCACCGCCGCGTCGCGCACCTCGGGGTGGCTGCGCAGTGCCGACTCGATCTCCTCCAGCTCGATGCGCTGGCCTCGGACCTTGACCTGGGTGTCGCCCCGGCTGACGAAGCGGAGGCCGTGGTCTACCTCGAATACCGCCATATCCCCGGTGTCATAAGCGAGTTGCTCACCGGCGTCGGGCAGCGGACAGAAGCGGTCAGCGGTGAGGGTCGGCTGTTGCCAGTAGCCCTGGCCCACGCCCGCCCCAGAGACCATCAGGCGTCCGGGGACGCCCGCCGGGAGCCGGCGGCCGTGCGCGTCCACGACGTGGCAGCGCTCGCCAAGGAGCGGGCGGCCGATGTGCACGGGGACGTCGGCGTCCTCCGGTATCCGCCAGACCGTCGACCAGACCGTGGTCTCTGTCGGGCCGTAGCAGTTGATGACCGGGCCCGGGACCAGGGCGGTCAACTCTCGTGCCAGGTCCGCGGGGAGTGGTTCGCCGCCGACCAGCAGGGCGCCCAGGCGTGTCAGAAGGCGGCGGCCATCTGGGTCGGTGGCCAGGACGCGGGCGACCGTCGGGGTGCACTGGTAGAGGGCGCCGTCCGGGACCGGTGCATCCGTCACCGCACGGTGGCTCGTCAGCAGGACGGAGCGGCCCCGTGCCAGCGGCCAGTGCAGCTCCAGGGCGCTGATGTCGAAGGACAGGCTGGTGCCCGCGACCGTGAACGAGGGTGGGCCGCCGCCGAGTTCACGGTCGAAGGCGGCGAAGAGCGCGGACAGGTTCTCGTGGCGGATGACGACGCCCTTGGGGCGGCCCGTGGAGCCTGAGGTGTAGATGAGGTACGCGGGGTCCGCCGGGCGGACGTCCGGCCAGGCGGCGGGCGGTGTCGTCTCGGTCGTCGCGTCCGGGCGGAGGTTCGGCACCCCGGGGACCAGGGGTTCCGGGCCGACCGAGGCCGCGAGTGCCGCGTCCTCGGCCATGTAGCGCAGGCGGTCCGGGGGGTATTCGGGGTCGAGCGGGACGTACGCCGCGCCCGTCTTCCACACCGCGAGCAGCGCCACCACCAGGTCCGGGGTCCTGGGGAGGCACACGCCCACGCGGTCGCCGGGGGAGACGCCGGCCTCGATCAGGGTGGTCGCCAACGCCGTTGCCCGTTCGCCCAGTTCGGCGTACATGATGCTCTCGGTGCCCGTGGTGACGGCGACCGCTGACGGCGTACGTCGTACGTGCTCCTCGATAAGTTCATGCACCGGCGCTGTGGCGAGGGGCGCGGGGCCGCCGTCCAGCGCGGCGAGACCGGCCACTTCCTCGGGGGAGAGGAGCGACAGCTCCGACAGCGGGAGAACGGAGCCGTCGGCCAGTGCTTCGAGGGCGGCGAGCAGGTGCTGTGCGAGGCGCTGGGCCGCCTGCGGGGTCAGTGCAGCGTGACGGTGTCCTATCTCCAGACGCATGGCGCCGTCGAGCGAGTGATGAAGGGTCAGGGCCACGTCGTACTCGGCCTCGACCGGCGCGGACTGCGTGAGCTGCCAGCTCAGCCCGTCCAGGGCCAAGGGCGCGGACTCGGTGGTCTGGGCGCAGAGGATCTGCGTGAGCGGCTTGCGGCCAGGGCGGCGCCGTACCCCGACCGTGTCGAGGATGTCCTCGATCGGAAGCGCCGCGTGGTCCACGGCGTCGAACAGCGCGTCCATGGTGCGGTCGAGCACCTCGTCGCTGTCCACCTCGTCGAGCCTGAGGCGCACCGGCACGGTGTTCTGCAGACAGCCGATCACATCCTGGTCCGTGGCGCTCCGGTCGCTCGCCACCGTGGCGATCACCAGATCGTCGCGGCTTGTGCACCAGCCGGTCACCACCGCTGCCGCCGCGAGGAGCTGGGCGAAGGGAGTAGCACCGCACTCACGCGTGAGCGCGGCCATCCGGGTGGCGAGTTCCGGGCCGATCTCGGTGGTCACTACGCCGGATGCCGTGCTGTCAGGGGTGCATGAGAGAGGTAGAGCGGTGTCCTGAGGGCAGTCCGCCAACGCGCGCGACCAGAATTCGCGCAGCTGAGCGGTGTGTTCGGGGTCGGGTGCGACCGTGGGCGGCGCGAGGGACAGGGACGGTGCCCCCTTCTCGTACGCGAGAGAGAGCTGGTTGAGCAAGACCGCGGCCGAGTCGTCGTCGAAGATCGCGTGATGCGTGCCGATCAGGCAGTGCGTACGCTCGGGGCTGACCAGCAGGCGGACGCGGCAGAGCGGTCCCGCACCGTGGGCGAAGGGTGCGCCTGTGTCCGTGATCAGCGCGGGCAGTTGGGCCTCGGCGCCGTCCGACTCCAGGACTTGGATGTCCACGGCCGATGCCGGGTGGGTGCGTTGCGTCAGGCCGTCCGGTGCCATGTGCAGGGACGTACGTAGCGCCGGTTGCGCCTCAAGGAGAGCGTGCACCGCCTCGGTCAGGCGAAGGGCGGAGACCCGGCCCTCGATGACGAGGTGGTTGAGGACCGTGGCTCTGCCATCCCGCTGGTCGAGCACGAAGAACCGTAGCTGCCCTGGGCTTGCCGGTCGGTCTGTCACGAAGGCTCCTTGACGCTTCTCTGGCCCGCCCGAATGAGTTCGGCGAGGGCGGGGAGCGAAGAGTTGCGGTAGATGTCACGCAGCTGTACCGAGGTGAACCCGGCCTCGTGCAGCGCGTTGCGCAGCCGGGACGCGAGCAGGGAATTGCCGCCGATTTCAAAGAAGTTGTCGTGGGGGCGCACGAGGACGTGCAGGAGGCCTTCCCAGATCGAGATCAGGTGGGACTCGATGGGGTCCGTGTCGGTGGCGCTGTTTGCGGGTGTGTGCTCGTGCGTTGGGTCCGGGAGGCCGGTCGGGTCGAGCTTGCCGTTCGGGGTGAGGGGCAGTTCGGGTACGGCGGTGACGGTGCCGGGGACGAGGTGGGCGGGGAGCCTGTCCGCCGCGCGTCGTTTGATCCGGCCGGGGTCGCCGTCGGGGGTGGTGACGACATAGGCGTCCAGGCGGGCCGATGCCGTGCCCGCGCCGTGGACCAGGACGACGGCAGCCAGTACGTCCGAGTCTTCGAGGAGGGTGGTGCGGATTTCGCCGAGTTCGATGCGGTGGCCGCGGATTTTGACCTGGTCATCCAGGCGGCCGAGGTGTTCGAGGA
>NZ_JBHVQS010000107.1:0-14950 GCF_042886435.1 Streptomyces sp. NPDC058000
CGTGCTCACCGGCCGCCTCGGGCTCCCCACCCACCCCTGGCTCGGCGACCACCGGACCGACGGCCGGATCACCGTGCCCGGCACCGCCTTCGCCGAACTCGCCGTCCGCGCGGGCGACCTGAGCGGCACCCCGCACGTGGCGCGGCTCGACCTGCCGGTGCCGCTCAGCCTCGGTGACGGCGACGCCGTCACCCTCCAGGTGCGCATCGGCGCCCCCGACACCGCGGGCCACCGGCCGCTGGCCGTCCACGCCCGCCCCGCCGGCACCGAGGACGCCCCCTGGACCACCCATGCCACCGGCCTGCTCACCCCCGAGGCCCCCGACGCGCCCACCGATCCGAGCGGCCCGGACGCCGCCGATTGGCCGCCGCGGGACGCCCGCCCGGTGCCCGCCGCCGACCTCGACGCGGCCGCCACCGCCACCGGCCACCGCTACGGCCCGCACTTCCAGGGCCTCACCGGCGTCTGGCACCGCGACGGCGAGGTCCACGCCGAAGTGACCCTGCCCGCCACCACCGCCGCCGACCACGCCTTCGGCATCCACCCCGCACTGCTGGCCACCGTGCTCCGCGCCGCCACCGCACTCGACGCCGACCACACCCCCGAACCGACCGGCTTCACCGGACTCACCCTGCACGCCACCGGGGCCACCGCACTGCGGGTCCGACTCACCGCGACCGGGCCCGACACCCTGTCCCTGACCGCCACCGACACCGCCGGCGGAGCCGTCCTGACCGCCGACACCGTCACCCTCGGCGCCGCGCAGCACCGCCCGGACGCCGCGCCGGCCGGCCGCACCGGGCGGGGCGGCCTGTTCCACCTGGACTGGGTGCCGGTCGAACCCGGCGCCCGCGCCACCGGCACCCGCTGGGCCGTCGTCGGCGACGACGAACTGGACCTCGGCTACGCACTGCACCGCGCGGACGAGACGGTCAGCGCCTACGCCGCGTCGCTCGGCGGCGCGCTCGGCGACGGCGGACCGGCCCCCGACGTCTTCGTCATCCCGGTCGTCGGCGGTCCGGACGCCGGACCCGCGGCCGTACACGCCCTCACCACCCGGGTCCTCGGGCTGGTTCAGGAGTGGCTGGCGGAACCGCGGCTGGCCACCGCCCGCCTCGTCTTCGTGACCCGCGGCGCCGTCGCCGCGGACGGCGACACCGTCCACGACCCGGCCGCCGCCGCCGTCTGGGGCCTGGTGCGCTCCGCCCAGACCGAGAACCCCGGCAGCCTGCTACTGGTCGACCTCGACGACGCGTTCCGGTCCGCCGGGATGCTGCCGCACCTCCTGACCCTCGACGAACAGCAACTCCTGCTCCGCGACCGCGCCGTCCGTGCCGCCCGCCTGGCCCGCCTGCCGGAACCGGCCGCCGGCACCGCACCGGCCCGCGCCTGGGACCCGGACGGCACCGTCCTGATCACCGGCGGCACCGGCGGCCTGGGCGCCGCGCTCGCCCGGCACCTGGTCACCACCCGCGGCGTCCGGCACCTGCTGCTCGCCGCCCGCCGCGGCCCCGACGCCCCCGGCGCCCGGGAACTCGCCGAGGAACTGACCGGACTCGGCGCGCAGGTACGGGTGGCCGCCTGCGACGTCGGCGACCGCGCCGCGCTCGACGCGCTGCTCGCCTCGGTGCCCACCCCGCACCCGCTGACCGCCGTCGTCCACACCGCCGGCATCCTGGACGACACCCTGGTCGGCTCGCTCACCCCCGACCAACTGGCCGCCGTGCTCCGGCCCAAGGCCGACGCCGCCTGGCACCTGCACGACGCCACCCGCGACCTCGACCTGGCCGGCTTCGTCCTGTACTCCTCGGTCTCCGGCGTCCTCGGCACCCCCGGCCAGGCCAACTACGCCGCCGCCAACGCCTACCTCGACGCGCTGGCCCGGCACCGCACCGCACAGGGCCTGGCGGCACACTCCCTCGCCTGGGGGCCGTGGGGACGCGGCAGCGGGATGACCGCCTCGGTCAGCGACGCCCACCTGGAACGCATGGCCCGCGGCGGTCTGCCGCCCCTGGACATCGAGGACGGCCTGGCACTCTTCGACGCCGCCCTCGCCCGCCCCGAGCCGGCCGTGGCACCCAGCCGCCTCAACGTCGCCGGACTGCGGGACCAGCAGGCCCTGCCCGCGATCTGGCGCGACCTGGTGCCCCGCAGCCGACGGTCCGCCGCCACCGCCGACCGCTCACCCGTCACCGTGCGCGAACGCCTCCGCCACCTCGACGCGGCCGGCCGGGCACAGTTGCTCACCGACCTGGTCGTCGGCTACACCGCCGGACTGCTCGGCCACCCCGACCCCACCGCCGTCGACCCCGAACGCGGCTTCCTGGAGCTGGGCTTCGACTCGCTGGTCTCGGTCAGCCTGCGCAACCAACTCGGCGAGCTCCTCGGCCTGCGGCTGCCCTCCTCGGTCGTCTTCGACACCAAGACGCCCGTCGAACTGGCCCGTTGGCTGCACGAGCAACTCGGCGACGGCACCGAGCCCGGCCGGCCCGGACCGGCCGCGGACGCACGTCCCGCGCAGCGCTCCGACGACACCCTGGAGGGCCTGTTCTACAACGCGGTGCGCGGCGGCAAGCTCGTCGAGGCGATGCGGATGCTCAAGGCCGTCGCCAACACCCGGCCGATGTTCGAGACCCCCGCCGAGCTGGAGGAACTCTCCGAGCCGGTCACGCTCGCCGACGGCCCGGGCCGGCCCCGGCTGATCTTCGTCAGTGCGCCGGGCGCCACCGGCGGCGTCCACCAGTACGCGCGGATCGCCGCGCACTTCCGCGGCCGGCGCCACGTCTCCGCGCTGCCCCTGATGGGCTTCGCACCCGGCGAACTCCTCCCGGCCACCAGCGAGGCCGCGGCCCGCATCGTCGCCGAGAGCGTCCTGATGGCCAGCGAAGGCGAACCGTTCGTCATGGTCGGCCACTCCACCGGCGGCTCGCTCGCCTACCTCGCCGCCGGCGCCCTGGAAGACGTCTGGGACGTCCGCCCCGAAGCGGTGATCCTCCTCGACACCGCGTCCATCCGCTACAACCCCGGCGAAGGCAACGACCTGGACCGCACCACACGCTTCTACCTTGCCGACATCGACTCGCCCTCGGTGACGCTGAACAGCGCCCGGATGTCGGCGATGGCGCACTGGTTCATGGCGATGACCGACATCGAAGCGCCCGCACCCACCGCACCCACCCTCCTCGTCCGCGCCGCCCGGGACCTCGAAGGCTTCCGGCTCGACACCTCGTCCGTCCCCGCCGACGAGGTCCGGGACATCGACGCCGACCACCTCTCCCTGGCCAAGGAGCACTCGGCGCTGACCGCGCAGGCCATCGAGGGCTGGCTCGCGGAACTCCCGGACCCCACGGCGTGAGAGCCGAACTCTCCGGAAGTCCCGGTGGCCGGACAGGCGCTAGCCCTCCGGGGTGGCGCGGGGTGGCGCCGCCCCGGCGCACCCGGCCCCGCGCAGACAGCCAGGTGCCTGCATCGCGCACGGCGCCACCCTCCAGAGGAGCCCCCCATGAGCACACCGACCGCACCCCCCTCCCTCACGGCGGAGGCGCGCACCATCCTGCGCCTGAGCCCCCTGCTGCGCGACCTGCAATCCAGAGCCCCCATCTGCAAGGTCCGCACCCCGGCCGGCGACGAGGGCTGGCTCGTCACCCGTCACTCCGAGCTCAAGCAGCTGCTGCACGACGAGCGGCTGGCTCGCGCCCACGCCGACCCGGCCAACGCCCCGCGCTACGTGCGCAACCCGCTGTTGGACCTCATCGTCACCGACGACGTCGCCGGGGCGCGTGCCGTGCACACCGAGATGCGCTCGCTGCTCACCCCGCAGTTCTCCGCCCGCCGGGTCCTGGACCTGGTGCCGAAGGTCGAGGCCCTCGCCGAGGAGGCCCTCGCGCGCTTCACCGCCCAAGGCCCGCCCGCCGACCTGCACAACGACTTCTCCATGCCGTTCTCCCTGTCGGTGCTGTGCACCCTCATCGGCGTCCCCGCCGAAGAGCAGGGGCGGTTGATCGCCGCGCTCGCCAAGCTCGGCGAGCTCGACGACCCGACCCGGGCCCAGGAAGGCCAGGTTGAGCTGTTCGGCCTGCTGTCGGGACTGGCCCGCCGCAAGCGGACCGCACCCGAGGACGACGTCATCTCCCGGCTGTGCCTGAAGGTGCCGTCCGACGACCGGATGGGGCCGATCGCCGCCGGGCTGCTCTTCGCCGGCCTGGACAGCGTCGCCAGCCACATCGACCTCGGAACGGTGCTGTTCACCCAGTACCCGGACCAGCTCGCCGCGGCGCTCGCCGACGAGCAGCTGATGCGCAGCGGCGTCGAGGAGATCCTGCGGTCCGCGAAGGCCGGCGGTTCGGTGCTCCCGCGGTACGCCACCGCCGACGTCCCGGTCGGCGACGTGACCATCAAGACCGGTGACCTGGTGTTGTTGGACTTCACGCTGGTGAACTTCGACCGCACGGTCTTCGACGAGCCCGAGCTGTTCGACATCCGGCGGGCCCCCAACCCGCACCTGACGTTCGGCCACGGCATGTGGCACTGCATCGGCGCACCGCTGGCCCGCGTCCAACTGCGCACCGCCTACACCCTGCTCTTCACCCGCCTCCCCGGCCTGCGGCTGGCCCGCCCGATCGAGGAACTGGGCTTCTCGTCCGGCCAGTTGTCCGCCGGGCTGCCGGAGCTGCCCGTCACCTGGTGACGGGCAGCCTGCCCGGTTCCGGGCAGGCAGAAGTGAGGGCCCCCGTCCCGCTCGGCCGGGGGCCCTCACGCAGGGGGAGCGGGCTCAGTCCGCCGCGACGGTGATCGCCCCGGACGGGCAGAGCGCCGCCGCCTCGGGGGCGGCGCCGACCGGGGCGTCCGCCGGTCGGTCGAGGACGGTCACCAGCCCGTCGTCGTCCTGGTCGAACAGGTCCGGTGCGGTCAGGACACACTGGCCGGCACCGACGCAGCGGCCGGTGTCCACGGTGATGCGCACGATGGTTCCTCCGAGGATCGGGTCCTGGCGGCCGGACGTCCCGGCCGCACTCACTTCCAGGTGACGGGCAGTTCGTGCAGGCCGAACAGCACCCCGTCGTACTTCAGCGGCAGCTCCTCGACCGGTACGGCGAGGGTGAGGGAGGGGATCCGCGCGAAGAGCGTGCGATAGGCGATCTCCATCTCGACGCGCACCAGGTTCTGGCCCAGGCACTGGTGGACGCCGTAGCCGAACGCCACATGCGACCGCGCCGAGCGCTCCGGGTCGAACTCCTGGGGCGTCGCGAACGCCGCGTCGTCGTGGTTGGCCGCGGCGATCAGCGGCACGATGCCCTCACCGGCCCGGATCAGCTGACCGCCGATCTCCACGTCCTCGACGGCCACCCGGAAGGCCACCAGATCGGCCACCGAGTAGTAGCGCAGCAGCTCTTCGACGATCCGGTCGTCGCCGATCCACCGCGGATTGGTGAGCAACTGCACGACGCCCAGGCCGATGTTGTTGGCCGTCGTCTCGTGTCCGGCGATCAGCAGCAGCATCGACACCCCGGACAGCTCCTGCCGGGACAGCGTGCCCGTGGCGATCAGCCGGCTGATCAGGTCGTCCCCCGGGCGCCGCTGCTTGATCTGGATGAGCCGGCCCAGATAGCGCAGCAGTGCCCGGGTCGCCTGGTCGCGCTCCTCGTCCGTCGAGCTGAGCCGGACCAGGACCCGGGTCCGGTCCTCGAAGAAGTCCCGGTCGGCCTTGGGCACCCCGAGCAGACTGGAGATCACCAGGGACGGCACCGGCAGCGCGAAGGACTCGATGAGGTCCGCCGAGGTGCCGGCGGCCAGCATCGCGTCGATCCGCTCGTCCACGATCTGCTGGATGACCGGCCGCAGTTCCCGCACCTTGCGAACGGTGAACTCGGGGATCAGCGTCTTGCGGAACCGGCCGTGCTCCGGCGGGTCCATCGCCACGAACCACCCCGGTACCTCGTACTGCGACGGGGCGCCACCGGTCCGACCGGCCTTGGGGAACCCGGGTTTGGACGGGTCGGCGCTGATCCGCGGATCGGTCAGCACCGTCCGGACGTCCTCGTGCCGGGTCACCAACCAGACCGTGCCGCTGGGGAGTTCGGAACGGACCAGGCCCGCCCCGCCGCGGTAGGCGGCGTACTCCGGCGGCGGGAAGGGCCGCCCCGGCTTCCGCAGCGGGAAGGCGACCGGACACTGCGGCGCGGAGGTCCGTGCGTCGGCTTCGGTACTCATGCCACTCCGTAGAACGCGCGGATCCGGCCCGTGATGAACTCCTGGTCCTGCGCGCTCAGGCCGGTGTGCGTCGGCAGGTAGCAGCCGTCGGCGCTGAGCCGGGCCGCGTTCAACTCCGGCCAGTCCGGGGAGAAGTAGCCGGGCTGACGGCTCATCGGCTTGAAGAACACCCGGGTCTCGATGCCCTCGCCGGCGAGGTACGCGCACAGCTCGTCGCGCCGTGCGGCCCGCAGGTCGTACATCCACAGCACGTCGCGCGGCGGCATCAGCGTGATGCCGGGGATGTCGCGCAGCGCCTCGTCGTACCGCTTCTCGATGTCGCGGCGCAGGGCGAGGATCATGTCGAGCTGCTCGGTCTGCGCGAGCGCCACCGCGGCCTGCATGTTGGTCATGCGGTAGTTGTAGGCCAGCTTCTTGTGCAGGAAGCTGTGGTCCTTGGTGAAGGCCATCGCGCGCAGATGCGCCATCTGCTCGGCCAGGTGCGGGTCGCGGGTCAGGCACACCCCACCCTCACCGGCCGAGATGATCTTGTTGGCGAAGAGCGAGAAGCACGCGATGTCGCCACGCGGCCGCACCCCGTGCGCCTCGGCGGAGTCCTCCACCACCCGCAGGTTGTACTCGTGGGCCAGATCCAGCACGCCGTCCATGTCGCACTGCCGGCCGTAGATGTGCACCGGCATGATCACCTTGGTGCGCGGGGTGATCTTCTCCTCGATGCGGGACACGTCGATGTTCAGATCGTCGCCGCAGTCCACGAACACCGGGGTGGCCCCGGTGTAGGTGACCGCCCACGCCGACGCGATCATCGTGAACTCCGGGACGATCACCTCGTCCCCGGGACCGACACCCAGCGCCCGCAGCGCCAGCGTCAGCGCCGTGGTGCCCGAGGAACAGGCGACACCGAACGGCACGTCGTTGTACGCGGCGAACGCCGCCTCGAACTGTTTGACGAACGGCCCCTGTGAGGAGATCCAGCCGCCGCCGACGGCCTCCGTCACATAGTCGAGCTCGCGGCCGTGGAGCCACGGCATGGACACCGGATACGTATGGGACATGAGTCTGTCTTCCTCGGTCAGTCGGTTGCCAGGGCAGGGAGGCCGAGCAGCAGGTCCGCCGCCGCGGCCCGGCCGCCTGCGTCCCGCAACAGCTCGGCGAAGTGCTCCGCGCGCTCGGTGAAGGAGGGCTGGTCGAGCACGCGGGTGATCTTGTCCAGGACGTCCTCGGTGTCCACCGTCTCCGGCCGGTCCAGCGTCAGGCTCACCCCGAAGTCCTGGCCGCGGACGGCCTGGTCGTCGCAGTCCACCCACAGCGGCCGCACCACCAGCGGCTTCCCGAAGTACAGCCCCTCGTGATAGCCGTTGCCGCCGGCGTGCGTGAAGAACACCTTCACGTTCGGATGGGCCAGCACGTCCAGCTGCGACGGGACCCAGTTCTCGATCCGTAGACCGCCCGGCAGTTGCTCGGCGGGTGGCAGCAACTCCTGCTGCACACGGGGCAGTTTCCACAACACCTGGTGCCCGGCACCGTCCAGCCGCCGGGCGACCTCCACCAGCGAAGCCACCTGCTCACGGGTGAGCCGGGTGATCGTGCCGAAGCCCATGTACACCACGGACTTCTGCGCCGACAGCCAGTCCGACAGACCGTCGTCGTCCGGTGCCTGGGGCAGCGGCGGCACCATCGTGCCCACCAGCCGCATCTTCGGGTGCATCGGGAACGGGTAGTCCAGCTCGGGCACGGAGTAGCACAGCACCTGCTCCGCGTGGTCGATCCGCGCCATCATCTGCCGCGCCTCGGGCACGATGCCCAACTCGGTGCGGATCCGGTTGTCCTCCTCGACGACCTTGCGGACCTCCGGCGTCAGGAACATCCCGAGCGTCCGCAGCCGGAACAACTGGTTCTCGACCCGCTGCGGCAACGTCATCTCCGCCGACAGACCCGAATGCGGCACCGGGAAACCCGACGGCGTGTAGGACGTGGCGAACGGCACGTGCGAGGTGAGGACGTTGCTCGGCACGAACGGCACCCCGAGCACGAACGGAACGCCCTTGGTGATCGCCAGCTCGTACCCGAACTGACACATGCTCTCGATCACCATCAACGCCGGCCGGACCTCCTCGACGACCTTCTCCAGCGCGCGGTACTTCGCGATCCGCGACTCCGGCGCGAACGAATGCCGGATCACCGCCCGGTGCGCCTTGAACCGCGACCGCTGCGTCACCTCGGCATAGGTCGCGTCGTCCCACGTGACCGCGGACATCTGCGAGACGGTGTCACCGAGCGACGCGAAATGCACGGGGCTGCCGTCCGCCACGGCCGTCACCTCGTCACGCGCCTTCTCGTCCGTCGCGAACCACAAGTCCGCCACCCCGCGCCGCGACAATTCCCCGGCCAGCACGAGCAGCGGATTGAGCAGACCGCTTTCGGCATAACTGACGAACAGGATCGGCCGCCGATTCGCGCCCATGGACAACACCCTTCGGAAAGTAGCGGGCCGCCGGGCCCGCGCGCCACGCGTCCGCACGGCCGGTCGCCGAGTGACGGCATTCACCGACACCGCAGCCCGAGGCGCGCACTGCCGGAACGATCACCGGCCGGCACCCGGAACGCACCGCGGGGAAAACGGGTCACTTACTTGGTCTCACGCCACGGACCGGGGAATCACTAGTCTTCGCCCCGCGACGGCACTTTCCGCCCCGTGCGGCCAATGCCCGTACCGGCCCGCCGCCATTCCTTAGGGAAAAGTACAGCGTTTGCGCCCGTACGATCCGGCACGCAGAGGTGAGCCGAGGCCAACTTTTCCGCAGGGGTGAATGAGACATGACGATCGGAGCCGACGAGGACCCGGTAGTGGTCGTCGGAATGGCCTGCCGTTATCCGGGCGGGGTGGCCGGACCCGAGGACCTGTGGGAACTGGTCCGCACCGGCCGCGACGCGACCACCGCCCTCCCGGACGACCGCGACTGGGACCTGGCCGCCCTGGCCGGCGACGGCCCCGGCCGCAGCGCGACGTGCGAGGGCGGATTCCTCACCGGGGCCGCCGACTTCGACGCCGCCTTCTTCGGCATGTCGCCACGCGAGGCCGTCTCCACCGACCCGCAGCAGCGCCTGGTCCTGGAAACCGCCTGGGAGGCCCTGGAACGGGCCGGCATCGACCCGCACTCCCTGCGCGGCAGCCGCACCGGCGTCTTCATCGGCGCCAGCGGCCAGGACTACGCCACCGTCACCCACGCCTCGCCCGACGACCTGGCCGGCCACGCCCTCACCGGCCTGGCCCCCGGCGTCGCCTCCGGCCGCCTGGCGTACGTCCTCGGCCTGGAAGGCCCGGCCGTCACCGTCGACACCACGTCCTCCTCCTCACTGGTGGCGCTGCACTGGGCGTTGCGCGCCCTGCGCGCGGGGGAGTGCAGCACCGCCCTGGCCGGCGGCGTCACCGTGATGTCCACCCCGGCGGCCTTCGTCGGCCACACCCGGCAGGGCGGCCTCGCCACCGACGGCCGCTGCAAACCCTTCTCCGACGACGCGGACGGCACCGCCTGGGCGGAGGGCGTCGGCGTCGTCGTCCTGGAGCACCTGTCCACCGCCCGCGCCGCCGGCAACCCCGTCCTCGCCGTACTGCGCGGCTCGGCCGTCAACCAGGACGGCGCCTCCAACGGCCTCACCGCGCCCAGCGGACCCGCCCAGGAACGCGTCATCCGGGCGGCCCTCGCCGACGCCCGGCTCGCCCCCGCCGACATCGACCTCGTCGAGGCGCACGGCACCGGCACCCGACTCGGCGACCCGATCGAGGCCCGGGCCCTGCTCGCCACCTACGGGCAGGACCGGGACCCGGCGCGGCCGCTGCGCCTCGGCTCCCTGAAGTCCCACCTCGGCCACGCCCAGGCCGCCGCCGGCGTCGGCGGACTCATCACGACCGTCCAGGCCCTCCAGTACGACCTGATGCCGGGCATCCGCCACCTGACCACCCCCACCCGGCAGGTGGACTGGACCCAGGGAGCCGTCGCCCCCCTCACGGACCACACCCCCTGGCCACGGGTCGACCGGCCGCGCCGCGCAGGCGTCTCCTCCTTCGGCATCAGCGGCACCAACGCCCACCTGATCCTGGAGGAAGCCCCGCCCGCCGACGCCCCCGCACCCCGGCCCGACACCCGCCCCACCACCGTCCCCTGGCCGGTCTCCGCAGCCTCTCCCGAAGCCCTCGACGACCAAGTGGCCCGCCTGCGGACCCACCTCCGCACCCGGCCGGACCTGGACCCCCTGGACGTCGGCCACTCGCTGGCCACCGGCCGCGCCGCACTGCGCCACCGGGCGGTCCTGCTGCCGACCGACGGGGACACCGTCGAGCACGCCCGCGGCGCGGCCCGCGAGCGCCGCACCGCCGTCCTCTTCTCCGGCCAGGGCAGCCAACGCCTCGCCATGGGACGCGAACTCGCCGCCCGCTTCCCGGTGTTCGCCACCGCCCTGGACGACGTCGCACGCGCCCTGGACCCCCACCTGGACCGCCCGGTGCACGAGGTGATGTGGGGCACCGACGCGGCACTCCTGGACCGGACCGGCTGGACCCAGCCCGCCCTGTTCGCCGTCGAGGTCGCCCTCTACCGCCTGGTCTCCGCGCTCGGCCTGCGCCCCGACGCCGTCGGCGGACACTCCGTCGGCGAGATCGCCGCGGCGCACGTCGCCGGGGTGCTGACGCTGGCGGACGCCGGCCGCCTGGTGGCCGCCCGCGCCACGCTGATACAGGCGCTCCCGGCCGGCGGAGCGATGGCCGCACTGGAGGCCACCGAGGACGAAGTGGCGCCCCTCCTCGGCGCGAACACCGCACTGGCCGCCGTCAACGGGCCCACCGCGGTCGTCGTCGCCGGCACCGAGGACGCCGTACTGCGCCTGGCCGCCCACTTCGCCCGCGAGGGCCGCCGCACCAGCCGCCTGGCCGTCTCGCACGCCTTCCACTCACCGCTGATGGACCCCATGCTCGACGCCTTCCGGGACGTCGTCGACCACCTCACCTTCCACCAGCCGTCGATCCCGCTGGTCTCCCACCTCACCGGCGAACTCGCCGGCAGCGAGATCACCACCCCCGACTACTGGGTGCGGCACGTCCGCGACACCGTCCGCTTCGCCGACGGCATCGCCACCCTGGGCCGGACCGGCATCGACCTCCTGGTCGAACTCGGCCCCGGCAGCGTGCTGTCCGCCCTCGCCCGCGACACCCTGGGGCCCGGCAGCCCCGTCGACGTGGTGCCCGTCCTGACCAAGAACCGGCCCGAGGAAGCCGCGTTCGCCGGAGCCCTCGGCCGCCTGTACACCCTCGGCGTCCCCGTCGACTGGCCCGCCTTCTACGCCGGCACCGGCGCCCGCCGCATCGACCTGCCCACCTACGCCTTCCAGCACGTCCGCCACTGGCCCACCCCGCCCCGCCCGGCCACCACCGGGCCCGGCACCCTCGGCCACCCGCTGCTCGGCACCGCCGTCGAACTCGCCGACGGCGACGGCACCGTCTGCACCGGCACCCTCGCGCTGCGCACCCACCCCTGGCTCGCCGACCACACGGTCGCCGGCCGGGTGCTGCTGCCGACGACCGCGCTGGTGGAACTCGCCGTGCGCGCCGGCGACGAAGCGGGCTGCGACATCCTGCACGCACTCACCCTCACCGCACCACCGGCCCTCCCGGACGGTGCCGCCCTGCACGTACAGGTCCGCATCGGCCCGACCGACACCACCGGGCAGCGCCCCCTCACCGTCCACACCCGCCCCGCGGACCGGCCGGCCGCGCCCTGGACGCGATGCGCCACCGGCAGTCTCGGCAGCACGCCGCCGGCCGCCACCGAACCCACCACCGAACTCGCCGGCCCCGCCTGGCCACCGGCCGGCGCCGAAGCCATCGATCTCGCCGACCACTACGAACGCCTCGCCGACCGCGGCTTCGACTACGGTCCGGCCTTCCGCGGCCTACGGGCCGCCTGGCGCCGCGGGGAGGAGATCTTCGCCGACGTGGCATGCCCGCCCGGCACCACCGACGACCCCGCCGACTACGGACTGCACCCCGCCCTGCTCGACGCGGCCCGGCACGCCGCCATGACCGCGGAAGGCACCCTGCCCGTCGCCTGGCACGGCGTCCGGCTGCACGCCGTCGGCGCCACCGCGCTGCGCGTCCGCATCCGGCCCACCGCGACCGGCACCCCGGCCCTGACCGCCACCGACGTCCACGGCGCACCGGTCGTCACCGCCGATGCCCTCACGGTCCGTACCCTCACCGACGAGGAGCGCGCCGCGCCCCGGACCCCGCGGCGCCCGCGCAACGAGGAGCCCGTCGGCGCACGCCCGGCCCGGCCCACCGCGGCCCGTCCCGGAACGGCCACCGAGCCGCCGCCGGACGCCGCCGGATCCCGGCCGGCCGCCGCCCACCTCGCGGCGCTGCCGCCGGCCGACCGGGACCGTCACCTGCTGGAACTGGTGCGGACCCAGGCCGCCGCCGTCCTCGGGCACCCCGGCCCGGAAGCCGTCGGCGCCCGCAGCGTCTTCAAGGAACTCGGCTTCGACTCGCTCGCCGGCGTCGAACTCACCGACCGGCTCGCCACCCGCACCGGACTGCGACTACCGGCCACCCTCGTCTTCAACTTCCCCACCCCCGAACGCGCGGCCCGCCGCCTGGGCGAACTCCTTGCCGCAGCCGCCCCCCTGGAATCCGGGGCCCACGGCGACGAACTCACCAGGTTCGAGGCGATCGTCACGAGCCTCCCACCGGACGGCCCCGAACGCCGGGCCGTCGCCGAACGGTTGGACGCCCTCGTCTCCGCACTCCGCCAGAACTCGCCCGCAGAGGTGCCCTCCTCGGACGAGGACATCGACACGGTTTCGGTCGACAGACTGCTCGACATCATCGATGAAGAGTTCGAAACCACATAGAGAAATTGTTGCTTTCGTTCGCGACCCGATGACGAGGACGGACCGATGTCGGAACCCCAGCAAGGCCAGCCGGACCAGCAGGAGAAAATCGTCGACTATCTGCGGCGGGTCACCTCCGATCTCCGACGCGCCCGCCGCCGCATAGGAGAACTGGAATCCAAGGAAAACGAACCCATCGCGATCGTCGGAATGGGGTGCCGGCTGCCCGGCGGCGTCAATTCACCGGAATCCCTCTGGGACCTGGTGTGGACCGGCAGTGACGCCATTTCCGGATTCCCCGCCGACCGCGACTGGGACCTGGAAACCCTCACCGGAAAAGGCGAAGGCAGCAGCACCACCCACGAAGGCGGATTCCTCTACGACGCCGCCGAATTCGACGCCGCCTTCTTCGGTATCTCGCCGCGCGAGGCGACCGCCATGGACCCCCAACAGCGCCTCCTCCTCGAAGTCTCCTGGGAGGCCCTGGAACGCGCCGGCATCGCCCCCACCGCCCTGCGCGGCAGCCGCTCCGGCGTGTTCGTCGGCTCCTACCACTGGGGTGCCCCCGCGGCCGACACCGCCACCGCCCTCCACGGCCACGCCCTGACCGGCACCGCCGCCAGCGTGCTGTCCGGCCGCCTCGCCTACACCCTCGGCCTCGAAGGCCCGGCCGTCACCGTCGACACCGCGTGCTCCTCCTCCCTGGTCGCCCTGCACCTGGCCGCCCAGTCACTGCGCTCCGGTGAATCCGCCCTCGCCCTGGTCGGCGGCGTGACACTGCTCACCGAACCCTCCGTCTTCGTCGAGTTCAGCGCCCAGGGCGGCCTGGCGCCGGACGGCCGCTGCAAGGCGTTCGCCGACGCCGCGGACGGCACCGGTTGGGCCGAGGGCGTCGGAGTCCTCGTCGCCGAACGGCTCTCCGACGCGCAGCGCAACGGCCACCCGATCCTCGCCGTGCTGCGCGGCTCCGCCGTCAACCAGGACGGTGCCTCCAACGGCCTGACCGCGCCCAACGGCCCGTCCCAGGAACGCGTCATCCAACAGGCCCTCGCCCGGACCGGTCTGGCCGCCGCCGACATCGACGCCGTCGAGGCGCACGGCACCGGCACCAAGCTCGGCGACCCCATCGAGGCCCAGGCCCTGCTCGCCACCTACGGCCAGGGCCACACCGCCGACCAGCCGCTGTGGCTGGGCTCCCTGAAGTCCAACATCGGCCACACCCAGGCCGCGGCCGGCGTCGCCGGCGTCATCAAGATGGTGATGGCGTTGCGGCACGGTCGGTTGCCGCAGACCCTGCACGCCGACCAGCCGTCCTCGCACGTGGACTGGTCGGCCGGAACGGTGCGGTTGTTGGCCGAGGGGCGGGAGTGGCCGGTGACCGGCCGGCCGCGGCGGGCCGCGGTCTCCTCATTCGGTATCAGCGGCACCAACGCACACGCCCTGCTGGAACAGGCACCGGAGCCCACCGACGCCCCGGACGCCGCACCGGTCGAGCCGGCCACCGCGCCCACCGCCCTGCCCTGGATCGTCTCCGGCCACACCGAACAGGCCCTGCGCGACCAGGCCACCGCCCTGGCCACCCGGGTCGGCACCGACCCCGCACTCCGCCCCCAGGACGTCGGGCACACCCTCCTCACTGCCCGCGCCCTCCTCGAACGCCGGGCCGTCGTCCTCGCCCCCGACCGTGCCGACCTCCTCGCCGGAACCCGGGCACTGGCCGCCGGCCACTCCGCGAACGCCGTCGTGGAGGGCGTCGCGAACGTCGAGGGCCGGACGGTGTTCGTCTTCCCCGGTCAGGGGTCCCAGTGGGTGGGGATGGGGGCGCAACTCCTCGATGAGTCACCGGTGTTCGCGGAGC
>NZ_JBHVQS010000108.1:0-14084 GCF_042886435.1 Streptomyces sp. NPDC058000
TTAATCACCCCCACCCCCCCCCACACGCTTTGGTGGGTTGTCGGGTGGCCTCTTTTTTGTTTATACCCCAAACACAATTGCCCCCCGCCCCCGCGCCGTGGGCCGGGCCCCGGGACCAGGTCAGTTCAGGCGCTTTTGGCGGTTGTTCAGAAGGCGCTGTTGTCGCAACGCAGGTTCGCACCCGTGTGGGAGGGCTGTGCGCCGGGCGCGCCCTCGCCGTTGAGCGCGTTGCCCAGCGTGCCGTTGAGAAGTCCGACTGCGCCAAGGACGTCGACGTTCATGTCATGCGACCGGCACTCGGTGCCCTGCCTGACGTCGAGGTCGTGCCCCGGCTCGCCGTGGGCGTAGGCGGTACCTGCGCCGAGGGCGCCGACACTGCCGAGTGCGGCGGCCACGACGGCAGCCTTGTGGAACTTGCGCATTTCTTCTCCGGTGAATTGAGCGGTTGTGATGTGTAGGCGGACGACTACATGCGGGAAGGTCCCTCGGGAACTGGGCGGCGCACAGGCGGTGAGCGGAAGCCGACGTGGCTCCGCCGCCACTCCTGCCGCACGGCAACTCCGGTTCCTTAAGCTGATGTTGACGGGTGATCAGGTCATACGGGGCAGGTCGAGCTGCCCCAGCGGCGGAGCCGCCAGCCGCCCGAGTCCGACCGGGGACACCTGCGGGACATCCGGGGAAACCAACGGGTTGACCAGCGGATTGACCTGGGGGTTGATCTGCGGGTTGACCTGGGGCGCGGGCTGCGGCGAGAAGACCTGCGGAACGGCGACCTGCGGCGCGACCTGGGGCGTAACCTGCGGGGCGGCCTGGGGAGCAACCTGCGGGGCGGCCTGCGCAGCCGGCGCCGGAGCGGGGGCCGGGGCCGCCGCCTGCGGAGCGGACTGCTGCGGACCGCCAGGGGAGGTGGTCGCCTGCGCGACGCCGTGCGACGTGGCCCATGCGCTGGCGTGCGGGCTGTCGAACTGCGGCCCGTACTGCTGCGGAGCGGGTGCCTGCGGAGCGGGTGCCTGGGGGGCGGCCGGCTGTTGGGCGTACTGCGGCGCAGGTTGCGGGGCCGACTGTTGTGGTGCGGGGGCGTACTGCTGCGGGGCCGGTGCCTGGGGGGCGGCCGGTTGCTGGGCGTACTGCGGCGCAGGTTGGGGAGCCGACTGCTGTGGTGCGGGGGCGTACTGCTGCGGGGCCGGTGCCTGAGGAGCGGCCGGTTGCTGGGCGTACTGCGGCGCAGGTTGGGGAGCCGACTGCTGTGGTGCGGGGGCGTACTGCTGCGGGGCCGGTGCCTGAGGAGCGGTGGGCGGCGCGGCGCCGTTGTACCCGGCAGGAGCATCGGCATAACTCACGCCGGCGCCGATGGTGGACAGACCGCCAGCCGCCGCGACGACGAGCGCGATCTGGTGAAGCTTGCGCATGGAACCCTCGGCCCTTCATTACCTGTATGGAAATCTGATTACTTATCGCTGTCGTGGGTGTGCGAACAGAGGTAATCCCGGGCTTCACGCCTCGCGCACCCCGCGCAAAACCACGACGGAAGCCTCCCGCTGGACCGCGGCAACGCCAATCGTGAGGCCCTCCAACGGCCCTCGCGAGTGACGGCGTAGCGCATCGCCCCTCCTTCGATTCGCGTCGGACACCTCGTCGACATGGTCGCCGCAGACCGCCCGGAGCCAGGAAGAGGACATCCCGGCCAGCGGCCCATAGGCCCATTCGCTGTTCTCTCCCAGCGAGGAACGGCGAATTCCCGGGCCGGGTAACGGGAATCAGAGCATGGTCACCCATTTGCCCGCCGGCATGCACCATTTGGAGCGTCGGTGTGCGCGGCCACAAGGGCACTACACCCCAGCATCGCGCCGCGGGCTTGTCAACCGCGGTAGTTTTATCGGCAGTTCGCTGGCTGGCGCTTACGGCTCCGCATGGCGAATTGGATCGGTTCGGCGGAACCCTGCCTGCGTTCCGATCGCCACCGAAAATCACATCAGATGCAGGTCGAAAGAAAGCAAAAAAGGGTTCTCGACGCCGGCCTTGCGGCCCGGCGTCGAGAACCCTATGGGTGACCTGTGCGGTTGTTAGCGGCTCAGAGTGCGCTGTTGTTGCAGCCCATGGACGAGCCGAGGTGGGTGGACTGCGCACCCGGCGAGCCCTCACCGTTGAGCGCGTTACCCAGCAGGCCGTTGAGGACACCGACCTCGCCGAGCACGTCCACGTTCAGATCGTGCGACCGGCACTGGGACCCCTGCTTGATATCGAACTGGCCGCCGCCCTGGCCGCCATAGGCGAACGCGGTGCCGGCGCCGAGGAAGCTGATGCTGCCGAGAGTGGCAGCCACGACGGCAGCCTTGTAGAGCTTGCGCATTTCTTCTCCGGAAATTTGAGTCGATGTGGACTGCGATCTGCAGATGCGATCTGCGATGTACCGACTTCGTACAGTTGGGAAGGCTAATACGAAATATCGATCGACCTTGAGCGACGCGCCGGATTATGCGACAGAAAAAAATCGGAAGTTACCCCGGAACCTGAGCAGTTCGGGGCGTGATTGGGCAGGAACGGGCGAGGGTGTCGGTGGCGATTCAGCTATCTGGTTGATGTGGCGAGGTCTGCTGAGCATGTCGTATGAGAAGGCCCTTCGAGGTGTGCCCCTCGAAGGGCCCACGGCACCGTGGCCGCCGCAATCTCCCTACCGGGCAGTGGCGAAGGCGTTGGCCTGGGTGTTGGCCTGGGTGCAATTGACGCCATGGGTCTCAGGCGCGGCCAGCAGGCCGATCGGGACGTTGGCGTCGAGCAACGACTGCGGGCTGCACTCCTGGAACGGACGGAAGAGGTTGTTCTGATCCTGCGGACCGGACTGCGGCAGGATGTGCGCCACCTGCGGCGACAGTTGCGGGTTGAGCTGGGGGTTGAGCTGCGGGGACACCTGCGGGCCGGCCTGCGGGGCCGCGCCCTGCTGGGGAACTGCGGATTGCGGGGCGCCCTGCTGGGGGCCGCCCTGCGACCCGTAGGCGTGTGAGGTGGCACCCGAGGCTGTCCAGGCGGCGGCCTGGGGGCCTTCGTGTTGCGGAGCGGTGGGCGGGGCGGCGCCGTTGTACCCGGCAGGAGCATCGGCCTGGCTCGCGCCGGCGCCGATGGTGGACAGACCGCCAGCCGCTGCGACGACCAGCGCGATCTGCTGAAGCTTGCGCATGGAACCCTCGGCCCTTCATTGCCTGTATGGAAATCTGATTATTTATGGCTGTCTTGAGTGCGCGAACAGAGGTGTTCCGGGATTCGCATCGTGCGTGCCCTGGGTAAAACCACGGGAATCCTCCCGATGGGCCGTGGTAATCCCCGCCGTAAGGCTCTCCATGTCGCCTCGGAGTCGGTGGCCCGGTCCATCGCCGATCCTCCAACTCGCGTGGGACACCATGCCGGTATGGATTCCGCGGGACGCCCGACGCAGGGGAGTAAGGGGTCGTACCGGCCGGCGATCCATAGGTCCATTCGCTGCTCTCTCCCTGCGAGGAACGGCAAATCCCCGGTCCTGGTAACGGGAATCAATGCACGGTCACCCATTTGCCCACCGGAGTGCGGCGTTTGGAGCGCCGGTGCCCTTGCCGTTGCGGCAGGTGGCTACCTCGGGTCGCTGGAGCATTTGCTCAGTGCGCGACATCTGGGCAAGGCGAGTTGCGAGGCTTCCGGTCTCGCCGGAAGGGGGGAGGGGGCGGGTCCGGTCGCTTCGCGTGGAGCTGCCATATCGTCAGTTAAGTTCTCTTGACGGTCCCGGCGGTCCCGGTGTGACGGGCCGGTGGGTGGAGCGACGGCCAGCGTGGAAGGGCCAACAACACGCTGGCCGTCGATGTTCTCCCACCTGAAAGAACCCCCTCCTAAGCCGATGATGCGCTGGACGTGCCGGCCTTACGCGCTCGGATGTGGTGGTGGATCGGTGGTGAGCGGTGAATGTTCAAATGCGGTGCGTCGTGTCCTGATGTGCGATGTGCACGCCGAACTCACCGCGGAATGTCATGTGTTGGGGAATGCTTCTCAGTGCGGTGGGGTGTTCGTGTTCTTTTTTGCCGTCGCGTGGGAGCGCAATTCTGTTCCGGCCGTCGCCGGCGCGTAGTGGTGATCTGTGCGCCGCGGCTCGCCTCTCCATCGGTATCCGGCTGATCGTCGGGGGCGTCCGTGGCGAGGGACTGTCGGTGTACCGGCACGCGGCGCTCATCGTCGGAGGGTCGCGGCCGGCCGTCCGGGCTCTGGCTGGCCCTTGGTAGGCGCCTGCCTCACGGGGCCTCGGGCGGCGGGGTGTGTGGCATACGAGTGAGGCCGTGACACCGCTGCTTTCCTTTCCTTCCCTGACGCTGCGGCAGAGGGGCTGTGCTCGCTCTGGGGGAGTTTCGCTGGAGTGGAACTGCGCGTACGGCGTGCGACCTCGACGAGGCGTCACCCGGGGCTACTGCAATCGTGAATGCGGCCGATGCCACCCCGGAGTGCCTGTGGGCCGGGTCTTCGTGGCGTCGAGCAAGGGCCCGGGCGGGCCTCCGGGCCCCGGATGCCAGCGTCAGTGAGCGGTGTGCGAGATATCGGATTAGCCTCCGATATCAGCGCGATGTGGATCTTTTGATGCGAGCTCTGTTCGACCCAAGGAGGAGAAATGCGGAAGCTTCACAAGGCTGCTGTGGTAGCCGCCGTCCTCGGTAGCGTCGCCTTCCTCGGCGCCGGCGCCGGCACCGCCAATGCCCAGGGCGCCAAGGCAATGGGCGGCGGCTGGGGGTGCGACGGCCAGGACCTGAACGTCGACATCCTCGGACAGGTCGGGATTCTCAACGGCCTGCTGGGCAACGCCCTCAACGGTCGGGGAAACCCGGGCGCGCAGATCAGTCCCATGGGCACCTTCTGTGGTGGTCACGGCGGCTGAGTACATCGGGTAGCCACGCGGGTCACCGCAATGGGTCTCGGCGCCCGGGCCACTGGTCCGGGCGCCGAGACCCATTTTTCGGTCTTGTTCGTTTCCTTCTCCGCGTGGGGAACGGGCAGGCGAGCCGAGGGTTCTCGGGGGACGTTCGACGCCATGCTGTAGGCGGCGCGTACTGGTTGTTCGCGGGGTGGATTTTCCGCGCCGGTGGGCAATCTTGCGGGTGGATGACAGCGATGGCTGACGACGGTCTTGGGAGCGGCTGATGAAGGTGCTGGTGGATGCGCTGGGGCAGGCACCCCCGAAGGGCGCAGTGACGCGCACGTCCCCGGAGGTGCGGGGGTGGGGCGATTCCCGGCTGGTGCGCTGCGGGAGAAGGGGAGGGGCGGGGCCGGCCGTCGGCTGGTTGCCGGGGGAGGCCGCCACGTCGCTCGTCGCGCACCCGCGTGCCGTCGCGGATCCCGAGAGGCGCCGCCGGCGGGTGGAGTTCGCCGAGCTGCCGAGGACCGGCTCCGGCGCGGTCCGCCGCACCGCCCGGCGCGAGCGCACCGGGCAGGGTGGCGGCGGTGCCGCGTACAGGGAGGAGAGTCACCGGTGACCAGTCAGTCGCACATCGAGCCGTCGTACGCGAGCGGGGCGGCGGACCGGCCGCTGCTCGGCCGCACCATCGGCGCCGACCTGGCCCGTACCATCGCCCGCTTCGGTGACCGCGAGGCGTTGGTCGAGGTGGCCGGCGGGCGCCGCTGGACCTACGCCGAACTGGGCCGTTCGGTCGACGAGGTGGCGCTCGGGCTGCTCGCCAAGGGGGTCGGCAAGGGCGACCGGGTCGGGATCTGGGCGCCCAACTGCGCCGAGTGGGTCCTCGTCCAGTACGCCACCGCCCGGATCGGCGCGATCCTGGTCAACGTCAACCCCGCCTACCGGGTGCACGAGCTGGCTTACGTCCTGCGGCAGGCGGGGGTGACCGTGCTGGTCTCCGCCGTCACGCACAAGACCAGCGACTACCGGCGGATGATCGAGCAGGTGCGGGCCGACTGTCCGGCGCTGCGCGACGTGGTCTACCTCGGCGACCCGACCTGGGGCGGGCTGCTGGCCGCCGGTGCGACCGTCCCGTACACCCGGCTCGCCGCCTGCGAGAAGGCGCTGACCGCCGACGACCCGGTCAACATCCAGTACACCTCGGGCACCACCGGCTTCCCCAAGGGCGCCACCCTCTCCCACCACAACATCCTCAACAACGGCTACTGGGTCGCCGAGACGCTCGGCTACACCGAGCACGACCGGGTGTGCCTGCCGGTGCCCTTCTACCACTGCTTCGGCATGGTGATGGGCAACCTCGGCAGCACCTCGCACGGTGCCTGCATCGTCATCCCGGCGCCCTCCTTCGAACCGGCCGCCACCCTCCGGGCCGTTCAGGACGAGCGCTGCACCTCGCTCTACGGCGTGCCCACCATGTTCATCGCCGAGCTGAACCTGCCGGACTTCGCCGACTACGACCTCACCTCGCTCCGCACCGGCATCATGGCCGGCTCGCCCTGCCCGGAGGAGGTGATGAAGCGGGTCGTCTCCGAGATGCACATGGCCGAGGTGTCGATCTGTTACGGCATGACCGAGACGTCGCCGGTCTCCACCCAGACCCGCCGGGGCGACGACCTCGTCCACCGCACCGCGACCGTCGGCCGAGTGCTGCCGCATATCGAGGTCAAGGTCGTCGACCCGGCGAACGGGGTGACGGTGCCCCGCGGCACCCCGGGCGAGTTGTGCACCCGCGGCTACAGCGTGATGCTCGGCTACTGGGAGGCCCCGGAGCGGACCGCCGAGGTCATCGACCGGGCCCGCTGGATGCACACCGGTGACCTGGCGGTGATGAACGACGACGGCTACGTCCGGATCGTCGGCCGGAGCAAGGACATGATCATCAGGGGCGGGGAGAACGTCTATCCGCGGGAGATCGAGGAGTTCCTCTACTCCCACCCCAAGATCGCCGATGTCCAGGTCGTCGGCGTGCCGGACGAGAAGTACGGCGAGGAGATCGCCGCCTGCGTCATCCTCCGTGATCCCGTCGACACCCTCACCCGCGACGAGCTGGCCCGTTACTGCCGTTCCCGGTTGGCGCACTACAAGGTGCCGCGCTATCTGGAGATCACCGACGCCTTCCCGATGACCGTCAGCGGCAAGGTCCGCAAGATCGAACTCCGCGAGCGGCTCGCGGCGAAGTGGGGTACGGCGGGCCCGGCGGCGGCGGAGAAGCCGATGCCGGACCGGCCGGGAACAGTCGACGCGCCGGCCGAGGAGAGCAGCCTGGACTCGGTGTGACGGGTTGATCAGCCGTGCCGGGGCGGGGAGTTCGGGACGTACCCCAGGTCGCGGGGGACCGGGTCGGCGCCCGGTTCCCCGCCCCGGCCGTGCAGCGGCGCCAGCAGCGCGGGCAGCTGCGGCGGCCACAACGCCTCGCACGCGCCCGCCAGTTCGTCCGGGTTCCACCACCGCCAGCCCAGGATCCGGTCGTCGGCGTGCGCGGCCGCCACGCCCTCGGTGGGCTCCCGGCGTGGTCCGTGGGCCAGGTAGATGTGCTCGCTCTGGCGGACCGGTACCCCCATGGCGGTCGTCCCTGATGGAGCGCGGTGCAGGGTGAAGTCGTGCTGCCAGGTGCACAGCAGCGGGCCCGGCTCCAGGTCCGCCCAGCCGGTCTCCTCGCGCAGTTCGCGCCGTGCCCCGGCCCGCGGGGACTCGCCGGGATCCAGCCCGCCGCCGGGCATCGCCCAGTGGACGCCGACCTCTTCGTTGTCGTAGCGGAGCAGGAAGACCGCGTCGTCCGGGGCGAGTACCGCAACGCGGGCCGCCCGGCGGGGTGTTCGGGGCAGGCGCATCCGTGCACCGTACGGCGCGGGCCGGCCCGTCCCGCGACCGGGTCGCCGTCGGTTCCCACCCACCCGGCCGATAGGGTCCTGACCTGGCCCGTTCCCGGGTGCCGGGAGCGGGCGAAAGGCCGTCAACCAGGCCGAACGTCAAGTCCGTTAACCAGGCCGGAAATCCCGCGGGATTCCCGTCAAGAGGGGACATTCATGACCCGTATCGCACGTTGGGCGACCACTGCCGCTGCCGTGGCCGCCGCCCTGGGGAGCTTCGCCGCCCCCGCCTACGCCGACGTCATCCAGCCCGGTAGCCCGGACGGCCCCACCCGCGAGGTGCTCACCGCCGGCTGCGCGAGCGGCGAGGACGCGGCGACCGTGGCGCCGACCGTGGTCGACGCCGACAGTGCCGCCGGCTTCTACCGCTGCGACCCGGTCACCCACCGCGTGGCAGCCCAGGACGGGCACGCGACCTGCGCCCCCGGCGGTCTCTTCGACTGGAACCGGGGGCTGTGCGAACCGGCCGCCACGGTGCCCGAGATGGCATCCCGGCTGACCGCCGGCAAGGCCACACTGTCCACCAAGCCGCTGAAGGTCATCGGGCTGCACGCCACCCTGGTGCGGGCCCGCGCCGCCGGCCCGCAGGACGCCGTCTGGAACGCCACCATCACCTTCAAGGACACCACCGGCAAGGTGCTGTGCGTGGCGAAGACGGACACCGCCGGTCTGGCGTCCTGCGACGCCGAGCGGCCGCGCTCCGGCGCCGAGGTGCTCAGCGGCGGCTACACCGCCGAGTACGCCGGCAACGGCGCGGTGAACGGCGGCTACGACACCGTCGCCCCGGCCACCGCACAGGGCGGCATCCGCGCCGTCCTGCCGCCCCAGGGCTGACGGTCCGTCCGGCGTGATGCCCCGCGGTCGCCTCTGACCGGTCCGCCGCGGCCGCCCGTCTGCGCGGGGGCCGCTCCGGACCGGTCCCGGTGGGAGGAGTGACTGCGGGGCATCCGTAGGGCGCCGGGGCCGCGGGCCCGGTCAGCGTCGCTCGCCCGGCCAGTCCAGCAGGAGCCGTTGGGCGCGCGGGAGCGAGGCGACGACCAGGTCGTAGGAGTCCTCGATCAGCTCCCGCACCGTCCGGTCGGGGAGGCCGCCGGTCAGGGAAACGGTGTTCCAGTGGCGCTTGTTGAGGTGGTAGCCGGGGATCACTTCGGGGTGTGCGGTGCGCAGTCGCTGAGCTAGTTCGGGATCGCATTTGAGGCTGACGGTCAGCGGTGCCGCGTCCAGCGACGTCAGCGCGAAGATCTTGCCGCCGACCTTGAACGTGCAGACCTCCGGATTCCGGGGGAAGGGGTTCTCCTCGGTGGCGCCGTTGAATCCCAGACAGACGGCGCGGAGGGCTTTCGCATCGATCACCGGCACATTATGGCCCGCCCCACCGACAGAGCTGACGGGGCGTCACATCTGCTCGGTGTATCGGCTCCGCGCCGCCGCCTCCCGGCGCATGCAGACCCGCGGCCAGCGGTCCAGGCCCAACTCCGCCTCGTGGGCGCGGATCGCCCGCAGGCCCGGCGTCAGCTCGTCGGCGGCCAGCCGGCGGAATCCGAGCCGGGCGTAGTACGGGGCGTTCCACGGGACGTCGGCGAAGGTGGTCAGGGTCAGCGTGGGCGGCCCGCCGTCCTTCCCTCCTTGCCCGAAGGACGGGGGAGGCACCTCCACGGTCCGGTCGATCAGGGCCCGGCCGATGCCGCGCCGGGCCCGCTCCGGGTGGACGGAGACTTGCTCGATGTGGCGGCAGCCGTCGACCGGGTCCCAGAGGAGGTAGCCGCGGGGCGGCTCGCCCGCCTGCCCGGTGTCGTAGGCGGCGAGGGCCCGGCCGGCCCGCTGGTACTCCGCCAGCAGTTCCAGCGGCGGCGGCTCGTCGTCCGCGATCCGCGCCATGCCGAGCGCGCGGAACGGTTCGCCGGCGGCGCGTTCGAGGGCGCGCAGGGCGGGCAGGTCGGCCGGGTCCGGGACGCGGATGATCATGCGGTCAGTGTCGCCGGTCGGGGCCTACGGGGCGAACGGTTTCTGGTGCTGGTGCTGGTGCTGGTGCTGGTGCCGGTGCCGGTGCTGTGGTGCCGGTGCCGGCCCGGTCGGGGCGGCGGGGTCAGGGCCCGTTCGGTGGCCGGGCCCCCTGGGCGATCAACTCGTCGGCCGCGTCGTTGACCGGCTGCGGGGTGCCGGTGAGGTCCATGACGAACAGCGGGACGTGCAGTTCGTCGGCGCGGGACCGGGCGTCGCGGGCGTAGCCGGCCAGGGAGAAGGAGACCGCGACCGCGGAGTCGGACAGGCCGTTGAGCCAGACGCACTCGATGTCGCGGAGGGCGGTGGCCCGGGTCGTCGGATCGACCTGGGCGACCACGCCGGTGCCGCGCAGATCGACGCCGGTGGCGGTTCGCTCCTGGGCCCGGGCCACATCGGTGAAGCCCAGCCACTTCAGGTACTGCGCGGCCGCGGTGACGCAGTCCCGCGCGGTCCGGATGGTCACCGGGTGGAACGCCGGGCGCTGCGGCGGCGGGCCGAGGACCGGCCGGGGCGGTGGCGCCGATGCGGCGGGGGCGGCGGGGGAGGGGAGGTCGGGTGCGGGCGGTGCGGCGGGCGTCGGGGCGACCGGCACCCGGACGACCGTGCCGCAGGGGCAACCGCTCTCCGGCGCCGGCCAGTCGTCCTGCCGTCCGCAGACCTCGCACCGGACCGCCACCCAGGACGCCTCCCAGGTGCGGTGCAGTATCTCGACCGGCATCCCGCCGCGCAGCACGGGCAGGGTCAGTGGGGCACCGCAGGCGCAGGGGAAGGTCGGCGGGGTGAAGGCGTTCTCGCGGCGGCACGTAGGGCACCGCACCAGCACGCTGTCGGCCATGGTCGGCTCCAGGCAGGTCGGGCAGGCGATCGGTCGGCTCTGCTTGCCGTCCATGGTCTCCCCAAAGGTGCCTGTCGGGGGCGGGAACGCGTGGAGACGCCGCGGTCGGGGCGGGTGGCGCGGCGGGGGGTGCGGGCACGACACAGGGCCCGGAATCCGTGACCGTACGGAAATTCCGGGCCCTGTGGAGGGTTCCCGCCCGACAGTGCGGGAGATGGGCGCGACGGGACTCCCCCAGCTACCGCTGGGAGATACCCCCGCACCGTCGGACGGAGTCGGTGGCGAGGGGTGGTGTTGCGGGGTGGGGCAGCAGGCGGGCTCCGCGGCGGGGAGGCGGCTCGCCCTCCTTGACGGGCGAGCCTGCCACCGCACTGGAATCTCCCCGGGATTCCGCGGAGCTCCGCGCTACTTCCCCGTACCGGCCGACCACCCCTCAACGGGCCGGCCGGTACGGGTGCGCAAGGGAACTGACCTCCCGTCAGTCCTCGCGCAGCTCACGGACGCGCGCCTCGACGCGCTTGCCGTAGTCCTGGTCGGCGGCGTGGAAGTGCGCGAGGTTCTTCTCGATCACGTCGTCGCGGCTGACCTGGGCGAGACCGCCGGCGATGTTCTCCACCAGGCGCTTCTTCTCGTCCTCGGACATCAGGCGGAAGAGCTCACCGGCCTGGAAGAAGTCGTCGTCCTTGGTGTGGGCCGGGGCCTCGTGGGTGCCGACGTGGCCGGAGACGGCCAGCGGCGCGGAGAGCGGCTGGTCGGTCTGGACCGGGCCGTCGTAGGAGTTCGGCTCGTAGTTCTTCGCGTGGCGGTCGTAGGCGTTCGACGCCATGAGGCCGTCCCGGCCGTAGTTGTCGGCGCTGGTCGCCTTGGGGGCGTTGACCGCGAGCTGGGTGTGGTTGACGCCCAGGCGGTAGCGGTGCGCGTCGGCGTAGGCGAAGAGCCGGCCCTGGAGCATCTTGTCCGGGGACGGGCCGATGCCGGGGACGAAGTTGTTCGGCGAGAACGCGGACTGCTCGACCTCGGCGAAGACGTTGTCGGGGTTGCGGTCCAGGACCATCCGGCCGACCCGCTGGAGCGGGTAGTCGGCGTGCGGCCACACCTTGGTCAGGTCGAACGGGTTGAAGCGGTAGTTGGCCGCCTCGGCCGCCGGCATGACCTGCACGTACAGGGTCCAGGAGGGGTACACGCCCCGCTCGATGGACTGGAGCAGGTCGGTCTGGTGGCTGTTGGCGTCCTTGCCCACCAGGTCCGCGCCCTGCTCGGCGGAGAGGCTGCGGACGCCCTGGTTCGTCTTGAAGTGGTACTTGACGAAGAACGCCTCACCCTCGGCGTTGGTCCACTGGTAGGTGTGGGAGCCGTAGCCGTTCATGTGGCGGTAGGAGGCCGGGATGCCGCGGTCGCCCATGAGCCAGGTGACCTGGTGGGTGGCCTCGGGGGCGTGCGCCCAGAAGTCCCAGACGTTGTCCGGCTCCTGCTTCCCAGTGAACGGGTCGCGCTTCTGCGAGTGGATGAAGTCGGGGAACTTGATCGGGTCCTTGATGAAGAACACCGGGGTGTTGTTGCCGACGAGGTCGTAGTTGCCCTCTTCGGTGTAGAACTTCAGCGCGAAACCGCGCGGGTCCCGGACGGCGTCCGCGCCACCGAGGCTGTCGGCCACGGTCGAGAAGCGGATGAACAGCTCGGTCCGCTTGCCGACGGTGTTGAGGAAGTCGGCCCGGGTGAAGCCGGTGACGTCGTCGGTCACCTCGAAGTAGCCGTATGCGCCGGAGCCACGGGCGTGCACGACGCGCTCCGGGATGCGCTCGCGGTTGAAGCGCGCGAGCTTCTCCAGCAGGTGCTGGTCCTGGAGAATGATCGGGCCGCCGACGCCGGCGGTCGAAGAGTTCTGGTTGTCGGCGACCGGGGCGCCGGACTCGGTCGTCAGCGTGGGCTTCGGCATGGTGACCTTCCGTACGAGAGCGCGGAAGTTGGCTTCCGCATGTCGGAGCGTAGAAAGCACTCCGACCAAACGTCAACAGTTTGTTGAAACAATCCTGGGTTGCCAGGGGTGGGTATTCCGGGCGGCGGCCGCGCCTGGGCGCGACAGGACAGGTGTCAGCGCAGCCACCGCCCGGAAGCTTGTTGTCGCGGGTCCCGAAGGACCCCTCCGCGACGGGCTCAGGTCCCGTACGCGCGGGTGTGCACCGGGTCCGCGGGCAGACCGTCGTACGCGTCCGCCGCGCGCTCGGCCCGGACCTCCACCAGGACCGGCCGTCGGGTGGAGACGGCCTCCTTGCGGGCCCACTCGACCGCCGAGCGGAGGTCCGCCGGATCCACGACGTCCCGGCCCGCGCAGCCGTACGCCTCGGCGAGCTTCACCGGGTCCGTGAACGGGTCGGCGTCCTCGGACCCGTCGAGCAGCACCACCACGAACGGCGCTTCGTACTGCGCCGCCGCGGCCAGCTCCCCGGCCGTCAAGGGGAAGCCGTGGCCGTCGACGACCACCACGACCTCCGCCGCCCGCTCCCCCCGGGAGTCCAGGGCCGTGCGGACCCCGATCGCGGTCGGTACCTCCCACCCCGGTGGACCGCTGCGGCGCGGCACCCGGTGCCGGGTGGTGCCACCGGCGGCGCCGACCTCCGGCAGTCCGCTGACGACGTAGGTGTCCGCCGGCGGACGCGCGGCGAAGACCTCGGCGAGCTCCGCCAGGGCCCAGTGGGGCCTGGCGCCCGCCGGGTCCGGCGGGACGGACAGGGGTACCACCGCTCCCGGCGCCGAAGGCCGGACGCCGTCCACCAGGGCCGGTCCGGCGCCGGGAGCGGAGGGGGCGACCGGAACCGGGCCGCACGCGATCTCCACCGCGGCCAGATCGGCCGGGACGTCGATCAGTACGGGGCCGGGCCGGCCCTCCCGCGCGATACGGAACGCCTCACGGAAGGCGCCCGGGATCCGCGCGGGGTCCTCGATCCGCTCGGCACGCTTGGTGACCGCACCGGCCAGCCGGACCAGGTCCGGCGGTCGGTACCCCGCGTGCCGCAGCGGTACGGCGGGGGCGGGCGGCGCGGACGCCTCCCGGCCGGTGATACACACCAGCGGGACCGCGTCCTGCTGCGCCGCGTACAGGCCGCTGAGCAGCCGGACCGCTCCGGGTCCGGCCGCCACCGCGGCCACGCCGGCCTTCCCGGTCGTCCGGGCCCAGCCGTCGGCCATGTGCGCGGCGCCCTCGGCGTGGCCCGCCGACAGGTGGGCGATGCCGCCGGTCCGCTCCATCGCCGCGTACAGCGGCAGCAGTGCGGCACCGGGACAACCGAAGACGGTGTCGACGCCCTCGTCCTTCATGATCTCAACGGCCGCCTGTACGGCGGGAATCCGACGTGCCCCCATGACCGGGTCTCAGTCCTTGAGGTCGTATCCGGAGAGGCGTTCGACGCCGCGGAGGAGGGCGGAGTGGTCCAGGCCGCCGTCGCCCTGGGCGCGC
>NZ_JBHVQS010000109.1:0-13998 GCF_042886435.1 Streptomyces sp. NPDC058000
CAACTCACCACCACCCTCCACCCCAAAATCACCGCCACCCACCACCTCCACCACCTCACCCAAAACCACCCCCTCACCCACTTCATCCTCTTCTCATCGATAGCCGGCACCATCGGCAACGCCGGACAGGCCAACTACGCTGCCGCCAACACCTACCTCGACGCCCTCGCCCAGCACCGTCGCGCCCGCGGACTGCCCGCCACCTCCCTCGCCTGGGGACTGTGGGGGGAGAGCGGGATGGGTGCCGCGCTGGAGGGGGCCGAGCTGGCGCGGATGCGGCGGATCGGGGTGGTCGCGATGGCGCCGGACGAGGCGTTGCGACTGTTCGACGAGGCGCTGGGCAGTGAACGGCCCCTGCTGGTTCCGGCGCGGATCGACACCGCCGCGTTGCGTTCGGGGTCCGGGCCGGTCCCGTCCGTGCTGCGTGACCTCGTCCGTGGGGCTGTCGGGGCCGTCCCGTCCGCCGGGGCGCGCAAGGCGAGCGGTGGTGGTCAGGCCCCGGGCGGGCGCGACACCGGGAACGGGGGCGGCGCGGGCGCGACGCCGGCCGAGCTGCTGGCCGGGCGACTCGTCGGCCACGATGCCGAAGAGCAGCGCGAGGTGACGCTGGACCTGGTGCGTTCCGCGATCGCGGGTGTGCTGGGGCGCGGCGAGCCGGCCGCCGTGCCGGAGGACCGCGGGCTGCTCGACCTGGGCTTCGACTCGCTCACCGCGGTGGAGCTGCGCAACCGGCTCAGTGTCGAGACCGGGTTGCGGCTGTCGACCACGCTGGTCTTCGACTATCCGACGGCCGGGGCACTGGCCGCACACCTCCGGGATGAGTTGGCGCCGGCGGTCGCCGCACTGGCGGTGCCGGGCACGGGAGAACCGTCCGACGCGACGGTGCTCGCCCAACTGGACCTGATCGAGGCTTCTCTGCCGGCCCTGGCCGGTGACGCTCCGGCCCGCACCGCGGTCGCGGACCGCCTCCGGGCCGTACTGCGACAGCTGGGCTCCGGGGCCGAGGCGGGGGCGGGAACTACGGTCGCGGACCCCGGCAGCCCCGGCAGTCCCGGCGATCCCGTCGACCTGGACGGCGTTCTCGGTGCCCTGGGCGCCAACGGCACGGTCGGCGCGGACGGGCTGGACGCGGCCACCGACGACGAGATCTTCCGGCTGATCGACACCGAGCTCGGGACTGAGTGACGGAGTAACCGAGCGACCGGGTCACGGCCCTCACCACCTGGAATGTCAAGGAGAGTTGACGTCGCATGGCGAACGAGCGCACACCGAACGACGGCACCGGGAACGACGGCGCGGGGAATGCGCGAAACGACGGCACGACCCAGGTGCCCCCGTCGAACGAGGAGAAGTTGCGCGGCTACCTGAAGCGGGTGACCAACGACCTGCTTCAGGCCCGGCAGCGGCTGGCGGAGGTCGAGTCGGCCGGCCGGGAGCCCATCGCGGTCGTCGGGATGGCCTGCCGTTATCCGGGTGGGGTGAGCTCGCCCGAGGAGCTGTGGGAGCTGGTGACCGGAGGCCGGGATGCCATCGGGGAGTTCCCCGCCAACCGCGGTTGGGATCTCGACCACCTCCACCACCCCGACCCGGACCACACCGGCACCTCCTACGCCCGGCACGGCGGGTTCCTGTACGAGGCGGACCACTTCGACGCGGAGTTCTTCGGGATCAGCCCGCGGGAGGCGTTGGCCGTGGACCCGCAGCAGCGGTTGCTGCTGGAGACCGCCTGGGAGGCGTTCGAGCGGGCGGGCATCGATCCGGTGTCGCTGCGCGGCAGCCGAACCGGGGTGTTCGCGGGGGTCATGTACGACGACTACGGGTCGCGGATGCACACGTTCCCGGACGGCTTCGAGGGGTTCATCGGCACCGGCAGCGCGGGCAGCGTCGCCTCCGGCCGGGTGTCGTACACCCTCGGGTTGGAAGGGCCCGCGGTCTCGGTGGACACCGCCTGCTCTTCGTCGCTGGTGGCGCTGCACCTGGCGGCGCAGTCGCTGCGGCAGGGCGAGTGCTCGCTGGCGCTGGCGGGCGGGGTGACGGTCATCGCGACGCCCAATCTGTTCGTCGAGTTCAGCCGGCAGCGCGGGCTGTCGCCGGACGGTCGGTGCAAGGCGTTCGCCGAGGGCGCGGACGGCACGGGCTGGGGTGAGGGCGTCGGGCTGGTCGTGCTGGAGCGGTTGTCGGACGCCCGTCGCAACGGGCATCCGGTCCTGGCGGTGCTCCGCGGCAGCGCCACCAACCAGGACGGCGCGAGCAGTCAGCTGTCGGCGCCCAACGGGCCGTCCCAGCAACGGGTGATCCGGGCGGCGCTGGCCAACGCGGGACTGTCCGCGGCGGACGTGGACGTGGTGGAGGCGCACGGCACCGGTACCCGGCTCGGCGACCCGATCGAGGCACAGGCGCTGCTGGCGACCTACGGCACGGAACATTCCGCCGAGCGCCCCCTGTGGCTGGGATCGTTGAAGTCGAACATCGGCCACACGCAGGCGGCGGCGGGCGTGGGTGGGGTCATCAAGATGGTGCTGGCGATGCGGCACGGCAGACTGCCGCGCACGTTGCACAGCGACCGGCCCACCTCGCTGGTGGACTGGGAAGCGGGCGGGGTGGCGCTGCTGCGCGAGGAGCAGTCCTGGCCGGCGGTGGCCGGGCCGCGCCGGGCCGGGGTGTCGTCGTTCGGCATCAGCGGCACCAACGCGCATGTGATCCTCGAACAGGCGCCGGCCGAGGAGCCGGCCGGAGGTCGGACGGCGACCGCGGGCGGCGGCGCGGGGATGGCAGGGGCAGCGGCACCGACCGTCCCCACGGCCGCCCCGACCGACGGCGGCGGGCTGCCCGCGGTCCCCGATGTCGTGCCGCTGGCCGAGCCGGGCCCCGTGGTGTGGCCGCTCAGCGCCCGCTCCGAGGAGGCGCTGCGGGACCAGGCGGAACGGCTGCGGGAGTTCGTCGCGGCCCGGCCCGAGCTGGGCCTCGCCGACCTCGGCCACTCGTTGGCGACCGGCCGTTCGGCGTTCCCGCACCGGGCCGCGGTCATCGGCCGGGACCGGGAGGCCCTGCTCGGGCAGCTGGCCGGGATCGCCGTGGGCGAGGTCCCCGCGGAGTCGGTGGCCGGCACGGCCGTGCTGTCCGGCTCCCCGAAGCCCGTCTTCGTCTTCCCCGGCCAGGGGTCGCAGTGGGACGGCATGGCGGTCGAACTCCTCGACCACAGCCCGGTGTTCCGGCAGCGGTTGGAGGAGTGCGCCCGCGCTCTGGAACCCCATGTCGACTGGTCGCTGACGGACGTGCTGCGGCGGACCACCGGGGCGCCGTCGCTGGACCGGGTCGATGTGGTGCAGCCCGCGCTGTGGGCGGTGATGGTGTCGTTGGCCGCCCTGTGGGAGCACGCCGGGGTACGGCCGGCCGCGGTCATCGGGCACTCGCAGGGCGAGATCGCGGCTGCCTGTGTGGCGGGCGCGCTCACCGTGGCGGACGCCGCCACGGTGGTGGCGCTGCGGTCGAAGGCGCTGACGGCGCTGGCGGGCGGCGGCGGTATGGCGTCGGTCCAGCTGTCGGCCGAGCGGGTCGCAGAGCTGCTGACCCGCTGGGGTGAGCGGCTGTCGGTGGCCGCGGTCAACGGGCCGGACACGGTGGTCGTGGCCGGCGAGCCGGCGGCGCTGGCGGAGCTGATCGAGACCTGCCGGGCACAGGACGTCCGGGCCCGGGCGATCCCGGTCGACTACGCCTCCCACTCGGCGCACGTGGAGGCGGTGCGGGAACGGGTGTTGGCCGAGCTGGCGCACATCCGGCCCGGCCCGTCGAAGGTCGCGTTCCACTCGACGGTGACCGGCGAGCGGCTGGACACCCGGGAGCTCACCGCCGCGTACTGGTACCGCAACCTGCGGCACACCGTACGGTTCGAACCCACGCTCAGGGGGCTGCTGGCGGCCGGGCACCGGGCGTTCGTGGAGGCCACCCCGCACCCGGTGCTCACCATGGCCGTCCAGGCGACCATCGACGCCGCGGACGTGCCCGGCACGGTGGTCAGCGGCTCGCTACGGCGGGACGAGGGCGGCCCGGACCGCTTCGTGACGTCGCTGGTCGACGCGTACGTGCGCGGGCTGGCGGTGGACTGGTCCGTGGTGTTCGCGGGCACCGGAACCGGCCGCGTGGACCTGCCGACCTACGCCTTCCAGCGACGCCGCTACTGGCTGGACACCCCCGAACCGCGCGGCGACGTGACGTCCGCCGGCCTGGGAGCGGCGGACCATCCGCTGCTGGGTGCGGCGGTGGAACTGGCGGGCGGCAACGGGCTGTTGTTCACCGGACGCATCGCCGGACGCACCCACCCCTGGCTGGCGGACCACCGCCTCGACGGATACCCGCTGGTGCCGGGCACCGCGGTGCTCGACCTGATCCTGCACGCCGGTCGCCGGACCGGGCACCCAAAGCTGCGGGAACTGGTCCACGAGCGGCCGCTGGCCGTGCCCGACAACGACGACCTCCAACTCCAACTGGTGGTGGCGGAGCCGGACGCGGCCGGTGAGCGGCAGGTGACGCTGTACGCCCGCGCCGAGGCGCCGCGGTCCGCGGGTGACGGGACGGCGGGGCCCCGTGCGGGAACGCGTGGTGCGGAGGCCGGGGACGCGGGGACCGGGGGTGCGGAGATCGGGGATACGGCGGCCCTGCCCTGGACCCGGTACGCCACCGCGGTGCTCGCCCCCGACGACAACGCCGCGGACGATCTGCGGGAGCAGGCGGCACTGACCGCATGGCCGCCGGACGGTGCCGTCGAGGTACCCGTGGACGAGATCGAGCAGACGCTGGCCGCGGCCGGCCTCGACCACGGGCCGACGGCGGACGCCCTGCGCCGCGTGTGGCGCTACGGCGACCACGTGTACGCGGAGACCGAACTGCCGGACGGCACGGGCGGAACTTCCGGAGGCACAACCGGAGGCGCAACCGGAGCGGGAACCGGACCGGGAAGCGCAACCGGAGCGGCGGCGGGTTCAGGTGCGGGTGCGGGGCATTCCCTGCACCCGGTGCTGCTGGACGCGGCGCTCCGCCCCCTGGTCGCGCTCGCCGGGCGGGGCACGTCCCCGGGGCCGCGGTTGCCGCGCGCCTGGCACGGGGTATCGGCCTCGGCCGCGGCCGCGGGCAGCGCGACGCTGCGGGTCCATCTGGCACCCGTCAACGGACCGGAGCCGGGGCGACCGGGCCCAGAACCGGGTGAACCGGAACCGGGAGAGCGGGCGGCCGCGCAGTCGGACGACCTTACGGTGCGGGTGCGGATCGCCGACGGGGAGGGCACCCCGCTGGCGGGCGTCGAGACCCTGACGCTGGGCCCGGTGTCGTCCGAGCAGTTGGCGGCCGGCGGCGGGCCTGCCCTCCCGCGCGATGTGCTGCACGCCGTGGACTGGCAGCCCGTCCGGGCCGCCACCGCGCCGGCGGACACCTCGGGCTGGGCGGTCCTCGGCCCGCCCGGGGACGCACCGGTGCCGCAGGACGCTCCCGCGTACCCGGATCTCGCGGCCCTGGCGGCAGCGATCTCGGCGGGCGAGCCACTGCCGGAGGTGGTGATCGCCGCGGTCGACACCACGGCCGACGCCACGGTCGATGCCGAGACCGGCACCACTACCGATGCGGCGGACGCCGCGAACAACGCATCCGACACATCCGCCGCACCCGAGGCACCCGAGGCACCCGAGGCACCCGAGGCACCCGAGGCACCCAACGCTTCCAACTCCTCCGATGCTTCCGACGACGAGACGTCGAACGTCCCCGCACGTGCCGTCGCCACCGCGCAGCACGTCCTGGAACTCGCCCAACTCTGGCTCGCTGACGCTCGGTTCGGATCGTCGCGGCTGGTCGTCCTCACCCGTGACGCCGTGGCCGCCGGGCCACCCGACACCCCGGCACCGGTCCGTCCGGAAGCGGCGCCGGTATGGGGCCTGATGCGCACCGCTCAGCTGGAGGAGCCCGGCCGGTTCGGCGTGGTGGACCTGGACGCCGACGCGTCCCCGGAGACCCTGGCCGCCGCCGTGGCCTCCCAGGAGAGCCAGGTTGCCGTACGCGGCGGCGCGCTGCTCACCCCCCGCCTGGTCCGTCGACAGCCGTCCGGAGAACGGGCCGTGCCGCCGCTCGGTGCCGAGGGCACGGTGCTGGTCGTCGGCAGCGCCGGCCCGACCGCGGCCGCGGTGATCCGCCACCTCGTCCTGCGCCGCGGTGCCCGGCACGTGCTCGCCGCCGTCCCGGCCTCCGAGGAATCCGCTCTTGCGCACTTCACCGCGGAGTTGACCGACCTCGACGTCGGCGGCAATGTCGACGACCTTCACCTCGACGTCGTCCCCTGCGATGCCGCGGACCGCGACGCGCTGGACCGGCTGCTCTCGGCCGTCCCCGCCGACCATCCCCTGACGTCCGTCGTGCATGTCCCCGCCGGCGCCGCGGACGGTCTGCTGTCCTCACGCTCCCCGGCGCAACTGGCCTCGGTGCTGCGGAGCACCGCCGCCGCCGCTTGGAACCTCCACCTCCGCACCCGTCACCGGGACCTGCACCACTTCGTCCTCTTCTCCTCGGTGGCCGGCACCGTCGGCGGGTCGGGCCGGGCCGCGCACGCCGCCGCCGCGGCGTTCCTCGACTCCCTGGCCGGACACCGCCGCGCCGCCGGGCTCCCCGCCCTGGCGCTCGGCTGGGGGCCGTGGGAGCGCAGCGAGAACGTCGATCCGGAACGGGCCCTGCTCGCCGGGTTCGTCCCCCTGCCCGACGCACCGGCGCTCGCCGCCCTCGACGCCGGCACCCGCGCCGAGGACGGGTTCCTCGCCCCGGTCCGGCTGTCCGCTCCGGCACTGCGGGCGCAGGCCGTCGCGGGGGCGTTGCCCTCCGTGCTGAGCACCCTGCACTCCGGTGCCGCACGGCCGGTCAAGGGCGGTGCGTCGCTGCGTCGCCGGCTGGTGGAACTGCCCGCCGAGCAGCGTCACGAGACGGTGCTGGCGCTCGTCCGGCAGCACGTGGCCGCGGTGCTCAAGCACGAGTCGCCGGACACGGTGCGCGCCGACCGGGCGTTCAAGGACATCGGCTTCGACTCGCTCACCGCCGTCGAACTGCGCAACCGGCTCAGCACCGCCACCGGCCTGCGGCTGACCGCCACCATCGCCTTCGACCACCCCAGCCCGACCGCACTCGCCGCACACCTCCTGACCGAGATCCTGGGTACCGGCACAGACGATGCCCAGGGCGCCCCGGCCGCCACGACCGGCAACGGTGGCGGCCGGGACACCGACGACCCCATCGCCATCGTCGCCATGAGCTGCCGTTTCCCCGGCGGCATCGCCACCCCCGAGGATCTGTGGCGGCTGGTGGCCGCCGGCGGCGACGCGATCACCGGCTTCCCCACCAACCGCGGTTGGGACCTCAACGCCCTCTTCGACCCGGACCCGGACCACGCGGGCACCTCGTACGCCCGTGAGGGCGGCTTCCTGCACGACGCCGCCCTGTTCGACCCGGAGTTCTTCGGCATCAGCCCCCGGGAGGCGCTGGCGACCGATCCGCAGCAGCGGCTGCTGCTGGAGACCGCCTGGGAGGTGTTCGAGCGGGCCGGCATCCGCCCCGATCAGCTGCGCGGCACGCGCACCGGGACCTTCGTCGGCATGGTGGGCACCGACTACGCCGCCCGCCTCTCCTCGGTGCCGGACGATCTTGAGGGGTACCTCGGGATCGGCAGCGCCAGCAGCGTCGCGTCCGGCCGACTGGCCTACTCGTTCGGGCTCGAAGGTCCGGCGGTGAGCGTGGAGACCGCCTGCTCGTCGTCGCTGGTCGCGCTGCACCTGGCGGCCCAGTCGCTGCGCCGGGGCGAGTGCGACCTCGCGCTGGCCGGCGGTGCCACCGTACTGGCGACGCCCGATCTGTTCGTCTGGTTCAGCCGGCAACGCGGACTGTCCGCCGACGGACGGTGCAAGGCGTTCGCCGCGGGCGCGGACGGCACCGCGTTCGGCGAAGGCGTCGGCCTGCTCCTCCTGGAACGGCTCTCCGACGCCCGGCGCAACGGCCACCAGGTGCTGGCCGTGGTCCGCGGTTCCGCCGTCAACCAGGACGGCGCCAGCAACGGCCTGACCGCCCCCAACGGGACCGCCCAGCAGAAGGTCATCCGGCAGGCACTGGCCGATGCCGGCCTGGCCGCGGCCGACGTGGATGCGATGGAGGCCCATGGCACCGGGACCGCCCTGGGCGACCCGATCGAGGCCCAGGCCATCCTCGCCACCTACGGCCAGGACCGCCAACAGCCGCTCCGGCTCGGCTCGTTGAAATCCAACATCGGCCACACCCAGGCCGCCGCGGGCGTGGGCGGCGTCATCAAGATGGTGCTGGCGATGCGGTACGGCGTACTGCCCCGCACCCTGCACGTCGACGCCCCGACCCCGCACGTGGACTGGGAAGCCGGCGCGGTGGAACTCCTCACCGAGGACCGGCCGTGGGAACCGGCCGGCCGGCCGCGCCGGGCCGCGGTCTCCTCGTTCGGCATGAGCGGCACCAACGCCCACGCCATCATCGAGGAACCCCCACTGGCCGACCAACTGCCGCCGCCCGCAACCGACGAGGCCACGCCCGCCGAGCCCTGGCTACCGCTGGTGCTGTCGGCGCGTGACGCCGCCGCCCTCCGCGAACAGGCGAACAACCTGCGGGAACTCCTCACCCAACGCCCGCAACTACCGGCAACCCCCATCGCAGCAACACTGGCCACCCAACGAGCAGTATTCGAACACCGCGCCGTGATCACCACCGAAAACCGCAACGAACTCCTCACCGCACTGAACACCATCGCCACCGGACAAAGCAACGACAACCCACACATCATCACGGGCATCGCAAACGGCCCAGGGACCACGACCACCGGCGGGAAGACCGCTTTCCTCTTCTCCGGCCAAGGCAGCCAACGCCCCGGCATGGGCCGCGAACTCGCCGACCGGTTCCCCCTCTTCGCCCAGGCACTCGACGAGGTCTGCGAACACTTCACGCCGCATCTGGAACAGCCCCTCAAGGACGTGATGTGGGCGGAGGAAGGCAGCGAACAAGCCGCACTACTGGACCAAACGCAATACGCCCAACCCGCCCTCTTCGCCCTAGAGGTCGCCCTCTACCGCCTGGTCACCGCATTCGGAGTGGAACCGGACTACCTCACCGGCCACTCACTGGGCGAACTCACCGCCGCCCACCTCGCCGGCGTCCTCAACCTCACCGACGCCACCACCCTCATCGCCGCACGCGCCCGCCTCATGCAAACCGCACCCACCGGCGGCGCCATGATCGCCCTCAACACCACCGAAGAACACATCACCCCCCACCTGAACAAACACCTCTCCCTCGCCGCCATCAACAGCCCCACCTCACTCGTCATCTCCGGCGACCACCACGCAGCCCACACCCTCGCCGAACAACTCGCAGAGCAAGGCATACGCACCACCGCACTACGCGTCAGCCACGCCTTCCACTCCCCCCACATGGACCCCATCCTCGACGAGTTCCGAACCATCGCCGCCACACTCACCTACCAAACCCCACGCATCCCGGTGCTCTCCAACGTCACCGGCCAAGTCGCCACCGCCGAACAACTCACCGATCCGGACTACTGGACCCACCACATCCGCACCACCGTCCGCTTCGCAGACACCCTCACCACCCTGGACCAACACCACACCACAACCACCTACCTCGAACTCGGACCCACCACCACCCTCACCCCCCACATCCACACCACCACCAACAACACCACCGCCACCAGCAACAACAGCCCACTCATCGCCTCCGCCCTCAACCACCGCACCAACGAAATCCACGCCCTCACCACCACCCTCGCCACCCTCCACACCCACACCACGCCCCTCACCTGGACCCCCTACTTCAACCAGACACCCACCACACCCGCCGACCTCCCCACCTACCCCTTCCAACACCAGCGCTACTGGCTCGACACCCCCAAAACCACCAGCGACACCACCAGCCTCGGACTCACCCCCAACCACCACCCCCTCCTCGGCGCAACCATCGAACTCGCCGACGGGAAAGGACTGTTGCTCACCGGACGGCTCACCGCCGGGCCCCCGTACGGAGTGGGGGCCGACCCCGGTGCGCTGGTCGCGGAGCTGGCGTTGCACGCTGCCACGCGCAGCGGCTGCGGTGCGGTCGACGAACTGACGATGCACCGTCCGCTGACGCTGCCGGCGGAAGGTTCGGCCGATGCGCTGAACCTTCAGGTGTCGGTGGGTACCGCGGACGACGCCGGTCGGCGCACCGTGGCCCTGTCCGCGCGGCTGGAGCACGCGGACCTCACGGCGGAGGAGGCACCGCCGTGGACGCGCCACGCCACCGCCGTCCTGGCGCCGTCGCCGGCCGCGCCGCAACCGCCGGTGGACGAGGTGGAACGGGCCTGGCCGCCGGCCGGTGCGGCTCCGCTGGACGGTGCGGAGCTCGGGGCGTTCCTCGACGCCGTGGGTCCGGTGGCGGTGCACGGTGCCTGGCGGTCGGGCGGTGCGCTGTACTACGAGATCGAGCTGCCCGCGGAGTCCGGTGAGGAGGCCGCCGACCCGGACGGGCCTCACGGGTATGCCGTCCATCCGACGCTGCTGGCCGCGGTGTTCGGCGGCGCCGGCTTCACCGCGGACGCGGAGTGGTCCGGGACCACGGTCGATGCGTGGCGTGGGGCCCGGCTGTACGCGGTCGGCGCGTCGGTGCTCCGCGTACAGGTGACGTCCGCGGACGAAGCCACCGGCGGCGACGGCACCCGCCGTACCGTCGAGGTGGAGTTCGCGGACGCGGTGGGCGCGCCGGTGGGCGCCATCGCCTCACTCACCCTGGCCCCGGTCGCCGGACAGCCGGCGGCGAACGCGCACCGGGCGGCGCCCCTCTACGCCCCCGCCTGGCTGCCGCTACCTGCCGGAACTACCGACTCCGCCGGGTTGCAGCAGCGTTGGGCGCTGGTGGGCGACACGGGCATCCCCGCCGGGACGCGTGCATACGCCGGCTACCCGGACCTCGCCGCACTGCGCACCGCCGTGGTCGAGGAGCACGCCCCGGTTCCGGACGTGGCCCTGATCGGTCTGGCCGCAGGCTCTCCCGACGATGTTCCGCAGGCCGTCCGTACCACGGCGTGCGCCGCCCTGGAGCTGGTGCAGGAGTGGCTGGCCGAGCCCGCGTTCGCGGGGACCCGGCTGGTCGTGGTGACCCGGGGAGCGGTGGCGGCGGGTGAGATCGGCGATGTGCCGCAGCTCGCCAAGGCACCGGTGTGGGGGCTGGTCGGCTCGGCGCAGACGGAGCATCCGGACCGGTTCGTCCTGCTGGACCTCGATGACGCGGAGGCGTCTCTCCGGGCGGTGCCCAGCGCGCTGGCCACCGGGCTGGCCCGGCTGGCGATCCGCGCGGGCCGGGTGCTGGAGCCGGTGCTCGTCCGTCGCCCGCAGCCGCCCGCGACACCGCAGGACCGCTGCGCGCCGGGCGCCGCCCCGGACGGGACGGTGCTCCTCACCGGCGGTACCGGTGCGATCGGTGCCACGCTCGCCCGCCACCTGGTCGCCCGGCACGGCGTGCGGCAGTTGCTGATCGCCGCACGGCGCGGGGCCGAGGCGCCGGGCGCCGCGGAACTCGCGGCCGAGCTGACCGGGCTCGGCGCCACCGTGCGGATCGCCGCCTGCGACGTCGCCGATCGCGCCGCGCTCGCCGAACTCCTCGGGTCCGTCCCGGAGCGCCACCCCTTGACGGCGGTGTTCCACCTCGCGGGTGTACTGGACGACGGGGTGATCGCCGCCCAGTCCGCGGACCGGCTGGCGACCGTGCTGGCCCCCAAGGCCGACGCGGCATGGCACCTCCACCAGCTGAGCCTGGAACTGGGCATGGATCTACGGGAGTTCGTGATGTTCTCGTCGGCGTCCGGCCTTCTCGGCGGCGCCGGGCAGAGCAACTACGCGGCCGCCAACACCTTCCTGGACGCGCTCGCCGCGTACCGCCGTTCGCTGGGGCTGCCCGCGGTGTCACTGGCCTGGGGCACGTGGGCGCCGAGCGGGGGCATGACGGACCAACTGTCGGCGGGCGATCTCGCGCGACTCGGCCGCAGTGGTCTGGCGCCGCTCTCGACCGAGCAGGGCATGGCGCTGCTGGACGCCGCACGGGCCGACGCGGCCCGCGGCGAGGCCGACGGGGTGCTGCTGCCCGCCCGCCTGGACTTCGCGGCGCTGAGCGCCCAGACGACAGCGGGCCAACTGCCGCGCGTCTTCGGCCGGCTGGTGCGCACCGCACCGCGCCGAGCGGCGGGACACCGCGCCGAACCGTCCGCGCGCCCCGGCGAAGGGCTCGCGGCGCTGCCGCCCGCGGAACGCGAGACGGCGCTGTTGGATCTCGTCCGCACCCACGTCGCTCAGGTCCTGGGACACGGCAAGCCGGAGAAGGTGGGCCGGCAGGCCGCGTTCAAGGAGATCGGTTTCGACTCGCTGACCGCGGTGGAGCTGCGCAACCGGCTCAACGCGGCGACCGGGCTGGGGCTCCAGGCGACGCTGGTCTTCGACCATCCCACCCCGGACGCCCTGGTCAGCCATCTGCGGGGCGCGCTGTGGCCGGACGAGCCGGCGGCGAACGACCGGTCGGCGCACGCCGAACTGGCCGCGGTGGAAGCGGTGCTCGCCGCCCACGAGTCGGGCGACCCCGCCCACACCGAGGTCATGGCGCGGCTGCGCGCACTGATGAGCCGATGGGGATCCGAGGACGGCGCGGACGCGGTGACGCAGCCCGACGAGGACCTGTTCACGGCAACGGACGAGGAGCTCTTCGAGGCCCTCGACCAGGAGATGGGGACCACGTGAGGCGTGCGCCCCGCCCCGCGTCCGGGCCGCACCGGACGTGCGGCCCCGGCCGGACGCACCGCCCCGACCCAGGTGTCGTCCCGGTATCCGCACCACCACCCAGCAGGGAGCGATGACCACCGATGTCGAACGAACAGAAGCTCCGTGAGTACCTCCAACGCGCCACCGCCGACCTCCGTCAGGCCAACCGACGCCTGCGACGGCTGGAATCGGAGCGCCACGAACCGATCGCGATCGTCGCGATGAGCTGCCGCTTCCCCGGCGGGGTGGAGACGCCCGAGGACCTGTGGCAGCTGATCGCGGACGGTGGCGACGCGATCTCCGGGTTCCCCACCGACCGGGGCTGGGACCTGGACGCCCTCTACGACCCCGATCCCGACCGGCCGGACCGCTCGTACGTCAAGGAGGGCGGTTTCCTCACGGACGCGGGTGGGTTCGACGCCGCGTTCTTCGGGCTGGGCCCGCGGGAGGCGGTGGCGACCGATCCGCAGCAGCGGCTGCTGCTGGAGACCGCCTGGGAGGCCGTGGAGCGGGCCGGAATCGATCCGGCGACGCTGCGTGGCAGCCGCACCGGGACGTTCGTCGGGATGACCGCCCAGCGCTACGCCCCGGACCGCCAGGACGTGCCCCGCGAGTACGAGGGCCACATCATGACCGGCAATGCGACCAGCATCGCGTCGGGCCGGCTCGCCTACGCCCTCGGGCTCGAAGGGCCGGCGCTGACCCTCGACACCGCGTGCTCGTCGTCGCTGGTGGCGCTGCACCTGGCCGCCCAGTCGCTGCGCCGGGGCGAGTGCGACCTCGCGCTGGCCGGCGGGGTGACCGTGTTGTCCACGCCGGACCTGTTCATCTGGTTCAGCCGGCAGCGTGGGCTCGCCCCCGACGGGCGCTGCAAGGCGTTCGCGGCCGGAGCGGACGGCACGGCGTGGGGCGAGGGGATCGGCATGCTGCTGGTGGAGCGGCTGTCCGATGCCCAGCGCAAGGGCCATCGGGTGCTGGCAGTGCTCCGCGGATCCGCCGTCAACCAAGACGGCGCCAGCAACGGCCTCACCGCCCCCAACGGGACCGCCCAGCAGAAGGTCATCCAACAAGCACTGACCGACGCCCGCCTAGCCGCATCGGAAATAGACGCCGTCGAAGCCCACGGCACCGGCACCACCCTCGGCGACCCCATCGAAGCCCA
>NZ_JBHVQS010000110.1:0-13568 GCF_042886435.1 Streptomyces sp. NPDC058000
AGCTCCGCTATCAGGCCGCTCCAGCGCCTTGCGATGCACCGCACCAGACGCCGCGGCCTATCCGACCCTGATCCACCGGACAGGCCCTGGGCGCAGCGCACCACAGGTCCGCACGCCGGCAGGTGCCGGGAGCCCGGGCCGGCTCCTCACCGGCCCGGGCTCCCGACTGCCGGGCGGGGGTGAGTGCCCGGGGCGCCGTTCGACACGCAGCGCCTGCGCATCTGCTCTCGCCGCGGAACCCACGGGGAATTAATGGTGAATATGAGGCAACGAATTCCGCTCCCCGACGAGGTGAAATGAGCGCCGGCCGCCGCAATCCGCCGGGTCGGCGCCCGACCCGAAAGCGACCGGCGGAGGTAGTGCCGCCACCGACCGACCGCCTCCTGCGCATTCTGCTACGCCGCCGCAAACAGCCGCTGAGCGCCGCGGACGTGATGATTGCCGACCGGCCGGCGGTGCGCCGGGCGGTATCGGCGGCCGCCCTCCCGACACTGACCACACCGATCCCGGCGGCCGAACCGCCCGTGCGGCCGGGCCCTCACGAGCGCACGGTGCCGTCCCAGCGCCATTCGGTGCGGCGCGGGTGCCCGGGGAGCGCGGCACGCCCGGTGGCCCAGAGCAGCGTCGGCCACGGGTCCGCCCCGGTCGGGACGTCAGGGAACAGCCGGGTCAGGACCCGCGCGCACACCTCGGCCGGCGGATCCCAGTCGAGCCCCAGCCCCGAGGCCAGATCGTGGGTGTGGACCACCGTCTCGACGATCCCCATCGCCGCGAAGCCTTCCGGATCCGAGACGCCGAAGACGTGATGGGCACGCACCTGCGGGGGAGTGGTCCGCACCATGGCGACCAGGAGGGCGCCGCACGCCTCCAGGGTCTGGAGGAGCCCGGCAGGCCCGGCGGCGCGGTCGGCGTGCACCGCGTTGGCCGGGCCGCCGGGGCGGCGACGGTGCCAGAAGAAGGGCACCTCGCGGTCCAACGGTGGTGTGCTGGGCCCCAGTTGGGCCGCGTAGGCGAAAAGGTCGTCACTCAGGTGCTCGACCGTCTCCCAGCAGTCCCACTCCAGCGACCCGGCCGCCCGGCCCTCCCAGGCCGAGGCGGGCGCGGTCCGCAGGAGGCGCACCGAGAGCCGTACGGCGCGGGCGAGGTCGTCGGCGGTCACGGGATCCGGGGTGACGGGGGTCGTGCTGACGGGAGGGGGCCGGTGGCCCGCTTCGGCCTGGTTGCTTGATCGGGACATGCCTGGACGCTACCGCGGGCGTCGGGCCGGGGGAGAGCCGCACGAGGCGGCCCGGTCGGCGGGCCGACGGCCGCCCGTCCGCGGTCGGAGCGGAGGTGACGCGACGCACGCGAACTCCGACGAGCTGTCGGTAACTGTCCGAATTTGACGGCCTATCATCGGCGCCATGTCCGCCTCAGAACTGATTCGTATCGTGTCCCGCGACTCCCCGATGGCCCTCGCCCAGGTGGAGCGCGTCCGCGCCGAACTGGCTGCGCTGCACCCCGGCATCGCCACCGAGGTCGTCCCCGTCAAGACGACCGGCGACCGGTGGATGGGGGCGCTCTCCCAGGTGGAGGGGAAGGGGGCGTTCACCAAGGAGGTCGACGCCGCCCTCCTGGCCGGCGAGGCGGACCTCGCGGTGCACTGCGTCAAGGACATCCCCGGCGACCGCCCGCTGCCGGCCGGGACGGCGTTCGCCGCCTTCCTCAAGCGGGACGACGTCCGGGACGCGTTGATCCACCCGGGCGGGCTCACCCTCGACGAGCTGCCCGCCGGCACCCGGATGGGCACCTCCTCGGTACGCCGGATCGCCCAGCTCGCCGCCTCGCACCCGCACCTGGAATACGTACCGATGCGCGGCAACGCCAACCGCCGTATGGAGAAGCTGGCCGCGGGTGAGGCCGACGCCCTGCTGCTGGCCGTCTCCGGGCTGGAGCGGATCGGCCGCCCCGACGCGATCACCGAGATCCTGTCGGTGGACGTCATGTGCCCGCCGATCGGCGCGGGTGTCCTGGCGCTCCAGTGCCGCGAGGACGACACCGACACCATCGAAGCCGTCAGCGGCCTCGGCGACCCCGCGACGTACCGGGAGACCATGGCGGAGCGGATGCTGCTGCACGTCCTCCAGGGCCACTGCAACAGCCCGATCGCCGGGTTCGCCACCACCGACCGGCGCGGGGAACTCTCCCTGCGGGCCAGCGTCTTCACCCCCGACGGCAAGACCGTCCTGAACGCGCACGAGTGGGCCGGCCCGCTGACCCCCGAGACACTGGGCACCTCCGTCGCCGTGGCGCTGCTGCGCCAGGGCGCCCGCGAGCTGATCGACGGCATCGCGCACTGACCCCGACGCCCCCCACCACCTGGGAGCCCGGATCATGCGTCCCCGCCAACGGCGGGGCGGTGGTTCCGGTCGGCGGCGGCGAGCGGGGCGAGGAGGCGCTCGCGGTGCTCGCCGCCGCGCTGCCCGGTCGCCGGGTGGTCGGGGTGCCGGCCCCGACGCTCGCCTTCGGCGGCGGGGCCCACTGCGTCATCCAGCAGCTCCCCAGGGCGCCCCGCCCCAGTTAGCCACGGGCCCGGCTCAGGACTGCGGGCGCTTGCCGTGATTGGCCGCGTGGTTGCGGCGTGACTTCTTCTTGCGGCGACGTTTCGACGACATGGGTTCTCCCTTCTGGTTGAGGGGGCCGATGGTGCATTTCCGGCATATCTACCACCTTGGCAGGGTTTTGCCTCAGGGGGGCGATGGTGGTGTCAGGGGCGCGCGGTTGACGCTCCGGCGCTCCTCCGTGCCGCAGTGAATCCCCCCGTGGTCGGTGGCACCCTCGCGCAGCCGCTATGCTTGCTGGATACAAGCAATGTATCCAGTGGGCCGACTGGATCACGCAATCACGCGTGCACGCATTCAGTGCGAGGGATCACGACGATGAGCAACGGCACGGTCCATGCCTGCGATGGGGCTGGGATCTCGGAGATCACCACCGCGTCGAGCCTGGACGAAGCAGCCGCGGGGCTGGGGACGGAAATGGTCCGCTTCACCCGGCTGATCGCAGCGTGGAAACAGCGAGTCAAGCACGACGCCGGCGCCGCCGACCGCGTGCTGCTGGCCAGGCTGGTGTGCGGAGGGGACCAGCGGGCGACCGACCTGGCCGCCGACGCGTTCCTGGACCTGTCCACCGTCAGCCGACAGGTGCGCTCGCTGGTCGAGCGCGGCCTGGTCGCCCGGCGCCCGGACCCGGAGGACCGGCGCGGTTCGCTGCTGACCGCCACCGAGGCGGGGCGGGCCCGCTTCGAGGACTACCGGCGTCAGCGCGACGCCGAGCTGGCCGGGATCCTCGAATCCTGGTCGCCACAGGACCGGGCCGACCTGATCCGGCTGATGAGCCGGCTCAACAAGGACTTGGCAGAACGTCAACACGCACGGCCGGACTCCGGGGGAGACCAGGGCGCCGCCGTGGAACAGGGAGAGATACGTAGATGAGCACAGCCACCTCTCCGCCGGGGGCGCAAGCCAAGGCGATACCGGGGGCGGGGGTTCTCACCCACCGCCAGATCCTCACCATCCTCAGCGGTCTGATGCTGGGCATGTTCCTTGCCGCGCTCGACCAGACGATCGTCAGCACCTCCATCCGGACCATCGCCGACGATCTGCACGGGCTCAGCGAGCAGGCCTGGGCGACCACGGCCTACCTGATCACCTCCACGATCGCCACCCCGCTGTACGGCAAGCTGTCCGACCTCCACGGCCGCAAGCCCTACTACCTGGCCGCGATCAGCATCTTCGTGGTGGGCTCGGTGCTCTGCACCTTCTCCACCTCGATGACCGAACTCGCCGGCTTCCGCGCCCTCCAGGGCCTGGGTGCCGGTGGTCTGATGTCGCTGGCGCTGGCGATCATCGGTGACATCGTCCCGCCCCGGGAGCGCGCCCGGTACCAGGGCTACATGCTCGGTACGTTCGCCACCTCCAGCGTCGCCGGTCCGCTGATCGGCGGCGCGCTGGCCGGCCAGGCCACCCTGCTCGGCATCACCGGCTGGCGCTGGGTCTTCCTGGTCAACGTGCCGATCGGCATCATCGCGCTGTTCGTCGTCGCCAAGGTCCTCAACATCCCGCACACCCGCCGGAACCGCCGCATCGACTGGTGGGGAGCGTTCACCATCACCCTCGGTGTGGTCCCGCTGCTGCTCGTCGCCGAGCAGGGCCGGGAGTGGGGCTGGACCTCGTCGCAGTCGATCGCCTGCTACGTCACCGGCGTGGTCGGGATCATCGCCTGGATCCTCGTGGAGCGGTGGATCGGCGACGACGCGCTGATCCCGATGCGACTGTTCCGCAACGGCACCTTCAGCAAGACCAGCCTGCTGTCCGTGCTGATCGGCATGGGCATGTTCGGCGGGATGCTGATGATCCCGCAGTACCTCCAGATCGTGAAGGGCGCCAGCCCCACGATGTCGGGCCTGCAGATGCTGCCGCTGATGGCGGGCATGATGATCGCCTCGATCGCGTCCGGCCAGATCACCTCCAAGACCGGCCGCTACAAGATCTTCCCGATCATCGGCACCGCCCTGATGGTCGCCGCCATGCTGCTCTTCCACTACCGGGTCCAGTGGGACACCCCGCTGTGGGAAACCATGGTCTACATGCTGATCTTCGGCCTCGGCCTGGGTGGCTGTATGCAGACCCTGGTACTGGCCGTGCAGAACGCGGTGCCGCCGCAGGACATGGGTGTGGCCACCGCCTCGTCCACGTTCTTCCGGCAGATGGGTGCCACGGCCGGTACGGCGATCTTCCTCTCCGTGCTGTTCAGCACGGTCGGTGACAAGATCGGCGACGCGTTCAGGAGTGCCGCTTCCACCGCGCGCTTCCAGGAGGCGCTCAAGGACCCCGCGGTGCTCCACAACCCGGCCAACAAGCCGGTGCTCGACATGCTCAAGCACCCCGGCAACGGCGGCTCCTCGGGCGTGCTGAGCGACTCCTCGTTCATCCAGCACCTCGACCCGCGACTGGCCGAGCCGTTCAAGCGCGGCTTCGCCGACTCCATGCACACCGTCTTCCTGATGGGCGCCATCGTCGTCGCGCTGGCCTTCCTGCTGATGTGGTTCATCAAGGAGGTGCCGCTGCGGCAGATCTCCGGCCTCCAGGCGCGGGCCCAGGCGGAGGCCGAGGCCAACGGCGAGGTCCCGCCCGCGGCCGCGACCGCACCGGCCGCCGTGCTGGCCCCGGAGGCGGGCGCTCCCGCCGCCGTGGCCGCCGGGAGCGTCCCGGATACCGCAGCGGACGCGTCCGGACCGTTGATCCGCGGCACCGTGCGGGACAGCGGCGGCCGACCGGTGGTGCAGGCCGCGGTCACCCTGATCAGCGTCGGCGGACGGCAGCTCGGCCGCACCACCACCGACGCCGACGGCGGCTACGCGCTGCCGACCACCGGACCCGGCACCTACGTGCTGATCGGCTCCGCCGGCGCCCGCAAGCCGCAGGCGCTGACCGTCGTGGTGGGCGCCGATCCGGTCTCCTTCGATCTGACGCTCAGCGGCGCGGCCGGACTGTCCGGTGAGGTCCGCGAGGAGAAGAACGACGACCCGGTGCCCGGTGCGCTGGTCGTGGCCACCGACGTCCGCGGTGAGGTCGTGGCCTCCGGCGTCGTCGGCCAGGACGGCGGCTTCGCCTTCGACGAACTGACCCCGGGCAGCTACACCCTGGCGGTCAGCGCGGAGCGCCACCGTCCGTCCGCCCTCCAGGTGGAGGTGGCCGCCGGCTCCCGCAACTGGTACGAGATCCGGCTGACGCTGGGCGCGCAGGTCCGCGGCACCGTCCGCACCGCCCACGGCGGCGCGGTCAACGACGCCCGGGTGACCCTGCTGGACCCGGCGGGCAACGTCGTGGGCAGCGCCACCAGCGGCCACGACGGTGAGTACGTCTTCACCGACCTCGACAGCGGCGACTACACGCTGATCGCCAGCGGCTATCCGCCGGCCGCCGCCCCGCTGCGGCTGACCGCCTCCGGACAGGCCGAGTGCGACATCGAGCTCAGTCACGACACGGTGAACTGACACACCCGCCGCAACGGCAACGGCAACAGCAACAGCAACGGGCCAGGGCCCGGCGACTCCGGTCGCCGGGCCCTGGCCCGTGTCCGGCGCCCGCGCGTGCTACCCGGTGGCGAGCCGGTCCTCCGCCCCGTAGAGGTCGGCGCAGACGTCCAGCAGGTGTGTGGTGGCCGGATGCCGGTGATCGGTGCGCCAGACGGCCTCGATGGTGAGCGCAGGGCCCGGCGGCGTGAGCGACACCAGGGTGATGTTGCGGGGGAGCTGACGGGCCAGCGACGCCACCACGAGGTTGATGCCGCGGCCGGCGGCTATCCCGGCCCAGGCATTGGTGCCGGAAGCGGTGCCGTCGAGGACGGGCTCGAAGCCCGCACCCCGGCAGGCGTCGAGTACCGCGTCGTAGTAGCCGGGGGACATATCGCGCGGCCAGAGCTGGAAGGTCTCACCGCGCAGCCGGCCGAGGGCCACCGTCCGCGCACCGGCCAGCGGATGGTCGTCACACACCGCGACCCGCAGCGGCTCCCGGCGGACCGCACGGCGGGTCAGCCCTTTCGGCTGGTTCGTGGCCGGGACCAGCACGATGTCGTAGCGGTTGTCCCGCAGTGCGCGGCAGGCGTCGCCGGCGAAGATCTCCCGGGTCTCCACCTTCAGCCCCGGATGCCGCCGGGCCAGCCGGTCCGTCAGCTCGGGCAGCGTCTCGTACGCCGCACTGAGCGAGTACGCCAGCCGCAGCCGGCCCGCCTCCCCGGCGGCCACCGCCCGCACGTGCTGGGTGGCGCGCGTCGAGGCGGCCAACAGCCGCTTGCAATCGGCCAGATACGCGCTTCCTGCCGGGGTGAGGTCCACCCGCCGCGAGGACCGGGTCAGCAGCTGCACGCCGAGGATTTCCTCCAACGCCTTGACCTGCTGACTGAGGGCTTGCTGGGCGAGATAGAGGTCCTGGGCGGCGCGCGTGAAGCTGCGGTGCTCGGCCACCGCGACGAACGCCCGCAGATGGCGCAACTCGGGTTCCATGCGACCGGATCCTACGGCGCTGGCCTGCGGAACCGGCGGTTCGGCGACAAGCGGTGCTGGTGGATCGACAACAACCTGCGCTTGTTGATCAAAAAGCTCGCCGCACGCGCCGACCGCACCCGATACTTGGCCGAAAACAGGCCACCACTGGGTCTGCACATCTCAACCACCTCAGGGGACTTGATGATTCTCGTGACGGGTGCAACCGGCACCGTCGGCCGACCGCTGGTGAGCGCGCTCCGGGACCGCGGCGTGCCGGTCCGCGCACTGGTGCGGAACCCCCGCAACCTGCCCGCCGAATGGGACGCGGGCGTGGAACCGGTCACCGCCGACCTGAGTGACCCCGCGTCGCTGGCCCCGGCCCTCGCCGGCGTGGACGCGGTCTACCTGCTGACCCCCGTCCACCCGGACGCCGAACAGCAGCAGCGCCACGTCATCGACGCCGCCGTGCAGGCCGCCCGCCCCAGGGTGGTCCTGCACGCGGCCGTCGGCCTCGGACGCCCCGACGTCACCCCGGTCCGGTTCTTCGCCGCGCACGCCGCCGGCCTCGACCAGCTCAACGCCACCGGCCTCGACTGGACCGCACTGGCCCCCAACGGCTTCTGGCAGAACTACCGGGGCATGGCGGAATCCCTGCGGGCCGGGACCCTGGCCCTCCCCGCCGGCGACGCCGCGGTCTCCTACGTGGACGCCCGTGACGTCGCCGAGACCGCCGCCGCGGTGCTCACCGGCGACGGCAACGACAAGGCCGTCCTGGAGGTGACCGGGCCCGAGGCGCTCACCCACGACCAGATCGCCGCCCGGATCGGCGCGGCACTCGGACACGACGTCACCTACCGCGCACTGACGCCCGACCAGGCCCGCGAGGGGATGCTCGCCGCCGGCATGCCCGCATGGCAGGTCGACGGTCTGGTCGAGTTGCACGGCATGTACGCGGCCGGCGAGGCCGCGACCGTCGCCGACACCGTCCCCCGCCTGCTGGGCCGACCGGCCCGCTCCCTGGAGGACTTCCTCCGCGACCACGCCGCCGCCTTCCGCGCGGCGCCGGGGGACGACCGCCGATGACCGGCACCGTCGAGTGCACGTGAAGCACCGCGCGCCCGGCACAGCGCGGTGACCTCCCGACCGCGGGCGGACGGTCCGGCTGCGGGGGCCGATCCGTCCGCCAACTGAGCGCACCGGCCGAGAGGTCGGGGCCGGACCGGCCGACACCGTTCCGTTCCGGCCCCGCCCCGCAGGCCAGGTCCGCGGCCGCTCGAACCCGTGCGGCGGAGCACCGGGCCGCCCCCCACCTGGACCGCGACGCGCTGCGACCTCGACCACCCCCGCTTAGGCTGCCGAGCATGAGCGAGCGAAGCATGGGACGGTGCACGCCCGGCGCCTCCGGGGGCGAACGAAGCGGGCGCTCGGCATGAGCACGCACTTCGACGTGGTGGTCCTGGGCGCGGGCCCCGGAGGGTACGTCGCGGCCATCCGGGCCGCCCAGCTCGGCCTGCGCACGGCCATCGTCGAGGCCAAATACTGGGGCGGCGTCTGCCTCAACATCGGCTGCGTCCCGTCGAAGGCCCTGCTCCGCAACGCCGAGATCGCCCACATCGTGGGCCGGGAGGCGAAGACCTTCGGAATGCACGTCGAGGGCAAGGTCACCTTCGACTACCGGGAGGCGTTCCTGCGCAGCCGCAAGGTGGCCGACGGCCGCGCCAAGGGCGTGCACTTCCTGATGAAGAAGAACAAGATCGAGCAGTTCGAGGGCATCGGTGCCTTCATCGACCCGCACACCCTCCACGTCACCCTGGGCGACGGCCGGTCCGAGACCCTCTCGTTCGGCCACGCGATCATCGCCACCGGCTCGGTCACCCGCCTACTGCCCGGCACCTCCCTCAGCCGCCGGGTGGTGACCTACGAGGAGCAGATCCTCTCCGACGAACTGCCGCGCAGCATCATCATCGCCGGGGCGGGCGCCATCGGCGTCGAATTCGCCTACGTCCTCCACAACTACGGCGTCGAGGTCACCCTCGTGGAGTTCCTGGACCGCGTCGTACCACTGGAGGACGCGGAGGTGTCCGCCGAACTCGCCCGCCGCTACCGCAAGTTGGGCATCAACGTACTTCCCTCCACCCGCGTCGAGGGGATCGACGACTCCGGGGAGCGGGTGCGCGTCACGGTCACCACCGGCGGCCAACGCCAGACCCTGGAGACCGACCAGGTCCTCCAAGCCATCGGCTTCCAGCCGCGGACCACCGGCTTCGGACTGGAGAACACCGGCGTCCGGCTGACCGAGCGCGGTGCCGTCGACATCGACGGCCGGTGCCGGACGAGCGTGCCGCACATCTTCGCCATCGGCGACGTCACCGCCAAACTGATGCTGGCGCACGCCGCCGAGGCGATGGGCATCGTGGCGGCGGAGACCATCGCCGGCGCGGAGACCATGGAACTGGACTACGTGATGATCCCGCGGGTGACGTTCTGCCAGCCGCAGATCGCCAGCTTCGGCTGGACCGAGGAGCAGGCCCGCGACCAGGGCTACGACGTCCGGGTGGCCAAGTTCCCGTTCACCGCCAACGCCAAGGCCCACGGCATCGGCGACACCGCGGGCTTCGCCAAGATCATCAGCGATGCCCGGCACGGGGAGATCATCGGCGCCCACCTCATCGGCCCCGAAGTGACCGAACTCCTCCCGGAACTGACCCTCGCCCAGAAATGGGACCTCACCGTCCACGAGGTGGCCCGCAACGTCCACGGCCACCCCACCCTCGGCGAGGCGATCCAGGAAGCGATCCACGGCCTCGCGGGCCACATGATCAACATGTGACCGCAGCGCACCTCGGTCATGACGCCGACCAGCGAAAAGCTGGCTTGCGGGAGGGGTGGAGAGGGCCCGTGGGACTTCTCTGGGACATTGGGACGTCACGTGCGGTGTCTGCAGCTCTGACGCCGCCTCCGCTTCACGTGCGCCGCGCTCCCGTACGGCGAAGGCGACGGCACAGGCGAGGCCGAGTCCCTGCGCACGAGGCGCGCTCCCTGCATGAGGTCCGGCAGGAGTCCGCCAGGGCGCGTGTCGTAGCCAGGTGTGGTGGACGTTTTGCGGAGCCAAGCGCAGTCACGTCCTGCTGGCAGCAGTTCCTGAACAGTCGTAACGAAGGGCTGTTCTACCGGCTGCTGCGCCATCGGGTGTGCCAGACGCAGGTTGCTCTCACCAAACTCTCTTGTTTTATGGCAGCAAGAAATCATTGGTGCCTCAGAGGCAGCTGCGAAACATAGCCGACGATCGCCGGTTAGCCAAACCGGCGTTTCCTCAGACGATGGGATGGTCGCCGCCTACTCGGTGCGGCAACAGCCAGTCGACCTGTTCTTCGATACCCGCGGAGGCCCCTCCATGACTGCTTGCTCGTCAGCTTCTTCCCTGATCGAGGGTGACCGTGTCTCCGGAAACAATGCCGCCACGCTGAGAGGATTCCTGACTGTGAGAGACGCGGCGTCATATCTCGGCCTGTCGCCCCGGACGCTCTATGTCTGGCGACATCGGCGCCAGGGCCCCCCGAGCTTTCGTATGGGGCCTCGGGGTCGAGTCATGTACCGCCTTGTGAGTCTTGACGAGTGGATCGCAGAGCAAGAGCGCTCGGATTCGCGTTGCAACACGATATTGAGCCCGCTGGAGCAAAATCCTGTGCGCCGAGTGCGGTAACAGAAGAGCTGTCACGTGCCGACTTTGAAAGTCTTTTAATTCCTATTCGATTGAGGATCGTGTCCGGATATATTGAAGACCGGTGGCTAAAGAAGCGGCCGAACAATAAGACCGGTAAGCGTGAAAGAACTGCGATATACGGAAAGTGCACGCGATACCGCGTCAAAGGGATAGTTGGAGTAAAGGGTCGATCGTTTGCGGTACTTCAGGATGCCAAGGCTTGGCTGGCGCATGCCCAGACCGACGTACGACGGGGTGAGTTTACCGATCCTCGCGACGGTGCTATCAATGTCAAGGAGTACATTGAGTCGCACTGGTGGCCCACTCGGAGCGGTGACCCCGGAACGTTGGAGAGAATTGAGCAACGTCTGCGTGGTCACATAATTCCACACCTGGGCCCTCTACCGCTGAACAGCGTGGGGCCTGAAGCGCTGCGGGGTTGGATGAAGCGTTTGGAGAGGGATCTCGGGCCGCCCTCGATCCGGCTCATATGGGGGACTCTGTCCGGTGTGCTTCAGGCCGCAGTCGAGGAGTGTCGGATCGCCCGCAATCCCTGCCGTTCGCATAGTAGCGTCAAGCCACCTTCTGCGCCGGCTGGAAGGCTGGAGGCTTGGCCTCGGGAGCGTGTATTGACCGTAAGAGAGGCGTTGCCGGAGCGATACCGAGTTCTGATCGAAATAGGTGCCGGGCTGGGGCTGCGCCAAGGTGAGGCATTCGGCTTGTCCCTGGAGGACATCGACTTCACCCATGAGGTGATCCGCGTTCGGCGTCAGGTTAAGATCATCGGTACTCGGCAGTGTTTCGCAATATCCAAGAGTAAGAAACTGCGGGAAGTGCCACTTCCATCGAGTGTTGCCGTTGCGCTCAGGCAACACGTCGACAGTTGGGCGCCAATTGGGGTAACGCTGCCCTGGGGTGATCCCCGCCCCCCAGAGACACCTGCAGAGGGAAAATACAGGAAACCCAAGACCTGCAAGCTCCTTGTTGTAACTCCACAAGGCGCGGCGCTCAACCGTAACCATTTCAACTCCGGCGTCTGGAAGCCGGCCCTTTCGGATGCTGGAGTCATCGGCGAGCCGAAGGTGGTGAAGGGGAGGCGCGTATGGGACCAGTCCCGAGAGCACGGCTATCACGCTTTGCGCCACTTCTACGCCTCGGAACAGCTGGAGGCTGGCGAGTCCATCGTCTCGCTGGCGCAGTGGCTGGGGCACTCGGACCCTGCGTTCACGCTACGCAAGTACGCACACTTTTTGCCGCGTGCGGGGGCGTATGGGAAGGCCGCTATCGACACCATATTCGTGTAACCACGTCGACTGGCTTTCGTGGACTTGGAGCTGACTGGACCATCGCTCAAACGTGCTTCCGTTGATGGACGCCCGGCTCACCGTCGTCTGTCGAGACGGAGGCTGCCCTCGGTGGCGTGTTGGTCCGTGCCTGGTCCGGGTCTTGGCCTCAATCCCCGGAAGCCGAGAATGGCTTTCGAAGGTGATCCATCTCGTGGGCGCCACCCGTACTCGGCTCATGCTCAACCCGGGCGTGAGTCGTAAGAAGCCGTCTCTCAACCGAGCGTGATCGTTTGGTTCTTGCTGGTCAGGCGTGCTTTCGCTCGGGGTGAGAGAGGGATGCGGCGTCTTGTGTCGGCTTCATGACTGAGGGGTGCGTGGTGGCGTCGGTGCTGGGAATGTTGGAGGAGCGGGAGGCGACTGCCCGTGTGCGGGTGGAGGGTCTGCAGGAGGAAGCCGCCCGGCTTGCTGAGGTGTTGGAGGCCGTGGAGATCGAGCTGGACCGGCGGGTGATCACACGGGAGGAGCTGGTCGAGGCCCTGGCCGCCTCCGCAGCCGAGTCCACTGCCGTGACCGAGAGCGAGGCGGAGCAGGAAACGATGCCATCGACCATGTCGATGCCGGGCTCGACGGTGCCGCCCTGGCGGGAAGGGCTGCCGGTGACGGTGCTGGCGCCGGACTACCAGCGGATTCTTGGTCTGCTGGTGGTGCGGCGTTCGCGTAGTGCTGACCTGCTGAAACGACGGACGGGGCTGCCGTCGGAGGCGCGTTGGTCCGTGCCTGGTCCGGATCTTGGCCTCAATTACCGGAAGCCGGGAAAGGCTGGTGTGCTGGATACGAGCCCGGGATGGCTCTCCGTGCCGGCTCTCAGACCCGTAGTGCGGCTCGAAGGAGATCTATCACGTGGGCGGCCACCTGTGCCCGGCTCATGCCCAGCCCCGTGCGTGAGCCGTAAGGTCCTGGCAGGCCAACTGACTGGCGGGCGTTGCCTCCAGCGGATGCCCCTCTATGTCACGTCGGCGTTGGCGGTGGAACCACCTGGCGTAGGTTGTCGGAAGCGTCCAGTGCCGTCCAGGTGGTCTAGGTCGGGGCCGTTTGTGCAGGTGGGGCCTTGTGGTCCAGCGGCATCGACGGTGTTGGTGAGACGCGTGTGAGAGCAAGTGAGAGGTGAGGATCCCCCGTCGGCTGGTTCCGGCGGGGGTTTCTGCGTTCGGGGATGGGCCTGGTTCGTGGTGTCCGACGCGGTCTTGCTGTGCTCCGGCACTGCTCGACGCGGCCGTCACTGTCGCCCGCCAGGACGGCCGGAGCACCGTCATCGTCCAGGTCGCGGCCGGATCCCCCCGGCGCCGTCTTCCTCACCGCCAGAGGCTTTCGCGCCGCACTGGCTCACCTCTACGCCCGGCTGCCGCCGACCTAGGCCGTTTCTGATGGCTCTTGGACGGTGTCTCGGAGCCAGATGGCGATTGCTGCAACGGTCAGGGTGCCGTTGAAGATGTAGTCACGCTTGTCGTACCTGCTGGCCACCGCGCGGTACTGCTTCCACTTGTTCACGCAC
>NZ_JBHVQS010000111.1:0-13185 GCF_042886435.1 Streptomyces sp. NPDC058000
AAACGCGACTACATCTTCCACGGCACCCTGACCACCGCAGCCATCGTGATCTGGCTCCGTGATCTCGTCAAAGAGCCATCAGACACTGCCTAGGCGCGGCCCCCCGGCAGCGGTGCCGTGCCGCCGAGGTGGGCCGGGATCCACCAGGTGTCCTCCGCGTCGCGGGGCCGTACGGGGTAGGCACGCTGGGCGGCTTCCAGGAGGTCCTGGACGCGGGCCCGCAGGCGGTCGGTGATCTTCTCGGCCTGGTCGGCCGGATCGGCCTCCACCGGCTCGCCGACCCGGATCGTTATCGGGAAGTGGTGGCGGCCCAACTGACGCTTGTGTCCCTTGGTCCACAGTCGCTGGGTGCCCCACAGCGCCATCGGGAGCAGCGGGACGCCGGCCTCCTGGGCCAGCCGTGCCGCGCCGGACTTGAAGTTCTTCAGGGTGAACGACTCGGAGATCGTCGCCTCCGGGAAGACCCCGATGATCTCGCCCGAACGCAGCGCGGACAGCGCGTGCTTGTAGGCGTGCATGCCCTGCGCCCGGTCCACCGGGATGTGCTTCATCGCCCGCATCAGGGGCCCCGAGACCTTGTGGCGGAAGACCGATTCCTTCGCCATGAAGCGCACCAGTCGCTTGGCCGGGCGCGCCGCCATCCCACAGAAGACGAAGTCCAGATAGCCGATGTGATTGCTCACCAGCACCGCTCCGCCGCGCCGCGGGATGTGCTCCGTACCGGCGACGTCGAACTTCAGGTCCTGCGTCTTGAAGAGCGTACGGGCGGCGCCGATGACGGGCGGATAGACGAACTCGGCCATGTGTGGGGGACCCCTTCTCTGTGCCTGGGGAGGGTTCTCCCGGCGGAAACCTACGCAGTCGTAACTCGTGGCTCCGGGAGATCGTGCCCGATGTGCGCCCCGGCGGCCAGCGTGCGGGCCCCTCGGGGCAGGAGATTCTCGTCACGTGGACGGAGGAACCGGCAGGTCGCGGCCGGATTCGGGGGCTTCCGCCGCGCGCTGGTGTGCGCGCGGGCAGTGGCTTCGGGGCGCCGCTGTCCGGCTGCGGGAATCTTTGTGGCCGTGGCGACGCTGCACCTTGGGATGACGGGACGGACGGTGTGCATCGCAGGGCTCGCGGCGGCGGGTGTCCTCGGCCTGCGGCACATCGTCGAGAGGGAGGGACGACGGTGCGCGAGCGGGACGACGAGGCGCGGCTGGACGCCGCCGAGATCGGTGCGGAGCTGGGGGAGCGGGCCACCCTCGTCCAGTTCTCCAGTGCCTTCTGCCAGCCCTGCCGGGCCACCCGGCGCGTCCTGACCGACGTCGCGGGGATGGTCGACGGCGTGGCCCACGTCGAGATCGACGCGGAGGACCGGTTGGAGCTGGTGCGGCGCCTGGAGGTCCGCAGCACGCCGACGGTGCTGGTGCTCGACGGACATGGCGCGATCGTCCGCCGGGCCGTCGGCCAGCCCCGGAAGGTCGACGTCATCGCGGCCCTGGGGGAGGCGGTCCGTGATTGATCTCCCAGATGCCGGGCGACACTTGACGCTTCGGGTCACGCATCGTCAGCCTGACGTTATGCGGCCAGGTATCGATCTCCTTCTCTACGGACGCGCGCACGTCGATCTGCTGCGGACCGCCAGCGCGCGCTGTCCCGGCGTGTGAGCAGCGACGACTCCTCCGCCGAGCGCCGTACGGCCGTCGGCGGCCCCGCCCGGGCCCGTAGCCCACAGCAGAAGGACAACTCCATGACGGCCTCGCCCGACCTCGGCACGCCCCGCACCGCTTCCCCCGAACTCCTGCGTTCCGTCTTCCGCCAGCACGCCGCGGGCGTCGCGGTGATCACCGCGGCCGGTTCCGGCCCCGTCGGCTTCACCGCCACCTCCCTCACCTCCGTCGCCGCCGAACCCCCGCTGCTCTCCTTCGGTATCGGTACCGGCGCCTCCAGTTGGCCGACCGTCTCCGAGGCCGAGCACATAGGCGTCCACATCCTCGGCGAGCACCAGCAGGAGCTGGCCGCCACCTTCGCCCGCAGCGGCGCCGACCGGTTCGGCCCGGCCACGTCCTGGCGCACCGGCCCGGAGGGCGTTCCGCTGCTGGACGGCGTACTGGCGTGGCTGGTGTGCAAGGTCGTGGCGCGGATACCGGCCGGCGACCACCGGATCGTGCTCGCCCAGCCCGTCGTCGGCGACCCCGCGGGACCCGGCCGGCCGCTCCTCTACCACCAGGGTCGCTTCAACGCGCTGCGCGACTGACAGGTTCCTCGGAACCTGTTGCGTCACCGGGTCGGGGCCGTTGGGAAGGTCACATTTCGACGGCCTTGATTCGGGGCATCAGACTGGGTGTACTGGCGAGTAATATGACGGTCGGCGCGGGGACCCGTATCCGACCGGGAGCCGCCCCGTGAGGCGCCTATGCTGCCAGCACAAGGCAGTTCTGAAGAGACGAAGCAGGTAGGAGAGCCGGCGTGAGCTTGAGGATCGTTGTCTGTGTGAAGTACGTGCCCGACGCCACCGGCGACCGGCACTTCGCCGAGGACCTGACCGTCGACCGCGACGACGTGGACGGCCTCCTCTCGGAGCTCGACGAGTACGCCGTCGAGCAGGCCCTGCAGATCAAGGAAGCCAACGACGACGACGCGGAGATCACGGTCCTGACCGTCGGTCCCGAGGACGCCACCGACGCGCTGCGCAAGGCGCTCTCGATGGGCGCCGACAAGGCCGTCCACGTCGAGGACGACGACCTGCACGGCACCGACGCGCTCGGCACCTCGCTCGTGCTCGCCAAGGCCGTTGAGAAGACCGGCTACGACCTCGTGGTCTGCGGTATGGCCTCCACCGACGGCACCATGGGCGTGCTGCCCGCGCTGCTCGCCGAGCGGCTGGGCGTCCCGCAGGTGACCCAGCTCTCCCAGGTCGCCGTCGCCGACGGCAAGGTCACCGGCCGCCGGGACGGCGACACCGCCAGCGAGCAGCTGGAGGCCGCGCTGCCGGCCGTCGTCTCCGTCACCGACCAGTCGGGCGAGGCGCGTTACCCCTCCTTCAAGGGCATCATGGCCGCCAAGAAGAAGCCGGTGGAGACCCTGGACCTGGACGACCTCGACATCGAGGCGGACGAGGTCGGCCTGGAGGGTGCCTGGACCAAGGTCGAGGAGGCCACCGAGCGCCCGGCCCGTACGGCCGGCACGATCGTCAAGGACGAGGGCGAGGGCGCCAAGCAGCTCGCCGAGTTCCTCGCGGGCCAGAAGTTCATCTGAGCCGCGGGTCCGGGGCCCGGCCCCGGACCGGCACCGCTTCCGCGGTCGGGGCCGGGGTCAGCTCCCGGTTTCCCACCCGCATCTGACGGTCCGTCGGAATATCCGTCCTCTCTTCGCCCGCACTCTTCCCGCAGGAGCAATTCCCATGGCTGAAGTCCTTGTCTACGTCGACCACGTGGACGGCGCCGTCCGCAAGCCCACCCTCGAACTGCTCACCCTCGCCCGTCGCATCGGCGAGCCGGTGGCCGTGCACCTCGGCGCCGGCGTGGATGCCGCCGCCCCTGTGCTCGCCGAGCACGGTGCGGTGAAGGTCCTGGCCGTCGACGCCCCGGAGTTCGCCGAGTACCTCGTCGCCCCCAAGGTCGACGCGCTTCAGGCCGCCTACGACGCGGTCTCGCCGGCCGCCGTCCTGCTGCCGTCCTCCGCCGAGGGCAAGGAGATCGGCGCCCGCCTGGCCGTCCGGATCGGCTCCGGCATCATCACCGACGCCGTGGACGTCGAGGCCGGCGACGAGGGCCCGGTGGCCACCCAGTCGGTCTTCGCGGCCTCGTACAGCACCAAGTCGCGGATCACCAAGGGCACCCCGGTCATCACCGTCAAGCCCAACTCCGCCGCCCCGGAGGCCGCCCCGGCCGCCGGTACGGTCGAGCAGCTCGCGGTGACCATCGCGGACTCCTCCAAGGCCACCAAGATCGTCTCGCGCACCCCGCGCGAGTCGACCGGCCGTCCGGAGCTGACCGAGGCCGCGATCGTGGTCTCCGGTGGCCGCGGCGTCAACGGCGCCGAGAACTTCCCGGTCATCGAGGCGCTCGCCGACTCGCTCGGCGCGGCCGTCGGTGCCTCCCGCGCCGCGGTGGACGCCGGCTGGTACCCGCACACCAACCAGGTCGGCCAGACCGGTAAGTCGGTCTCGCCGCAGCTGTACATCGCGGCGGGCATCTCCGGCGCGATCCAGCACCGCGCCGGTATGCAGACCTCGAAGACCATCGTCGCCATCAACAAGGACGCCGAGGCGCCGATCTTCGACCTGGTCGACTACGGCGTGGTCGGCGACCTCTTCGACGTCGTCCCGGCGCTCACCGACGAGGTCAAGACCCGCAAGGGCTGACCCCGCCGGGCCCACCGCGGCCCGTCGGCACCGCACGGCCGAAGGCCCCGTACGCACCGGACGTACGGGGCCTTCGGCCGTGAGTGGGCCGGCCGGCCGTGGCCGGAAAGATCCGCCTCGCCAGGAGGGGGTGTCCGACCGGCCGGCCCCTCAGGACCCGGTCTCGCCGTCCAGCGTCTCGCGCAGCAGGTCCGCGTGCCCGTTGTGCCGCGCGTACTCCTCGATCATGTGGACGTACACCCAGCGCAGGTTGAGGGTGCGGCCGTTGGTGGCGGTAAAGGTCTCGTCGAGGTCGCGGTCGGCCGCCACCGCGTCGCAGGCCGCGATCTCGGCGATCAGGGCCGCGTGGTCCGCCTCCGCCCGGGCCGGGTCGAGGTCGTCGAAGTCGGCGTCCGGGGCGGCCTCGGTGCAGTGGAGGGCCTCGACCGCCTCGCCGGCGAACCGCTGCCGGAACCAGACGCGTTCGACGTAGGCCATGTGGCGGACCAGGCCGAGCAGGGTGAGCGCGGACGGCGGGGTGCCGGCCCGGGCGAGCTGTTCGCCGGTGAGGCCCGCGCACTTGGTGAGCAGGGTGTCACGGTGGAAATCGAGCCAGCCTTGCAGCATTGCGCGTTCGCCTGCGGCGGAAGGTGCCCGGCGGCGTTCGATCCGGGGTGCGGTCCATGTCATGAGGGGATTGTGGGCCGTGGCGGGCGGGCCGCGCGACGGAGTTGTCGGCCCGGTTCAGGCCGGTGACCTGCGTCGCCACGGCCGGGAAGGTGTTGACCTCGCCAAGGGACACCGTTAGCTTCGCTATGCGGATTGTTGATTCCGTCACGCGGAAATGCTCGGGTCGGCGACGGCGCCGGGCACAAGCACCGGGAGGGTACCGAAATGGGGCAGCAGGAGATCGTGGCGACGAGCCTCGCGGACACCGTACGCGAGGGCATCGGAGCCGCTCTCGCCGAGGTGGACGCCGACCTGGCGCGGCGCTACCCGGGCGACCCCGGGACCCGTCAGCCGATCCACACGGTCTACGTCCCCGGCGACGCCTTCGCCGCCGACACCATCCGCTCCTGGGGTGACCAGGCGCTGGCCATGCTCGACCAGCACGCCCCCGACGCCGGTGCGCTCGCCGCGGTCCTCGGCATCTCCGACGACCTCGCCGGCCCGGTCCACGACCGGGTCCGCGCCAAACTGGAGCGCGAGCCCATCGAGGACCTGCGGATCGACTTCGAGGACGGCTACGGCCTCCGGTCCGACGCCGAAGAGGACGAGGCCGCCGCCCGCGCCGCCGCGCTGGTCGCCGCCGCCTACAAGAACGGCACCGCCGCCCCCTACATGGGCATCCGGATGAAGTGCATGGAAGCCGCCGTGCGCGACCGCGGCATCCGCACCCTGGACATCTTCCTCACCGGCCTCATGGAGTCCGGCGGCCTGCCCGACGGCCTCGTCCTCACCCTCCCCAAGGTGACCTACGCCGAGCAGGTCACCGCCATGGTCCGGCTGCTGGAGGCGTTCGAGAAGGCCCGCGGCCTCACGCCCGGCCGGATCGGCTTCGAGATCCAGATCGAGACCACCCAGTCCATCCTGGGCGCCGACGGCCGTGCCACCGTCGCCCGCATGATCGACGCCGCCGAGGGCCGCGCCACCTCCCTCCACTACGGCACCTTCGACTACAGCGCCTCCTGCGGCGTCAGCGCCGCCTACCAGGCCAGCGACCACCCCGCCGCCGACCACGCCAAGGCCGTCATGCAGGTCGCCGCCGCCGGCACCGGCGTCCGGGTCTCCGACGGCTCCACCAACGTGCTGCCGGTCGGCCCCACCGCCCAGGTCCACGACGCCTGGAAGCTGCACCACGGCCTCACCCGCCGCGCCCTGGCCCGCGCCTACTACCAGGGCTGGGACATGCACCCGGGCCACCTCCCGACCCGCTACGCCGCCGTCTACGCCTTCTACCGCGAGGGCCTGGAGAAGGCCGCCGCCCGGCTCGCCGCCTACGTCGCCAAGACCGGCGGTGACGTCATGGACGAGCCCGCCACCGCCAAGGCCCTCAGCGGCTACCTGCTCCGCGGCCTCGACTGCGGCGCCGTCGACCCCGACGAGGTCGCCCGCCTCACCGGCCTGACCCGCGCCGACCTCGACGGCCTGGCGGGGCGGACGGTGACGTCGGCCTGACCCCGTGCCCGGGTCCCACGCGCCTACGGGAGCGGGGGACCCGGGCATCGTCACTCCGGGGGAGTGCTGCGCCGTCTGCGGGGCTCTCGTGGTGCAGCGGAACGCCGCCGCCGAGCAAGGGGACTTGTCCGCGGTGTCGGACGCGAACGTGAGGCTCCGGAATCACCGCTCCCACTCCGGGAGCCGTCCGTGACCATGACCCTGCGCGTCTCACGCGATTCCGGCAGAACGTGGGAAGCCGCGATCACCTATCCCGGCAGCGCCACCGCCAAGCCACTGCTCCCGGAAGCCTCCGGCGCGTGGCCGCTATGCAAATGCCCACGCTGCAACCGAACTTCGAAGGGTTCTGCCACCGCCCTCTGCAAGCGGACGGTAGGCAGGCGGTCCCCCCGACCGGACAAGGCGTGAACAGGGGAAGGTCGCTCCCCGCCCGAGTCGGCGTGCTCAGGTTCCCCCCAGTCCGCCCCTGAGCGGGTGCCGCCCTGGCGGTGAGGGCACCGCGGTTGGCGCGTGATCGTTCGCCGGCCCCCGTATCGCACGTGACGGCGTCCGGTTGCTCCGGCTCGCCCTGGTGCGGAGATACGACAATCACCCATATCAGTCCGGTGACAGCCCGACGTACGTGTTCGTGTTGATCGGTCCGGACATGCGGGCCGATCTGATCCAGAACGTGCGCGAGGACCACTGGGCCGGGCGGGTCCACTCGGCTGGTCAGCCGGTCAGTCCCCGTCTGGGCGGATCTCCCCCGAGCCACGTGGGATCAACCGGGTGGGGATCTCCAGCCGCTGCGGGGGCTCGTCGATGCCGTCGAGGCGGCGGAAGAGCAGACCGGCGGCGGTGCGGCCGAGGTGGGCGGAGTCCTGGGCGACGACCGTGATGGCGGGGTGGACCAGATCGGCGAGTTCGAAGTCGTCGAAGCCGACCAGGGCGACCGGGCGCGGGTGGCCGCGCAGCACCCGGACGGCGGTGACGGTGACCCGGTTGTTGCCCGCGAAGAGGGCGGTGACCGGTTCCGGGGCGGTCAACATGGCCGCGGCCGCGGCGCGGACCCGGTCGGGGGCGGTGGAGCCGAGGGAGACCCAGGAGTCGTCGACCGGCAGACCGGCCCCGGCCATCGCGGTGCGGTAGCCGCGCAGCCGCTCCTTGGCGGTGTGGATGCGCGGCTGGTCGCCGATGAAGCCGATCCGGCGGTGGCCGTGCGCGATGAGGTGGGCGACCGCGGCCTGGGCGCCGCCGAAGTTGTCGGAGAGGACCACGTCGGCGTCGATCCGACCGGCCGGGCGGTCCACGAAGACGGTCGCGATCCCGGCGGCTATCTCCGGCGCCAGATAGCGGTGGTCGTCGCCGGCCGGGATGACGACCAGCCCGTCCACCCGGCGGGCGCACAGCGCCAGCACCAACTCCTGCTCGCGGGCCGGGTCCTCGGCGCTGGAGCCGTTGATCAGCAGGGCGCCGTGGCTGCGCGCGACCTCCTCGACGGCGCGGCTGAGCGGACCGTAGAAGGGGTCGGCGAGGTCTTCCAGGACCAGGCCGATGCTGGCCGTCCGGCCCTTGCGCAGGATCCGGGCGGAGTCGTTGCGGCGGAAGCCGAGCGCGGTGATGGCTTCCTGGACGCGGCGTTCGGTGTCCGGGGTGACGCCCGGCTCGCCGTTGACCACCCGGGAGACGGTCTTCAGGCCGACGCCGGCGCGCGCCGCGACATCCTTCATCGTGGGGCGGGTGCCGTAGCGATGGGAGGTACCGCGGGCGGTCTCGGGCACGTGTGCGGTCCTGTCTACCGGGGGACGGATGCGGTGTCGGGCACGCCACCGGGCGGGGCGGACCGACGCGCCGCTGTGTGGCGACGAGCATAGCCCCTAGACAACGTTGTCAATTGCCGGAAGACTGGCGTTCTCACGCCGGGCCGGCACCCCGGCCCCCGGGCCCACCAGGAGAATTCGACACCGATGCAGACGGACCTCAGCGCAGCGCTGGACATCGGCGGCACCAAGATCGCCGGCGCTCTGGTGGACGGGCGCGGCAGACTCGTCGCCCGGGCCGCCCGGCCGACCCCCGCTGACCAGGACGGGGCCACCGTGATGCGCGCGGTGGCCGAGGTCGTCCGGGAACTGGCCGCCGGGCCGGACTGGGCGCGGGTGGCCACCGTCGGCATCGGCAGCGCCGGGCCGGTGGACGCCGCGGCCGGCACCGTCAGCCCGGTGAACATCCCCGGCTGGCGCGACTTCCCGTTGGTCGCCGGGGTGCGGGAGCTGGTCGGGGCGCGTCCGGTGACGCTGGTCGGCGACGGCGTGGCGATGACCGCCGCCGAGCATTGGCAGGGTGCCGCACGGGGCCATGACAACGCGCTGTGCATGGTGGTCTCCACCGGGGTCGGCGGCGGGCTGGTCCTCAACGGGCAACTGCATCCGGGCCCTTCGGGCAACGCCGGCCACATCGGCCACATCAGCGTCGACCTCGACGGTGACCCGTGTCCGTGCGGGGGGCGCGGCTGCGTGGAGCGGATCGCCAGTGGCCCCAACATCGCCCGCCGCGCACTGGCCAACGGCTGGCAGCCGGGCCCCGACGGGGACGCCAGCGCCGCCGCGGTCGCCGCCGCGGCGCACGCCGGTGACCCCGTCGCGGTGCGCTCCTTCGAGCGGGCCGGACAGGCGCTGGCCGCCGGCATCGCCGCCACCGCCACCCTCGTCGAGATCGACATAGCGGTCATCGGCGGCGGCGTCGCGGGCGCCGGAGATGTTCTGTTCACCCCGTTGCGCGCCGCTCTCCAGGATTACGCGACCCTGTCCTTCGTGTCCGAACTGGCCGTGGTCCCCGCCCAGATGGGTACGGACGCCGGTGTCGTGGGCGCCGCCGCGGCCGCCGCGCAACAGTCCCGTCTCGATGCGTTCGCCCCTGCCCCATAGGGGCCCCGGTCGCACCCCTCCGCCCCGTAGTCTGGTGCCGGCCGCCTGAAGGGTTGCGGCGCGGCGCCCCGGCGTTCAGGCGTACGGGCCGTTGTGGCACGGAGACGGGTAGCGAGGGGATCGCACGGTGACATCGGGGGAGCGCGAGCAACGCGAGGCGGACGGAACCGGTGCGGCGAACGGTGCGGACGGCCCTGGGCCGACGGACGGTGCGCCGGGCGCCGCGGGCGGTGGTGCACCGCGCGCCGCCTCCCGCAGCGGCCCGCAGCGCGGCGTCGACGACGACCTGACCGGGCGGGTGCTCGGCGGCCGCTACCGCGTCACCGGCCGGCTCGGCCGGGGCGGTATGGGCGTGGTCTGCCGGGCCGAGGACCAGGTGTTGGGCCGCGAGGTCGCGCTCAAGGTCCTACGGGCCTACACGGACGCCTCCGCCCCCGAACTCGCCGACCTGCGGACCCGGATGCAGCGCGAGGCGCGGGCCGCGGCCCGGATCCGGCACTCCGGTGTGGTGACCGTCCACGACGTCATCGAGGAGGCCGGGCGCCCGGTCATCGTCATGGAGCTGGTGGACGGGCCGTCGCTGGACGACGCCATCGGCGCGCACGGCCCGTTGGATCCGCGCGAGATCGCCCGGATCGGCGCCGCCGTCATGGACGCGCTGGACGCCGCCCACGAGGTCGGGGTGCTGCACCGCGACGTCAAGCCCGGCAACGTCCTGTTGGAGCGCGCGGGGCGGTCCCCGGACCGGGCCGGCTCCGGGGGCGGCCGGGTGGTGCTCACCGACTTCGGCATCGCCAGCATCGAGGCCCCCGGGGACGGCGCCACCACCAACATCACCCGCAGCGGCGAACTGGTCGGCTCGCTCGACTACCTCCCGCCCGAGCGCGCCCAGGGCCTGGACCCCACCCCCGCCTCGGACATCTGGTCGCTGGGCATGACGCTGTACGCGGCGGCCGAGGGCGGCGCCGCGCCGTTCCGCCGCACGTCGGTGTACTCGACGCTGACCGCGATCGTCACCGAACCCCTGCCCGAACCGCGCCGGGCCGGGCCCCTGACGCCCGTCCTGCACGCCTTGATGGCCAAGAACCCGGCCGACCGCCCGTCCGCCGCCCAGGCCCGCAGCATGCTCCGGGCGGTCGCGGAGGGCCGCGACCCCGGCGTGACGCCGCCCGCCCCGCCGCCGGTCCCACAGCCCGGCTCGCCGTACGCGCCCACCGCCACGGACGTGACGGCGGGCGCGGGGCCGCTGCCCCGTCCCGCGGGCGCGGGGGTGGCGCCGGCCGGTTGGCTCGGCGGCCCGGGCGCCCAGGGCGGCGCGGTGCCGCAGCCGCCCGGCCCGAACGCGCCGTACGGGCGGCCGGTCCACGACCCGTCGGCGACGGTGGCCGGGGCCTCGGCGGGTGTCACCGGCCCGCACCCGTACGCGGGCGCTCCCGACGGCGACACCGCGCGGCTGCCGGCCCGTCGGCGCCGGCGGGTGCTGCTGGCGGTGGCGGCCGTCCTGGCCGTGTTGGCCGGCGGCGGTGGCCTCACCTACGCGCTGGTCGGCGGCGGCTCCGGCGACCGGAACACCGCGAGCGACCGGCAGGCGGCCGCACCGGCCACCACACCGGGGGCGAGCCAGCCGAGCGTCTCCGCCGGCAAGGGCAGCGCGGGCGACGGCAAGGCCACCAGCCCGTCGCCGGCCGGCTCGGTGACCCCCTCGGGGGACCCCTCCGCGTCCGGGAACCCCAAGCCCGGCGGTCCGGGCGGCCTGCTCGGCGGTGCGACCACGGGCGGAAGCCAGGGCGGCACGGACGGCGGCGGCACCGCGGGCGGGGCCCACGGCGGCACCTCCGGCGGTACGACCACCGGCGGATCCGGTTCCGCCGCCGGCGGTGCCAGTGGCGGAAGCGGTGGAAGTGGCGGAAGCGGCGGCAGCGGCGGGGGCCCCACCCAGGGACCGTCCTGCGCGGACGCCGGTGGCGGCAAGGCCAACTGCGACGTATGGCGCACCGCGACCTCGTACACCGCGTCCTTCCAACAGGTCGGCCACCTCAACGCGGGCACCAACTACTTCTACTGCCAGGCCAAGCTGGGCCGTCGCGAGACGTACGGGAAGTGGACCAACGTGTGGTGGGCCAAGACCGATGACGACAGCGGCAATTCCGGTGTCTACATCAGCGTCGTGTACCTCACCGGCGGGGAGAACGACCAGCCGGTGCCGGGGCTGCGGGTCTGCTGAACCGCGGCGGCGCCCGCCCGGTGCCGGGCACCCATGGGACTCCGGCATATGCGACGTACCGCCCCGTCGCCGGCTGCTCGGAGGCCGTGCGTGGGTGGGGGTTTCGGTGCTGGAGGGGCGGGGGAGCGCTTGACTGCCGGGGCATCGCGGCGGGGGAGGCGGACCGGCATCCTCCGTGCGGTGTGTTCCTCAAGCATGTTCCCGGCGCTGCGCGCGGCCCGTGGTCCCGAGCGTTTCCGTGGCAGGGTGTTGCGGGCAACTCACCTGGGTCTAGGGAAGAGGGGAAACCGTGATCGTCTGGCTGAACGGCACGTTCGGTGCGGGCAAGACCACTGTGGCTCATGAAGTGCTCGACCTGCTTCCCGGAAGCACGCTCTACGACCCGGAACTCCTCGGCAGCGGGCTGCGGTTGATGCTGCCGGCCAAGCGGTTCGAGGAGGTCGACGACTACCAGGACCTGCCGTCCTGGCGGCGGATGGTCGTGGACACCGCGGCCGCCCTGCTCACCGAGGTGCCGGGCCCGCTGGTGACGCCGATGACGCTGCTGCGCCAGGAGTACCGCGACGAGATCTTCGGCTCCCTCGCGGCCCGCCGGATACCCGTCCGACATGTCCTCCTCGATGCGGAGGAAACGATCCTGCGCGAGCGCATAGCCCACCGCGAGGACACCCCCGACGACCCCGAGGGCAACGCCTCCGTGCGCCGCTGGTGCCTGGAGCACCTGGGGCCCTACGCGCAGGCCCTGGACTGGCTCAAGAGCGATGCGCACGTCGTGGACACCACTGCCCTGACGCCCCGCCAGGCCGCCGAGCGGGTCATCGAGGCCGTCCGCACCGGCGCCGGCGCCTGTGACATCGTGCAGACCCCCGAACCCACCGCGGAGACCCTCGCCGCCGGAGTGCTGCTCTTCGACGACCAGGACCGCGTGCTGCTGGTCGATCCGACGTACAAGCCCGGCTGGGAGTTCCCCGGCGGCATCGTCGAACCAGGCGAGGCACCCGCCCACGCCGGCGTACGCGAGGTCGCCGAGGAACTGGGCATCCAACTCCGGCACGCCCCACGGCTGTTGGTCCTTGACTGGGAAGCCCCCAAGCCCCCCGGCTACGGCGGTCTGCGGCTGCTCTTCGACGGTGGCATGCTCACCGAGGACACCATCCGGGAACTGCTGCTGCCCGGTTCCGAACTCCGTGCCTGGCGCTTCGTCACCGAGTCCGAGGCGGAGTCCATGCTCCCGCCGGTCCGCTGGAACCGCCTCCGCTGGGCCCTACGGGCCCGCGAGCGGGGATGCCCGCTGCATCTGGAAGCGGGCGTTCCTTTGGGGTGACGGTCCGCTGCGCTTGGCTGGGCTTCCCACGTTTTTGGCTTTCCCGCCGTGGGGGTTGCTGTTTTTGCGCCTGGCGGCGCGGGCGGGTCCGCTGCGCGGGGTGGCGTCGTTTCGCCTGCGGCGTGGGGTGTTGTCCGCTGCGCGGGGCTTTCGGGGTGCGGTGTCGGGGCGGAGGGGTCGGTGTGCAGGACTGCTGCGCTTTACGTCCTGCACACCGCCCCCTCCGCCC
>NZ_JBHVQS010000112.1:0-13106 GCF_042886435.1 Streptomyces sp. NPDC058000
AAGAGACAGGTCCTGCACACCCACCCCTCCGACCCGACACCGCACCCCGAAAGCCCCGCGCAGCGGACAACACCCCACGCCGCCAGGCGAAACGGCGCCGCACCTGGCAACGTACGAGACTCGGCCAAGCGCAGCGGCCCAGCCCCGCGCAGCGGACAACAGCCACGCCGCCAGGCGAAACGGCGCCGCACCCGGCAACGTACGAAGGGCCCGCGCCGTCAGGCGCAACCGCGAGAACCCCCACGGCGAGGCAGCCAACAACGTGGGAGGCCACAATTCCCGCTGAGCGGGAACGCACGCTCCCCCGCCGCCCGCCGCGGCCCTTAGCCTCCCGGCACAGACCGACCGCCCCGTGGAGGACCATATGCTCACGGACCGCCAACGGCAGCTCGCGGCACGGCAGTTGCGTGATGCCGAGCGCACCGGCCGGCCCATCGCCCCGCTCACCGGGGAGTTCCCCGGCCTCGACGCCGACGACGCCTACGAGATCCAACTGCTCAACATTCAGGAGCGGCAACGGGCGGGCGCCACCGTCACCGGGCACAAGGTCGGGCTCTCGTCCGAGGTCATGCAGCGGATGATGGGCGTCGACGAGCCCGACTACGGCCATCTGCTGGACGACATGGAGCTGCACCCCGGCACCCCCGTCCCGCTCGCCCGCTACTGCGCCCCGCGCATCGAGGTCGAGGTCGGCTTCGTGCTCGGTGACGATCTGCCGGGCGAGGGCTGCACCCCCGACGACGTTCTCGCCGCGACCGAACGGGTCGTCCCCGCCTTGGAGTTGATCGACAGCCGGATCCGCGACTGGCGGATCACGCTGCCCGACACCGTCGCCGACAACGCCTCCTCCGCCGGGTACGCCATCGGCGACGGCCGTGACCCGCGCGAACTGGATCTCAAGGCCGTCGACGCGGTACTGCACCGCGGGACCGAGCGGATCGCCGAGGGCCGCAGCGACGCCGTGCTCGGCGACCCCACCCTCGCCGTTGCCTGGCTCGCCCGGACCGTCGCCCGCTTCGGCGTACCCCTGAGGAAGGGGCATCTGGTCCTGCCCGGCTCCTGCACCCGGGCCGTCGACGTCGCTCCCGGGGCGACCTTCACCGCCGACTTCACCGGGCTCGGCCCGGTCTCGCTCTCGTTCGTCTGAGGTTCCGTCGGCCGGGAGGCCCCCGCGGGCCGGCCCGGCCACCGGCGGATCCACAGCTCCCCTCAGCCCCTTCACCCGAGAGGTGATGATGTCCCGCACGACCAAGGCCACCGCGGCCATCGTCGGTTCCGGCAACATCGGCACCGACCTGCTCTACAAGCTCCGGCGCTCCCCGCTGATCGAACCCCGCTGGATGATCGGCGTGGACCCGGACAGCGAAGGGCTCGCTCGGGCCCGCCGCGCCGGTATCGAGGCCAGCCACGAGGGTGTGGACTGGCTCCTGGCCCAGGACGAGACCCCGGACCTGGTCTTCGAGGCCACCTCCGCCGCCGTTCACCGCGCCAACGCCCCGCGCTACGCCGAACGCGGTATCAAGGCCATCGACCTGACCCCGGCCGCGGTCGGCCCCGCCGTCGTCCCGCCCGCCAACCTCACCGCGCACCTCGACGCCGACAACGTCAACATGATCACCTGCGGCGGACAGGCCACCATCCCCATGGTGTACGCGGTCTCCCGGGTGGTCCCGGTCCCGTACGCGGAGATCGTCGCCTCGGTCGCCTCGGTGTCGGCCGGGCCCGGAACCCGCGCCAACATCGACGAGTTCACCCGTACCACCGCCCGCGGCATCGAGCAGATCGGCGGCGCCGGGCGCGGCAAGGCGATCATCATCCTCAACCCCGGCACGGAGAGATCGGCGGCCGGCGCCGCGGGGCCGGTCATCATGCGCGACACCGTCTTCTGCTCGATCCCCGAGGACGCCGACCGGGACGCCATCGCCCAGTCGGTCAAGGAGGTCGCCGAGCAGGTCGCCACCTACGTTCCCGGCTACCGGCTGCGGGCCGAGCCGCAGTTCGACGATCCGTCGGTGGTCAACGGCGGGATGGCCCGGGTCGCGGTCTTCCTGGAGGTCGAGGGCGCCGGCGACTTCCTGCCGCCGTACGCCGGCAACCTCGACATCATGACCGCCGCCGCCACCAAGGTCGGCGAGGAGTTCGCGAAGGGCATGCAGGCATGAAGAGCTACTCCGACACCCTCGACATCCGCATCACCGACTCCTCGCTGCGCGACGGTTCGCACGCCAAGCGGCACCAGTTCACCGTCGAGGACGTACGGTCCGTCGTCGCGGCGCTGGACGACGCGGGCGTGCCCGTCATCGAGGTCACCCACGGCGACGGGCTCGGCGGTTCCTCCTTCACCTACGGGTTTTCGAAGACGCCGGAGCAGGAGCTCATCAGGGCCGCGGTGGAGACCGCCCGGCGGGCGAAGATCGCCTTCCTGATGTTGCCGGGCCTCGGCGTCAAGGACGACATCCGGGCCGCGCACGGTAACGGCGCCACCGTCTGCCGGATCGCCACCCACTGCACCGAGGCCGACATCTCCGTCCAACACTTCGGACTGGCCCGCGAGATGGGCCTGGAGACCGTCGGATTCCTGATGATGGCGCACTCCACCACCCCCGAGGCGCTCGCCCGGCAGGGCCGCATCATGGCGGACGCCGGCTGCCAGTGCGTCTACGTCGTCGACTCGGCCGGCGCGATGGTGATGGACGACGTCACCGAGCGCGTCCAGGCACTGGTCGCCGAGCTCGGCGAGGACGTCCAGGTCGGCTTCCACGGCCACGAGAACCTCGCCCTGGGCACCGGAAACTCGATCGCCGCGATCCAGGCCGGCGCCCGCCAGATCGACGGCTCCACCCGCCGACTGGGCGCCGGAGCCGGCAACACCGCCGTCGAGGCGCTGGTCGCGGTCTGCGCCAAGATGGGCATCCGCACCGGCATCGACGTACTGAAGATCATCGACGCGGCGGAGGACGTGGTCCGCCCGGTCATGGACGGCGAGTGCCAACTCGACCGGCTGGCCCTCCTGATGGGCCACGCCGGGGTCTACTCCAGTTTCCTCAAGCACGCCTTCCGGCAGGGCGAGCGGTACGGCGTGCCCGCCGCGCAGATCCTGCTGCGCGCCGGTGAACGCCGGCTCGTCGGCGGCCAGGAGGACCAGCTCATCGACATCGCCGTCGAACTCGCGGCGCAGAAGTAGCAGGGAGAGAACGATGACCGCACTCAACGACGAGGCCCGTGTCATCGAGGCGGCCGCGCCGCCCACCCGGTTCGCCCGGGGCTGGCACTGCCTGGGCCTGGCCGAGACCTTCAAGGACGGCCAGCCGCACGAGATCGAGGCGTTCGGCACCAAACTCGTGGCCTTCCAGGGCGCGGACGACGGTGAACTGCACGTCCTCAACGCCTACTGTCCCCATATGGGCGGCAACCTCGCCCGCGGCAGCGTCAAGGGCGACACCGTGGCCTGCCCGTTCCACGACTGGCGCTGGTCCGGGAACGGCCGCTGCGCCGGCATCCCGTACGCCCGCCGGGTCCCGCCGCGGGCCCGCACCCGGGCCTGGACGGCCCTGGAGCGCAATCAGCAGCTCTACGTCTGGCACGACCCCGAGGGCAACCCGCCGCCGCCCGAGGCCACCATCCCCGAGATCGCGGGCGCCGGTCACCCCGACTGGTCCGCCTGGTCCTGGAACACGCTGCGGGTCGACAACTCCAACTGCCGGGAGATCGTCGACAACGTCGTGGACATGGCGCACTTCTACTACATCCACTACTCGTTCCCGACGTACTTCAAGAACGTCTTCGACGGGCACATCGCCACCCAGTACATGGAGTCCTCGCCCCGCGGCGACATCGACCTGACCACCCCCGCCTCGGTCGGCGACCTCCGCTCCGACGCCTCGTACTACGGCCCGTCCTACATGATCGACAAGCTGTGGACGGAGGTCGGCGCCGAGGTCGAGATGGAGTCCGTCCTCATCAACTGCCACTATCCGATCGACGCCAACAGCTTCGTGCTGATGTACGGCGCGATCATCAAGAAGCTGCCCGGCATGACCGACGAGGAGGCCGCCGAGGCCGCCCGGATGGCGTCCGAGGGGCTGAAGGTCGGCTTCGAGCAGGACGTGGAGATCTGGCAGCACAAGACCCGCATCGACAACCCCCTGCTGACCGAGGAAGACGGCCCGGTCTACCAACTCCGCCGCTGGTACGAGCAGTTCTACGTGGATGTCGCCGACGTCAAGGACGAGATGGTGCGCCGGTTCGAGTTCGAGATCGACACCGAACGGGCCAACACGGCCTGGCGCGCCGAGGTCGCCGACACCCTCGCCCGCCGCGCGGCCGGGGCCTGACGGTGCGGCCCGTGATCTGCGGGACCTGCGGGAACGAGGTCCTGTGCGAGAAGTTCAGCCCCGCGCACACCCAGGTGCAGTGGACCGGCGACGCCGCCGAGAGCTGCCCGCGGATCGGTGCGCGGGTGGCGGCCGGCGAGCCGAGCGCCCGGGTCCGCTCCTGCGACGCGCTGCGCGCCAGCATCGCCCGCGCGCTCGCCGACGGCAGCCTGGTGGTGGCCGACAAGGACGGCAACCCGGTGCCGGGCGCGGCCGCGGAACCGGCGGTGGCCGATGCCTGAACCGCTCACCCACCGGCTGCGGATCGCCGAGGTGATCGACGAGACCGCCGACGCCCGCTCGCTGGTCTTCGAACCGCACCCTCAACTCCCTTACGTTCCAGGGCAGTTCCTCACGTTCAAGCTGCCAGGGCGGGACGGTGGGGCGGCGGCCCGCTGTTACTCCCTCGCCAGTTCCCCGCACACCGGCGAACCGATGAAGGTGACCGTCAAACGGGTCCCGGGCGGCCACGGCTCCAACTGGCTGTGCGACCACGCCCGGCCCGGCACGGAACTGGAGGTGCTGCCACCGGCCGGCACCTTCACCCCCGCCGGCCTCGACACCGACCTGCTGCTCATCGCCGGCGGCAGTGGCATCACCCCCGTGATGTCGGTCCTGAAGTCGGCGCTCACCCAAGGCACCGCCCGGCACGTCCTGCTCTACGCCAACCGCACCGAGTCCGCCGTCATCTTCCGCGGCGAACTGCGCGAACTGGCCGAGGACTATCCGGACCGGCTGGCGGTCCTGCACTGGTTGGAGAGCCTCCAGGGGCTCCCCGACCCGGGGCGGTTGGCCGCCGTCCTCGCCCCGCACGTCGGCCGCGAGGCGTACCTGTGCGGTCCGCAGCCGCTCATGGACGCCGCCGAACAGGCCCTGCGCTCCCTGGGCGCGCCCCGCGAACGGCTGCACCGGGAGCGGTTCTTCTCGCTCAGCGGCGCCGCGGCGTTCGAGGCGCCCGAGCCGGTCGAGGCGCCCGAACCGGTCGAGGCGGCCGCGGCGGCCGGCGCGGACCGGCCGGGCGACCGGGATCAGCCCGATCCGGGCGGCGCCACCGCCCACGTCGAGCTCGACGGTGAGACCCACCAGGTCCCTTGGCCGGTCGGCACCCCGCTGCTGGACGCCCTGCTGGCCGCCGGGGTCGACGCGCCGTACTCCTGTCGCGAGGGTGCCTGCGCGGCCTGCACCTGCCGGGTCGTCAGCGGCGAGGTGACCATGGCCCACAACGAGGTGCTGGACGCGGAGGACCTGGCCGAGGGCTACATCCTGGCCTGCCAGGCGGTCGCGACCGGCGGCGAGGTGGGGATCAGCTACAGCTGACGGGCGGGGGCGGTGGGGGCGGCGGGAAACTTTCCCGTCGCCCCCACCCCACGTCCGCGCGCCGCCCCCGCCGCACCTCCCGTCACGTCCCCGTCACGTCCCCCTCACACCCATTCGCTGTCCCGCAGCCAGGCCAGGGTGTTCGCCATCGCCGCCGGCGACAGCACCGGCCCCGGGGGCGGCATCTCGGCGGCCCGGTGCGGCCGGACGGTGCGCCGCCCCGGCCCGAACAGCGACCGCCACACCGTCCGCGCGCAGTCCGCCACGGCCGGGGCGAGCCGGTCCAGATCCCGGTGCGCGCCGTTGCCGGAGAGCGAGATCGCGGCGATCGCCCGGCCCGAACCGCGCAGCGGCACGGCCACGCACGACACCCCCCGGTACGCCTCCTCGTGGTCGTAGGCGATCCCACGGGCCCGCGCCGTCGCCAGTTCGGTGCGCAGCGCCTCCGGCCGACAGAGGGTCCGCGGCGTACGCGGCCGCAGCCCGCGCCGCACCACCTGCTCCACCACCGCGTCGTCGCTGAACGCCAGGATCGCCTTGCCGGAGGCCGTGCAGTACGCCGGCTGCCGGCCGCCCACCCGCGACGGCACCACGGTGTCCGCCGCCCCGCCGATCCGCTCCACGTGGACCACCTCGGCGTCGTCCAACACCGCCAGGTGCACCAGGTGCCCGGTCGCCTCGTGGAGTTCGTGCAGATGGGGCAGGGCCGCCCGGCGCAGCCGGTGGTGGTGGGAGGCGAGCGCGCCGAGCTCCAGCATCCCCATGCCCAGCCGGTAGCCGCGGCCCTCTCGCTCCAGCCAGCGCAGCCCCAGCAACTGGTCCAGGATCCGGTGCGCCGACGAGCGCGGCACCCCCGAGCGCTGTACCACCTCGGTGAGGGTGAGCCGGGCCTCGGTACTGCTGAACGCGTTCATCACCCGCGCGGCCTTCTCCAGTAGCGACAGCGGCCCGCATTCGCCCCCGGCAGTCTGCTCCGGCATCGGCACACCTCCCACAACAACGGCGAAACCCCAGGTCCAGGCCGAAACGGAGGCCGCCTACCGGGTTCTCGCGGATTGTCGGGAACGTTGCCAGCCCTCCCGCTGAGTGGGAAGAGGGTATTTCGTTTCGGAATAGTAAAGCGTAGGTTCCTGCCACCCCTGCCGCGGGACGGCGCGGCAGGGCCCTACCTCAGATCGAATCGAGAGGGGATGTGCATGCGCGACGAAGACGTCCTCGCAGCGGTCCGCGAACTCGCCCCCACCCTGCGTGAACGCGCCGCCGAGGCGGAGGAACTGCGCCGGGTGCCCGACACCTCCATCAAGGACCTCGCCGAGACCGGCTTCTTCCAGCTCCTCCAGCCCCGGGCGTACGGCGGACTCGCCGCCGACCCGCTGGTGTTCTACCGGGCCGTCAAGGAGATCGCCCGGGCCTGCGGCTCCACCGGCTGGGTCGCCTCGGTCGTCGGAGTCCACCCCTGGCACGTGGCGCTCTTCGACCGGCGGGCCCAGGACGAGGTCTGGGGCGAGAGCCGGCACACCCGCATCAGCTCCTCCTACGCCCCCACCAGCCAAGTCACCCCGGTCCGCGGCGGCTTCAAGATCTCCGGCCGCTGGCACTTCTCGTCCGGCTGCGACCACACCGACTGGGCGCTGCTCGGCGGACTGGTCACCAACGCCGACGGCAAGCCCGTCGAGGTCTACACCTTCCTCGTGCCGCGCACCGACTACCGCATCATCGACGTCTGGGACACCGTCGGCCTGCGCGGTACCGGCAGCAACGACATCGTCGTCGACGACGTCTTCGTCCCCGAGCACCGTGCGCTCGGCTTCGGCCCGGTCAGCGCCCTCGACTGCCCCGGCCACGCCGTCAACCCCGAACCGCTCTACCGGCTGCCCTACGCCGCGGTCTTCACCACCACCATCTCCACCCCCCTCGTCGGCATCGCCGAAGGGGCCTACGAGGGCTACGTCGCCGCCACCCGGGAACGCTTCCGGGTCTCCTACGGCCAGAAGGTCGTCGAGGACCCCTTCGCCCAGGTCCGGATCGCCCGCGCGGCCAGCGACATCGACGCCGCCTGGCTCCAACTCAGCCGGAACATCAGCGAGTTGTACGACCTCGCGGTGCGCGGCGAGGACCTGCCGATGGCCCTGCGCACCCGCGCCCGGCGCGATCAGGTGCTCGCCACCGAACGTGCGGTGGCCGCCGTGGACCTGCTGATGGAGAACTCCGGCGGCAAGGCCATGCGCACCGGCCCCAACGCCGTCCAGCGCGCCTGGCGCGATGCGCACACCGGCCGCGGCCACGCCGCCAACGACCCGGAACGCGCCCTCGTCCTCTACGGCCAGGCCGCCCTCGGCCTCGACATCCAGGACACGATGCTGTGACCACCCACGCGAACCTCAGCTACGAGAGCACCTCGAAGACCGCCAAGTCCGGGGAGCTCACCCTCCACTACAACGAGGCCGGCGACCCCGCCGCAGCCGCCGTGATCATGCTGCACGGCGGCGGCCCCGGCGCCTCCGGCTGGTCCAACTTCGGCCGCAACCTGCCGGTCTTCGCCGAGCACTTCCGCACCCTGCTGGTCGACCAGCCCTGCTACGGCGCCTCCGACAAGCCCGAGCCGACCAAGGACTTCTTCTCCTTCGCGGCCGACGCCGTCGCCGCCCTCATGGACCAACTCGGCCTGGAGAAGGCCCACTTCGTCGGCAACTCGCTCGGCGGCGGCACCGCTACCCGGATGGCGCTGGACCACCCGGACAAGGTCGACAAGCTCCTCCTCATGGGCCCCGGCGGCATCTCCGTCAACCTCTTCGCCCCCGACCCCACCGAAGGCATCAAGAAGCTCTTCGCCTTCAACGGCACCGCCGAACCCACCCGCGCCATGATGCGCGACTTCCTCACCACCCTCGCGTACGACCCCGCCCTGGTCACCGACGCGTTCGTCGAGGAGCGCTACGCCCGCGCCACCGACCCCGAGGCCAAGCTCGGCAACGACCGGATGGCCGCCTCGTTCGCCAAGTGGCCCGCCGACACCATGCTCTGGCGCGAGGCCCACCGCATCACCCACCCCACCCTGCTCACCTGGGGCCGCGAGGACCGCGTCAACCCGCTCGACGGCGCCCTGGTCGCCCTCAAGACCATCCCCGACGCCCGGCTGCACGTCTTCCCGCACTGCGGCCACTGGGCGCAGACCGAGAAGTTCGACGAATTCAACCGCCTCGCCCTCGACTTCTTCCGCCCCTGACGCCACCCGGCACCGAAAGGCACGGCCATGGACATTCGCTCTCTGGGCTATCTGCGCATCGAGACCGCCCGGCTCGCCGAGTGGCGCACCTACACCCTCGACATCCTCGGCATGGTCGAGGCCGAGGGCAGCACCGACGAGGTGCTGCACGTCCGCATCGACGACCGGATCCGCCGCTTCTCCTTCGAGGCCGGCGCACAGGACCGGCTGCTGGCCGCCGGCTTCGAGGTCGCCGGAGCCGCGGCGCTCACCGAGGCGGCCACCGAACTGGAGGCCGCCGGCGTCGCCGTCAAGTACGCCGACCAGGCCACCCTCGCCGACCGCCGCGTGCAGGGTCTGATCCACTGCACCGACCCGGCCGGCAACCCCCTGGAGATCTACTGGGGCCAGGCCCAGGACCACACCCCGCTCGGCACCCCCTACGGCAACCGCTTCGTCACCGGCGACCACCTCGGCCTCGGCCACGTCGTCCTGCCGGCCACCGACATGGACGCCGCCGTCGCCTTCTACGAGGACCTGCTCGGCTTCCAACTGCGCGACCGGATGAAACTCCCCCCGATCGCCGTCCCGACCGGCGAACCCGGCCGCGACCACTACTGGATGAACTTCCTCAGCCCCAACGCCCGCCACCACAGCCTCGGCCTCTACCCCGGCGCCCTGCCGCCCGGCATCGTGCACTTCATGGTCGAACTGGAGACCCTCGACGACGTCGGCTTCTGCCTGGACCGGATGAACAAGGCCGGCATCCCCATCGCCTCCTCCCTGGGCCGGCACTCCAACGACCACATGGTCTCCTTCTACGCCCAGGCCCCCGGCGGCTTCCAGGTCGAATACGGCTGGGACGGCCTCCTCGTCGACCCCGCCACCTGGGTCACCAAGGAGATCACCGCCGACAGCTTCTGGGGCCACCAGTGGAACGGCTGATCGACCCCACGGCGTTCCGGGACGTCCTCGGCCGGTTCGCCAGCGGCATCACCATGGTCGCCACCCTCGGCCCCGACGGCGCCCCCGCCGGACTCGCCTGCCAGTCCTTCGCCTCGCTCTCCCTCGACCCGCCACTGATCCTGCTCTGCGTCGGCAAACACTCCACCAGCTGGCCGCGGATCGAGGCCGCCGGCCGCTTCGCCGTCAGCATCCTCGCCGACGAGCACCGGGAGGCGTGCGCCGCCCTCGCCGCGTCCGGCACCGACAAGTTCGCCGGACTGGCCTGGCGCCCCGGCCCGCACGGCACCGTCCACCTGGACGGCGCGCTGGCCACCGTGGACTGCGAACTGGACGCGGTCCACGAGGCCGGCGACCACCTCCTCGTCACCGGCCGGGTCCTGGACCTGACCGCCCGCGAGGACGGCGCACCACTGCTGTACTTCCGCGGCGGCTACGCGACGGGAGCCTTCTAGGACATGGCCAACTCCCTCTTCGGCAAGCTCAGTCCACCACCCCTCGACGTCGCCCGGGTCACCTCCGCACCCCCCGTACGCACCGAGGTCACCTGGGACGACCGCGACGTACGGCTCTACCACCTCGCGCTCGGCGCGGGCGTCCCCGAGACCGACGACCGCGAACTGGCCTACGTCTACGAGCGGCACGCCCGCGGCCTGACGGTGCTCCCCACCTTCGGCACCGTGGCCGGCGGCACCGGCGGCATCGGCTTCCAGGTCTTCGACCTGCCCGGCGTCCACCTGGACCTGGCGCAGGCGCTGCACGGCGGCCAGGAGATCACCGTGCACCGCCCGCTGCCCGCCGCCGCCCGGGCCACCGCCGTCACCCACGTCCCCGCCGTGTACGACAAGGGCCGGGCCGCCGTCCTCGTCCAGGAGTCCACCCTCCTCGACGAGGACGAACGCCCCCTGCTCACCCAGCGCAACCACATCTTCGTGCACGGCGCCGGCGGCTTCGGCGGCGACCGCGGCCCGAGTGACCCCACCCCCGTCCCCGACCGGGCCCCCGACCACCTCTTCGACCTCCCGACGCTGCGCCAACAGGCCCTCCTCTACCGCCTGACCGGCGACTGGAACCCGCTGCACGCCGACCCCGCCACCGCCCGCGCCGCCGGCTACGACCGCCCGATCCTGCACGGCCTGTGCACCTTCGGCATGGCCGTCAAGGCCGTCACCGACCGGCTGCTGCGGTCCGACCCGACCAAGGTCACCGGCTGCCGCACCCGCTTCGCGGGCGTCTTCCTCCCCGGCGAGACCCTGCGGCTGCACCTGTGGCACCACCCCGACGGCAACGGCTACCTGCTCCGCGCCACCGCCCCGGACCGCGACGACGCGGTGGTCCTCAGCCACGCCGCCATCACCGTCCGCTGACCGCCCACCGCACCAACGGAGCTGCGATGAAAGACAGTTGGGACCACACCTACGACGTCGTGATCGCCGGGTCCGGCGCGGCCGGCTTCGCCGCCGCGCTCACCGCCCGGCTGCGCGGCCTGCGCGCCCTGATCATCGAGAAGACCGACCACTACGGCGGCTCCACCGCCCTGTCCGGCGGCGCGATCTGGGTACCCACCAACTTCCACCTCGACGCCGCCGGCCTCGGCGACACCCGCGAGAAGGCCCGCGCCTATCTGGACGCCACCGTCGGCGACCGCGTCCCGGACGCCCTCAAGGACGCCTACCTCACCAACGGGCCCCGCATGGTGCGGGAGTTCCACGACCGCACCGCCGTCCGGTTCGTCTACACCCCCGGCTACTCCGACTACTTCCCCGAGCGGCTCGGCGGCTACCCGCAGGGCCGCTCCGTCGAACCCGCCGTCTTCGACTTCACCACCCTCACCGCCGAACAGCGCCGCACCATGCGCCGCGCCGGCCTGCCCACCTACGGGCTCACCATCACCAGCCACGACTTCCGCTACCTCAACATGGTCGCCCGCACCTGGGCCGGCCGCCGCACCTCCCTCAAGGTTGGGATACGCGCCGCCAAGGCCCTCGCCACCGGCGCCAAACCGCTCTCCCTCGGCGAGGCCCTGATCGCCCGGATGCGGCACTCCCTCGCCACCCTCGGCGGGGACCTCTGGCTCTCCACCCCCCTCACCGGCCTCGTCCAGGAGAACGACCGCATCACCGGCGTCCGCGCCCTCCGCAACGGCCGCGAGGTCACCATCCAGGCCACCGGCGGCGTCATCCTGGCCTCCGGCGGCTTCTCCCACAACCAGCAACTCCGCGAGAAACACCTCCCCGCCCCCACCTCCACCGCCTGGTCCTCCGCCTCCGAGGGCCAGACCGGCGACGCCCTCCAACTCGGCATCGAGGCCGGCGCCGCCACCGACCTCCTGGACAAGGTCTGGGGCGCCCCCTCGGTCTGCCCGCCCGGCGAACGCCCCTTCTTCCTCGTCGCCGACCGCGGCATCCCCGGCATGATCATCGTCAACCAGGCCGGCGAGCGCTACGCCAACGAGGCCGCCCCGTACCACCAGTTCGTCGACGCGATGTACGCCGCGCACACCCCCGAAGCGTCAACCGTCCCGTCCTGGCTGATCCTCGACGCCCGCTCCAAGTCCCGGTACCTCTTCACGGGCCTCTTCCCCGGCCAGCCCTTCCCCCGGAAGTGGCTCGCCGACGGCTTCATCAAGAAGGCCGACTCGGTCGCCGACCTGGCACGCGCGACCGGCACCCCCGCCGACCGCCTCACCGCCACCCTCGACCGCTTCAACGCCTTCGCCCGGGCCGGCCGCGACGAGGACTTCCACCGCGGCGACAGCGTCTACGACCGCTACTACGGCGACCCCACCCTGCCCAACCCCAACCTCGCCCCGCTCACCAAACCGCCCTACTACGCCATCCCCGTCCACCCCGGCGACATCGGCACCAAGGGCGGCCTGGTCACCGACGCGGACGCCCGCGTACTACGGGAGGACGGCAGCCCCGTCGACGGCCTCTACGCCTCCGGCAACGTCTCGGCCGCCCCGATGGGCGAAACGTATCCCGGGCCCGGGGCGACGATCGGCCCCGCGATGACCTTCAGTTGGGCGGCGGTCAACCGGGTCGCTGCGGGGGGTTGAGGCTTCCCACGTTGTCGGCGTTCCCGCCGTGGGGGTTGCTGTTTTTGCGCCTGGCGGCGCGGGCGTTGCCGCTGTGCGGCGGCGTTTCGCCTGCGGCGAGCCGTTGTCCGCTGCGCGGGCTGTTCGGCCGCGGTGCCGGGGCTGTGGGGCTGGGGTGTGCCGGACTGCTTCGCTTTACGTCCGGCACACC
>NZ_JBHVQS010000113.1:0-12753 GCF_042886435.1 Streptomyces sp. NPDC058000
TAACCACCCCCGCCCCCCCCGGGGCCCCCCCCCCCCGGGGCCCCCCCCCCAACCCCCCCCCCGCGGGGCGGTTTTCCGGCGCGCGGGCGCCCCACCCCGCCGCCGGCGGCCCGCCACCGGCCCCCGACCGCACCAAGCCCGTTCCGACCGTCTGAGGAGCCGTACCGCTGATGTCCGTTTCCCCTTCCCCCGCAGCGGAGACCACCTCGCCCGCCACCGGGCCACCGGCACCGCCGCCCGTAGCGCGGGCGCGCCGCGTCCTGGCCATCACCAGTCTCGGCGTGTTCATCGTCTTCCTCGACACCACGGTCGTGAACGTCGCCTTCGACACCGTCAGCCGCAGCTTCGACGCCCCCGTCAGCCGCCTGGTGTGGGTGCTCAACGCCTATACGCTGCTGTTCGCCGCCTTCCTCATCCCGGCCGGACAACTGGCTGACCAGTACGGCCGCAAGCGCCTCTTCCAGATCGGTCTGCTCGGCTTCGCGCTCGCCAGCGCCCTGTGCGGGATCGCCCCGACGCTCGGCTTCCTCGTCGCCGCCCGCGCCGCACAGGGCATCTTCGGCGCCATCATCGTCCCGGCCTCCTTGGCGCTACTGCTGCCCGCCTTCCCGCCCGAGCGCCGCGGCACGGCCATCAGCACCTGGGGAGCGATGGCAGCGGTCGCCACGGCGATCGGCCCGACGCTGGGTGCGCTGCTCATCCACGGCGCGAGCTGGCGCTGGGTGTTCTGGCTCAACGTGCCCATCTGCCTGCTCACCGCACTGTGGGGCGTCCGGTCGCTACCGGAGAGCCACAGACCGGCCGTGCGCGGCTTCCCCGACCCGGCGGGTGTCGCGATGGTCGCGGTCGCGCCCGCCCTGCTCAGCTTCGCCATCGTTTACGGGCCGCGCCTGGGGTGGTTGGACGCACGGGTGTGGGGAGCGTGTGCGCTGGGCGTCGCGCTGGTTCCGGCACTGGTGTACAGGAGCCGCCGCGCCGCCTTTCCGGCACTCGATCTGAGCCTGTTCCGCATCCGGAACTTCCAGGCATCCAACCTGGCCACGCTGGCCTTCTCGGTCGCCTTCTTCGCCTTCCTGCTCTCCAGCCTGCTGTTTCTGCAGACCGTCTGGCACTACTCCGTACTGCGCTCCGCGCTCGCCGTCAGCCCCAGCGCCCTGATCACAGCGATCGTCGCGCCACAGACCGGACGGCTGACCGACCGTTTCGGCCACCGTGCCGTCTTTGCCGCCGGAGCCTTGTGCTACAGCCTGGGCACCGCCGCCCTCGCCCTGCGCACGGGCACCACGGCCCACTGGGCGACGCACTGGCTGCCCACCCTGATCCTCAACGGCATCGGCGTCGGGCTGGCCCTGTCGACCCTCAACAACGCGGCGGCCCGTGCCCTCCCTGCCGAACGCTTCGGCGTGGGCACCGCGATCAACAACACCTTCCGGCAACTGGGCGCCGTACTCGGGGTCAGCGTCTTCACCGCGGTCCTGGGAACGCCGACGGCCGGCGCCCTCCTGGGCGGCTACCACCGAGTGTGGTGGCTCCTCGCCGCCGTCCCGGCCGCCAGCGCCGTACTGTACGCGCTGGCCCACCGAGAGCACACCGGCCGAGGGAACCGAGAAGACCGAGGAGACCGAGAGGACTGGCGAGACTGAGGAGACCGAGGAGCGACGACCGGGCGCGGACCCCACAGGCCACACCAACCGCACCACGGCTGACGCTGCCCTACCCTCCAGAACCTCCGGGACCTGCCCGCCGGGATCCGGGCCGGCCCCGCCGGCGAGCCCGTCCGACCGTCCAGGTCAGAGCGGAACCTCATCGCTACCCCGGCCCCTGAGTCGGGCCAGTTGCCTCCCGCCGTCGCCCGTGGCGAACGCCACCACCAGGTCAGCTCCGCGAGCAGCCAGATAGCGCCGCCGCTCCCAGCGTGAACGCGGCCGGACCCTCCCCAACGTGCCCTGCGGCGTGAGTGCCAGAGCGGTAAGGCGCCGACCGGCCTGGGCGAGGTCGGCCAGTATGCGCTCCCGGTGACGCTCGTTGCGTGCGCTGCGCAGCGCGGTGTACAGGCCCTCGATCTCCGCCACGACCGCGCCTACGCGCAGATTGTTGCTGCCTGACGACGACATTCCGCCCCGCGCCACCTATGACCTCCTTGACATGAGCAATCACCCAACAGGTAACACTTGCCCATCTGCGCAACTCTGCAACCCTCCAATTCGACGATCATTCACAGTGCTCCCGCCTCGCCGCCGGTAGCGGGATCAACGCCCTCTAATGGCGCTGTCGTCAACACTTTTGGCATCGCCGTGTCGGCCGCCGTGGCTCACGCTCACGTCTGGAGGCGATGCACTGAATCGGGGACAGGTCCGCGACTTCGGCCTGCATCGCTTACCTGCCTGTGACGTTAGGAATTGGGCAATTGGTTGCCTGATCTTGCAAGTGTCTGGCTATGCTTCTGGAGGTTTGAAGAAGGCACCTCGTTCGGTGAGGCGTCTGCACGACACAGGCCACTGACCCGACGACGTCGAGAGACGCCCAGGTTCAGGACAGGTCTCCCCGGCCTAAGGGGTGCCCCCAAGTGGCTGCCCCACAGCGGATTACGCCGTGCAGTGCCAAAGCCCTGACGAGTTGGGGTGAGCCGACCGCCTGGGCCGGACCGCCTGCCGGGCTACCGCCGCTTCGCCACCCAGGACCCGGTCGGCAACCGCCTCGAATTTCTCGAACCGCTCGACTGACCAGCTCGCACACCGGCCTGCCCACACCCACGCGGCCGCCGCGCACCCCGAGGCCGCTCCACCGGCCAGGACGTTCCCCATGGCCTGTCCCACTCCCACCGCGCTGCGTCTCGTCCTGGACGACGGGGTCGAACGTACCTATCTCCTCGAAAAGCCCCGACCCGAAACGCCCACGGCCGAAGCCCACTACGACCCGCCGGTCCACCTCACCTTCCTCCTGGCCCAACAGGGCCGCGACGCCGACTGGCTCGCGCACTTCACCGCGTTGCCCCCGGCCGCCGGACACCGCCAACCCTGGCAACCACGGGGAGATCCCGGCGTTCGAACTCGACAGCACACTACGGTTCTTCACCTGGCACCTCGGCGGACAGCGTCGCCTGCCGCCCGCGACGCGCGGATCGGGATCCGTTCCCGATCGGCGCGTTCAGCGAACGCTGGTCGGCGTGGCAGACAGGGTTCAGGTTCGGGAGATCGATGACGGCGAGGGCCGACGGCTGCTGCGGATCCTCCGTAGAGGCGGCGGATCGGTGGTGACCTGGCGGCGGGTCCAGACGGTGTTGGCGTCCGCGCAGGGCATGCCGGCGGCGGAGATTCGCCGAGGTGACGTTCACCAGCGCGGACTGGTTGACCGGTGGCGGGTGCCCCTCGATCAGGCTGGGCACCCCTCTGTCTGACCTGAAGCCGACGGCAAGAACACCGTTCGTCCTGAGCCCGTGCGTCGGGACTTCACGCCGAGATTGCCCCGTGGGGTGCCCCTTTCCCTTCCGGTACACCGTGTGCCAGCACCAACTTGAGCAGGAGCACGACAGGAAGCCAGCTCAGACCGGCCGGGCCGGGAAGGAGCGGGGAGACCATCGCGCCGGCGACCACGACGGCCAGCGCAATCGGCCGCTGCAACCGCTCTGGCGCGACTTCGACAACGATGGCTCCGATGAGGGCCCAGCCGTACCACAGCACTCCCCACCACCAGGTGCCGCCCGGGAAGAGGATCCCGGCGAGGATCGGCTGGATGTGGAGGCCGGTAAAACCGATCGGATGGTGCATGAAGCGGACGCTCCTCCGCTCGGTCGGGGGCAGCGGCGAGTGGTAGAAACTCTTGGCGGTGTCGAGCCCGTTGGCCACGACGCCCCCCACCAGGTCCCAGACCAACGCCAGTCCGAGGGCCCACTGCCACCAGGACCAGCCCACGTGGCGCCCGGCCAGGACCACTGCCAGTGCACCGAGCGCCGCCGTCGCGTGCGCCAGGAGCTTCTCGGCGGGGGTTGCACCGGTCCCGAACAGCCAGTCATGCCGGTTTGTGCCCATGGGTGTCTCCTTGCCAGCGTAACGCTGTTGGCGGTTAAGGGGGTTGAGCCGAGGATTGATGAGGCTGGTCGCTCCGGAGGGGGCGCACTCCGGAGTCGGGGATCACCACTCATCACACAGACGTCGCGTCATCGGACAGCTCACGGTCCGCGGCCGCAGAGCCGTCCGGCCGCGCATCCGGTACGAGCTGCCGGACGCTGAGGACGGTGAGCAGAGCGATGGCACCGGCGACCGCCGGCACCGCGCCGGCACCGGCCGCCGAGAGGGCGAGCCCGCCCATCGCACCACCGATGGCCACGCCCAGGTACTGGGCGGAGAAGTGCAGGCCCAGGGCCTGGGACCGCTGCTGCGGCGCAAGGCCGGCGAGCCGCGTCTGCTGGCTGATGCCACCGGACCACCATGCCGCGCCGAGGGTGAACAGCAGCGGGAACGCGATCACCTTGGAAACGGCCGGTACGTGCAAGAACGTCGTGAGGGCGAGGACCGCGAGGAGCAGCGTCATCACGAGCAGGGCGGTGCGCAGGACCCTGGCGATCGGATGCTTGGCGAGCGCGGAGCCGATCAGCCGTCCCGCGAGGAATCCACCCGCGCCGAAGACAATCATCAGTGCGGCCACGCCCTCGCTGCCGAGCCCGGTTGCCTGGTGCACCACGGGCGAAAGGTAGGTGTAGACGGTGTACGCGGCCAGGAAGAGCCCCAGCGTGGTCAGCAGACCCCACCGGATCGGGCGCTGGCGCAGGAGGTTGAGCCGTCCGGCAGCCGAAGCCGTGGACGGGGGAACCTCGGGGAGCCAGGCCCACACGGCCGCCGCCGTGATCAGCGCGAGAAGGGTGACAAAGCCGAACGCCGCCCGCCAGCCGAACCCGGCGCCCACGATGGTGCCGATCGGAGCGCCGAGGGTGAGCGCAAGCGCGTTCCCCCCGGCCGTCACGGCGAACGCCCGTGGCAGGTCTTTTGGTGGGCATAGGGAGGCTGCCGCCGCTGCCGCGGGAGCCGCGAAGAGCGCGGCCCCCATCGCTGCCAGCACGCGCGCACCGGCCAGAGCGACGATGTCAGGCGCGAACGCGGCGATCAGGTTGGCCGCGGCGAACCCCAACGCGGCGCCGATGAGGAGCCGTTTGGGTCGCACGTTCTGGAACAGCCCGATTAATGGCGGCCCGGCGAGTGCGTAGACCAGTGCGAACACGGTGACCATCTGCCCGCACACGGAGACCGATGTATGCAGGTCGTGCGCCACATCAGGGAGTACGCCGGCGATCACGTACCCCTCGGTTCCCACTGTGAACGTGCCGAGAGCCAGGAGGTAGATCCTTGGGTTCATGGTCCAACAGTACAAGAATCATTGAACCTTCGTAAAGGGCGGCGCTTCGCCCGAGGAAGCCCAACTCGTCGTACCCTGCGAGCGGTTGGAGGGGCCGCCCAGCCCTCGGCCATGGCGCCTGCCTTCCAGTGATGGTCCGCGGCGGCAAAGGCGTCAATAATGGCGACCCGTACCCATCACCACACAACCTCGGTGCGAGGTTGAAGAAGGCCAACCATCATGCGAGACACCTTTCACGCCGAGCTGGCCAATGTCAGCCTTGCCGACGCGATGCACGGCCTGAGCGATCCGCTCAGGCTCCGGATCGTCGAACTGCTCGCCCGCCAGGGCGAGACGGAATGCTCCGACCTCTACAACACCCTGGGCATCAGCAAGTCGAACGCCTCCCACCACTTCCGCGTTCTACGGGAGTGCGGGATCCTCCTCCGGCTGCACCGAGGCCGGCAACAGAGTGCCCGGCTGCGCGCCGACGAGTTCGAGGAACGATTCCCCGGACTGCTGCGCGCGGTGCTGGACAACATCGGCTCCACCTGAACAACCCGCCGTCCTTCCAGGAACACCCCTCGCGGCAGGCGCGTTGTCTGTGGGGATCGCGAGGGGCGGCCGTCATAACGTCGTTCGGTGACGCCAAAGGGGTCGGGCGGTACGCCCGAGCTGCTTGCCCTACGAGGAAGCCGGTCCTTCTGTAAGCCAGACAGTCCCGAGATCCCGAGAACTACCAGAACATCTCTGACTCAGGTCAGTAGACCAGCCATGGCCTGAGGTCTTGAAGGTCTTCAGGCGTTGAAAGGAGACGCCTTCCTCGCGGAGCAGGATGCGCAGGCCCTCGTGACTGATGCCGTCGACCACCCCACGAACCCGCACCCGCCCCGCCATAAGACACAAGGGCCTTGCGTCAACGTGCGGACACGGAAGGGCCTTCGCGGCGGGTTACCCGGCGCGGCGCCGCCGAAGTTCCTCCAGCCACACCCGTACCTGCTCGTCGCCGTTCAAGTACGGCTCCTCGGGTCCCGGCCGCAGATCGATCCCGTGCAGGAGCTGCAGCGCCCACCAGGACAGTTCATCCCAGTCAAGCGTGTCGTCGACGGCCCAACGTGCGGCCCACCGGTCAGCTGCATCACAGCTCACACGTCCCTCGACCACGGCAGCGAAGCACGCCTCAATCTCGTCCAGGTCCGGCTGGTCACCACCGCTCATGGACTCACCGTATCCAGAACGGGGCAAACGCTGCTTGATGCGGCACTGGCGAAGGACGCCGTCTGCCTGCTCGACATACCGACCCACAAGACGGGCCGGCAGGATTGATGCTGACCAGATGCTGGGTCTTCACCCGAGGAGTGCTTCTTCCCATGCGACGACCCGGACCCTAGACAAGTCCCATCGCTGCAGGTCAGAAGCACCCTTCTCGTTTCTAATCAACCATCAGACACGCAGCCACGTGAATGGGCGAGGCTAAGAGCTCCTAACCAACAACACTGGTAGCTGTGTCCTCCGTACGGATGCGTCGGCTGTTTGGGTATGGACAAGCGGAACCCTCAACCATGGCTGTTTGACGATGAGTTGTGGTCGATAATTGAGCCGTTGTTGCCCTCGTCCCCGATGTTCAGCGGCGGCCGGGGCGGAAGAAGGTGCTGGAGGATCGCAAGGTGCCGTGCGGCATCTTGCAAGGAGCACATCTGCAAGCTGTTCCGCCGCTACCGGTGGGCGAGGGTGGGGCGTCGGGTGCCACCGAGGAACGCCACACCGCGAAGCGGGCCACTCTGAACCCGGTGCTGGCCCGGAACCCGAACGTCAAGGTCAGCGCGACGGTCGCGAGCAACCACTCGGCCATCGTGCGCAAGGACTTCCGAGCCGTAGCAGCGGCGGTCAGGGAAATTGGCGGCACCCGCGCCATTGGTGAACGACGCACAATCTGAAATCAGCAGGTCAAAGGGTCTGGAGTGCGTCACGACCCGGGTAGGTGCTCGTGCTGGTCGGCGCGCGGCATCTCCTGTGTCAAGATCGTCCGTCACCGCGCGACCTCATGCTGGTTCAGGACCGTCAGCGCCCGCACCAGCGCGGCCGGGCGGCGGACGTCCAGCCGCAGCTCCGTACGGACCTGCCGATTCTTCAGATCGGCAACGGCGTGCCCGACGACGGCCCGCGACGATGAGGCCGGCGCAGCCGGGCGGCCGTGGCCAGGATCGGGGTGGTCGCGGCGGTGGCGGCAGCACCGAGTGTGGTGTCGGTGGCCAGGATCCAGCGGACTTTTTTCATGGCCAGGGTGAGGATCTCGCTGCCGCGCTGGCGCATACCTGCCTCGAACCGGCTGACGGCCACGGTGAGAGTGCTGGTACCGTCGGCGGCTTCGCTCAGTCGCTCAAGCAGGCTGGCGGCGTCGCGGATGGCCGCGCCGGCGCCCATTCCGGCGGTTGGTGGTGTCGCGTGGACGGCGTCGCCGAGTGCGGTGATCCGGCCTGCGGGCCATGGCGCGAGGTCGGATGCGCGGGTCGAGGCGGCGTTGAAACGGAATGCGGCCACGCTGTGCGGGTCGGCGCGGGTGATGATTTCGAGCGTGTGCTCGGCCCAGCCCCGCACACGGAACCGGTCCAGCAGCGCGGCCTGCAACTCGCCATCACGCAGACCACGCAGGGCGTCGGTGGTGCTGGATTCGGTGAGCATGCCGCCCCAGATGTAGGTGGGTCCGGTGGTGACGGACATCTGCAGCTCGGGTGCGTCGAGCACGGCGTTGCCGACCGGGTCGAGGAAGCCGACGTAGAGCGCTGTGCCCCGAGGGCCTATTGCCAGCCCCGATCGTGGTCCGAGCCGATGCTGTTCACGAGGGCTCAGGTCTCCCAGGGGGGTGCGGCCGGAGAATCCGATGATGCCTGCCGGGCGGTTGGTCGGGCCTCCAGCCAGGTGCCGGGCGAAGAGGGAGTGGGTGCCGTCCGCGCCCACCACCAGATCAGCCGTGACGGGTGCGGCATCGGTGAACCGCACCTGGGGTGTGCCGTCTTCGCCGTGGCCGACGCCCTACACGGTCCGCCCCAGGTGCAGGTCATCGCCGACGGCCTCGGCCAGCAGCGTGCGCAGGGTGATGCGGTCGATGTCGACGCCGGCATCACTGCTGAGGTCCGGCCCGTGGCCGAGGAGCCGGCCTCGGCGGTCCCAGAACGCGTCGCGGTCGCGCAGCCGCAGTGCCGAGGCCGACGCCAGCAGACGCTCCATGATCTCCGGCGCCACCAGTTCCCGCAGCGCCGACTGCGCCCGCTCGTCCAGGGTGATGTGGTAGCCGCTCGTCGCCGCGACCTCGGTGTCGCGCTCGAACGCGGCCACCTCGAAGCCCCGACGACGCAACCCCGCCGCCAGCGCGATCCCACCGACCCCGCCACCAACTGCAACGACACGCATATCGTCCCCTTTCACCGCCAGTTGCCTTCGCGGGTCGACGATGACACCGGTAGTGGACGCCGAGTGGCCAGGACCGACCATGATGGGGCGATGGCGAGCACTTCACGACGGGCATTGCGGTTGTTGTCCCTCCTCGGATCGCGCCGGCAGTGGCCGCTGCGTGAACTGGCCACCAGGCTCGGAGTCAGTGAGCGCACCGTCCGCCGCGACATCGAGACCTTGCGCCAGCTCGACTACCCGATCACCACCCTCCACGGCCCCGACGGCGGCTACCGGCTCGGTGCCGGGCACACCCTCCCGCCACTACTGTTTGACGACGATCAGGCCCTTGCGGTCGCGGTGGCCCTGCAGACCGCGCCCAGCACGGTGTTCGGCCTGGGAGACGACGCGGCGAGGGCGCTGGCTGCCCTGGAGCAGGTGATGCCCGCTCCGCTGCGGGCGTCCATGGAATCCCTCCGCCTGACCAGGCTTCAGAACTACTGGGAGTTCCCGGCACCGCCCATCGACTCGACCGCGCTCGCCGCCGTGGGGGCCGCGGTGCGCCACCGCCACGTGCTCGTCACCGAAACGCTGCGCATCGACGGCTCACGCCCGGAACCCGGCGACGACGACTTCCTGCCCGCCCGCCGCATCGAGCCCCACCACCTGGTCGTCTGGGCAGGTCGGTGGTACCTGGTCGCCTACGACCTCGCAGACCACGAGTGGCGGGTGCGCCGAGTCGACCGGCTCCACCCCCGCCCGACAACCCACCGCTTCACCGCGCGCGAGCTTCCCGGAGAGGACCTCGCCCAGTTCGTCATGCGCAGCCACGACCGCGGCGACACCCCCGCCGCCTGGCCATGCACCGGCAGCGCCCGACTCAACCTGCCCGCTGGCGTCGTCGCCCGCTGGGCGCCAGGCGGCTCGGTCGTCGAACACCTCGACACCGACCACTGTCGGCTCACCCTCGGCGCCTGGTCCTGGGCTGGGGTCGCCGGCATCCTCGCCACTTTCGATGCCGAACTCACCGACGTTCGCCCGCGCGAACTCGTCCAGGCCAGTCGATGCCTCGCGCACCGATGGGCCACCATGACAGAGACCGGCGACGGCAACAGTCCAACCCGTTCCTCATAAACGGTCCATTCTGAGAAGGCGCGGCTGGGCCGCCCGCGGGGCCGCCGGCATCGCCCGGGACAACCTTCTCCGAGAAGGTCTCCACCCACGTCCGGGCCCGGACGTGGTGCGAGGCCGCGCTGGAGATGTGCCGCCACTTCAAGGCACACGCCCCGCATTGCCGGGTCGTTCTCACCGTATTCGCGATGAAACGGCTCGGTCGCTTCACCGAGCGTCAAAGTGGCCGGGATGCGGCTGACGTGGGGCATCGCATCGCGTAGATGTCAACAATGCCAATACGGCTGAAGAGACATTCGAGCGGGGCCGTGCGCCTCGTCTACGCGCCAGCGTGGAGGTAGGGCGCCCAATCTTCCGCGCGGCCCGGTGGTCAGGTGGGCGTAGAAGGACTCGACGATTTCGACGGCCAGGTGGTCGCTGATCGGCCACAGGGGCCCGACGACGTGGGGGAATCCAGCGAGTTGGAAGGCGTTGGTGAGGTGGATGACCTCGTCGAGCAGCTGGGGCGCGCCGCGGTTCGCGGTGTTGCAGGCGGAGAGGTACGCCAGTTGCGTGTGGTCCGCTAACTCGACTATGTACTGGTCAACTTCAGCTTCCCCCGCCGCGGCAAGGCTCCGCGGGCGCCTTCGCGGACAATCTCGTCGATCAGGGAGCCGGACCGGGTGGAGCCGTCGTCGGTGACCACGCTGAGCACGGGCGTGCCTTCCCGACTCGCGCTACAACAGGGGCCTACTCGGTGACCATCGCAGGAGCATTCGGGAGGTATGCCCTCGCATGCCTTCCCGGAACCGATCCACAAGTCTTGAGCATTGCTCGGCAGGCTCTGCCCTGCTCAGCACGTCGGGTGCCCCGGTACTCGACGAATCTGAAGGTCGTCATCGACGCCAACAGCCGCTTGGTGGTGGCGATCGGGGTGCCATTGCCCGGCAGCCGCAACGACTGCCGGGCCTTCACGGAATCCGGGGCCGACCGGGCCAGCCGCGGCGCACCGGTCATCGCCGGGTCGAGCATGCCCCGACCCGGCTGAAGAACTGAAAGTTCCTGCGGGACTGTCGCCTCAAGGTGATGGGGTTCACCAAGCCATGCTCGGCGTGGCCCGCCTGCACGACATGGCCCTCGCTGGATAACTCCCGCCCCGTACGGGACGACTTCAGTAGTAGCCCTTCGTGCCGTCGAGAAGCTCCCGGACGATGTCCGCGTGCCCAGCGTGCCGCCCCGTCTCCTCGACGAGGTGGATCAGCATCCAGCGGAGGTTGGCGCTGCCGGAGCGGAAGTCGGGGTGGCGGCCAACGTCTTCCAGGGAAGCTGCGGCGACGATCTCGTTGCTGCGTGCGCACTGGGCCTCGTACTCGGCGAGGAGCTCGGCGAGGGGGCGGCCGCCGGTGTGCCAGTCGGCGCCCTCGCTCGACTCGTCGAACGACGGGTTCTGCTTCTTGTCGCCGCCGAGGAACAGCACCTCCAACCACGTGTGCTCGGTCCAGCGCATATGAGAGATGAGGCCGGCCATCGTCATGGCCGGTGAGGTCGGGAGGACCGAGCGGTGCGCGTCCACGTCGCTCAGCCCCTTGCATTTCCAGCGCAGGATCTGCCGCTGCAGGTCCAACCAGCCAACGAGTGCAGTGCGTTCGTCCGCTTGGAGCGGGGGGCGTTCCAGTTCCGATGTCATATCGGCGCACGCTACCGGGGCGGTTGGGAGAAGGCACCTTGATTATCTGCGCGCCCTTAGCCGGGAAGCCGCCGCACGAGCACTTGCCGCTCAGATGCCGGCCGGCGAGCTGACACCACGCGAGCCGGCATTCTGCCCGCCGAACCCGCGGAGCTGATGACCCCGACCGAAGCGAGATCACGCTGAACGAACGGCAGTTCACCGTCGACGCCGCCACGGCTTACCGCTCGAGGGAGCGGACCGACTGATGCTGAAATTTCGCCGACCTTTTAGTGCGGGCCACTTCCCTGATTGCCCAGATTTGAGATTGCAAGCAGGCCATTGGAATCCCAACCGGGTTCAGTATCCGGCGAGTTACTGAAGTGTGGGGGAATGTGCTGGATGTTCCCAGTTTCTCATTAGGGAATTTGAGTAGATGGATTACATCTGCATGCCTCCGAGCGGGTGACCATACGACCTCTGCTGGTGGAGCAGCGAACATGCAGGTCGGAGGCCATATTTGCAGTGATTCAGTGTTGTGCATGTTCGGTCGGGTGGAACCAAGTCTGGCAGGGTTGATGCTGACCGGATGCTGAGTCTTTTGATGGAGCGTCAGTTACGCCCTATCGCGACCGTTCGGTTCGCTTCCCGGCCGCGGTGTGCCCTTGGCTGCCGGCGTGCCTGCGCGCCAAGGTCACCGCCGCACCCGCTGCCGGATCGTTGTCCTGCCGATGACCTCAAGCTTGTCGAGTCCACTTGAGCCCGAGGCGAATAGTGAAGGCGCCCCTGCCGCTGTCGTCTGTGCCAGAGTCCGCTTCGGACGGTGCGCTCCGTCTTTGGTGGTGAAGATCGCGGCTTGCATGTCTTCTCGGAAGCCGAGTGGCTGGTACCGCGGCCGCTCGTCGTCGCCGAAGCCGAGCAGCTCATGGGGGAGCAGCAATCCCGGATCGTGTGCTTCATCGGTGGTGACGATCTGGCCCGTGGCTGCGTGATCCAGTCATGGATTCTGCCTCGGCGTTACTGCCCGTGCTAAGTGCGGAGGGCTGGTTCGAGTTCCGCCTGCTGGACGAGCGCAGCGCCATCGCGGTCGAACTCGGCTACCGACTGAACGAGGCGTCTAGGCCGTTTCTGATGGGTCTTGGACGGTGTCTCGGAGCCAGATGACGATTGCTGCAACGGTCAGGGTGCCGTTGAAGATGTAGTCACGCTTGTCGTACCTGCTGGCCACCGCGCGGTACTGCTTCCACTTGTTCACGCAC
>NZ_JBHVQS010000114.1:0-12239 GCF_042886435.1 Streptomyces sp. NPDC058000
CAGCCGGCATCTGGCACAACTGGAGCACCGGCGCCAAGATCAAACGATCCCTGATCGCCTACGACCACTGAAAACATCGGACTCATTCATCTAGGTGGGAGTAACCCGCTCGCATCGCCTTCACCCCATTGACGCGGTGGGCCCTGATAAATGTTTCCTGTGCGCGGCCAGCTCCGCGGAGAGAAGCTCCCGAGGGCTGGTACGGACTGGACACAGTAGATACAAGAAGACGTGAAGGGCGAGCGGGGGGAAATCAGTTGGAACGGATCGGATCGTACGCCGTGGTGCGGGAACTCGGTGCGGGCGGGATGGGCACGGTGTATCTGGCCCGGTCGCGCGGCGGGCGTCTGCTGGCCGTGAAGGTGGCAAGGCCGGAGCTGGCCGCGGACACGGCCTTCCGGGCCCGGTTCCGTGTCGAGGTGGACGCGGCGCGCAGGGTCGGCGGCTTCCACACGGCGCAGGTGGTGGATGCCGATCCGGACGGAGAGCCGCCCTGGCTGGCCACGGCGTATGTGCCGGGCCCGACGCTCGCCCAGTTGATCACCGCCGAAGAGCCCATGGCTGAGGGCGAGTTGAGGCAGCTCGGAGCGGCGCTGGCGGAGGCGCTGCAGGCGGTGCACGGGTGCGGGCTCGTGCACCGCGATCTGAAGCCGGGCAACATCATCATGGCGCCGGACGGTCCACGGGTCGTGGACTTCGGCATCGCCCGGGCCGTCGAGTCCACCCGGCTGACGATGACGGGCCACGCCTTCGGCACCCCCGGCTATCTCGCGCCCGAGCAGGCGGAGGGCCGGGAAGTGACGGGTGCCGCCGATGTGTTCGCCCTCGGCGCCGTCCTCGTGGCGGCGGGGGGCGGCAGCGCCTTCGGCGACGGCACACCGATGATGCTGATGTACCGCTCGGTGCACGCGGAAGCGAACCTCTCACCGGTCCCGGAGGGCATATGCGGGATCGTTGGGGCCTGCCTGGAGAAGGACCCGGCGCGGCGGCCCACCACGGAGCAACTGCTCGACGCGTTTACCGGGGTCATGGACGCCTCGCACCCGCCCACGTTCGTGGTGCCACCACCCACCCTCGTGGCACCGCCCACCGAGGACAGCCCTGGAGAAGCTCGGGAACTCATCTCCGAGGATGCCGAGTTCTTCCACGCCGAAGACGGCGAACGTGCCATGGTCATCGATGCCTACGGGGTCGAGATCAGGCTGGTCGGACCCGAAGGCATCAGCCTCGACTTCCCCTGGAACGAGATCGCGAGCATCGGCCACGCCCTCGATGACGCCAGCCTCCAGTGCATGCTGTTCATCGAGTGCACCGACGACGTTCCGTACGACTGCACGCTAACCGCGCCCGACGACGTGACGTACGACAGATGGGCTCGGCACCTGCCGTACGTTCTGGATCACTACTGCGACTAACGCGCACGGTCCGTGATCATTCGCGTTCCCCAGTCAGTGGAACTACCCCCATCCCAGGTCGATAACTATCGGCTCACGTTGAAAGAACCCAGCTGCTCTCACCCACTACGTCACGGACCGCCACCACGACGCAGACGCACAGGTCAACAGCCTGCCGAGCGAACGAACTCAAGATAATCCAGCAGCAGGTCGGTCATGAGTGCGACAGCTCCCTGGCCATCTACACGCACGTCAGCGACGACTTCATGAACACTTCCGTGCACAAGGCACTGGCTCCGGCGTTCGCCGGGGCCTGACAGGAGGGATCCGGCGATGGCCGCCAAGCTCGACTACCACTGGCACCTGCGCAAAGTCATGGCGGACCGCGGGATGTTCTCCACCACTGACCTCATCCCTCCGCTCGCCGAACGCGGCATCAGCCTGTCGTCGAGCCGGGTCTACCGGCTCGTCGTCGAGCGACCTGAGCGACTGAGTCTGAAGATCCTCATGGCTCTGCTCGACATCCTTGACTGCACGATGGACGACCTCATCGAGCCCATCGCGGCGGCCGGGGCCGTGAAGAAGCCGAAGAAGGCGGCCGTCGGCGGCGGAACGGCATCCGGTTCGGAGGGACTTGGTGGACTGCGGCCAAAGCGGGCCCGGATCAGGGGTGTTGACCGGTCATGACCCTCGCTGTCCATCTCGACCGCACCGTTGCGGACCCGATCGGTCTGATCACCGACCTCGTCGCCGACGTCGAGAAGGAACTCGGCGCTGAGACCATCCGGGCCGTGGTCGCCGCGGTCGCGGGCGGCCGCGCGAAGTCACGGCGCCTGGCGGAAGCCCTGGCTTCCCACCCGACAGACCGTCATGAACCGGGCACCATCCGACTACGCCGAAGCCCTGTCCAAGCATGCCTGACCCGTCAGATCCTCGTCCTGGCCGACCGGGCCTACCAAGGCGCCGGCGCCACCGTCCGTACCCCCTACTACCGGCACCACGAACTGCCCGAACATTACAAGCGGTTCAACCGTGCGCATGCCCACCTGCGGGCTCCCGGTGAACGCGCCTTCGCCCGGCTGAAGTCCTGGCGCATCCTCCGCAGAGCCCGATGCTCAACCAACCGGATCAGCAAATACTTCACCGCGATCCACACCTTCCTGACCTGCGACTATTCGAGATGAAAGAGGTTCACTGGCTGACTGGAGTCCGGGAGAAGGGCAATGACCAGTGGTTCCCCCAGAAGTACAAGAGCTTCGGCGGCAACATTTAGTTCTTGGCCGCGCCGAACGGCGCCCCCGTTGTGGGTCTCCGACGAGCCGGGGCCACCCCGGACATCACCGTGGCCCGTATCCACATGCGGCCCGCGCTGTACAAGGCCGCCGCCGACGGGCTTCCCACGCTCGCCGACGAGGGCTACATCGGTGCCGGCATCGGTATTCACGTGGCTGTATGCCGGCCCAAAGGCCGCTCCGAGATCGCCCTGGACCGAGCAACCCACGCCACGAATGCGCTGACCAGGTACCTGAGGGCGCGCGGCGAGCGGACCGTGGCGGAACTGAAGGAACGCTGGCGAACCCTCAAGCATGTCGCCCCCATCCCCAGCAGGATCGGCGACGTAGCCTGCGCCGCACTCGCCCTCAACAGGCACTGGAAATAATCCTCACTGAGAAAACCTCACTGGCCACATCATGGTGGTGTTCCGCCACAGGCTGTGGCGGAACTGGCAGCACAGGCCCGCCATACATGCTGCAGCGAAAGCTGATGCCATTTTGGATGCAGTCACCATATTCGCCCTTGGCAGAAAGGAAAGCCTTCCGAAAGACTGGAACCTTGATCCGAATGATGCCGAGGTATGACCTCCCGCGAGAGCGCAGGCCAGTGACGAGTGACGTGTCTCCAAGTCGATAGCCACGACAGCCCGCCTTCCTGCTACTCGACTTGACTGTAAAATTCGCTTGAGGAGGACCAATTGCTGCTTGTTGACCCTGCACCTCATCAAGCCACAGTGCTGCCGCCTCCTTCGGTGGCGGGAGCCCGGGGCTTGAGGGGCGGAGACGAAGGTCAGGCGGTGGGCCACACGGCTCTTCCAGGGTGTGCTTGTCCGCTGCCGTGCGAAAGGGCCTCGGTGACGGCATGGTGTCTGGGAGACGTACTTGGGGGCTCGTCACGAGTGTCGGAGTGCAACGATTCTCTGGGACTTCTCTGGGACTTTCGGCTGCATCACAGGGCACGCGCCTGAAACCACTGAAATGCTGATGTGCCTGGTGAGAGCGCTGCGGACCTGCGTCGCGCGAGGTGAGAGGGTTGCCCACTCACTTGATCAACATGTAACGGGGGCGCCTCTGTCGATGCTCTGCCCAGCTACGCACTGCGGCTACAGCAGGGCCCGGACCTCGCCGCGGCTGGTGGGCAGTTCGGCCCCCAGGCAGCGCGGGGACCGGCGTCACCGCGATCCGCTCGGACCACGCGCGGCCAGGGCCTGCGCGCCCCCGTCCCGCCACAGATACCCCACACACCACGAGGCGCAATCAACGCCCCATCCCCATCAGGGACTTCGAGGCGAATCTCCCTGGCGAGTCGACGTCAGTAGCGCTACGTCTGCGGGACGTCCTGGACGAACACGATCCCGTCGGTGTTCGCCAGGTGTGCCGGGTCGAGCGGGGAGTAGTCGAACCAGGGGGATACGCGGGGTGCGGGCCGCGTATCGCCGAGGGCGGTGGCCAGCCGGGGGGCGTCGACGACGCAGCGGTCCTCCGGGAGCGCGTACAGGAGCCCTTCGACGGTGTCCGGCGGCGGGATGTCCACGCCCTGGTGCCGGATCGTGCCGAGGGCCGTCGCCAGGAAGGCATACCGCTCGCCCAGGTGGGCGCTCACCAGCGCGCCGGCGCTCCACCACTCCAGCCGCAGGTCGCCCATCCGCATCGAGCTCTTGTCCCGCTGGAGATGACCGTTGTGGGCGTGGATGAGTGCCGGGCCCCGTTCGGCGAGGGCGAGGAGGTTGTCGGCCATCATCCGGTCCCGCAGGCCCACCAACCGCGTCATACGGGCCGGTGAGGTGTCGGCCATCCAGAAGTGATAGCGCAGCAGGCCGGTGGCGGTGCGCCCGTACAGGCGCGCCCGGTCCCAGTCCTCCCGTGAGGTGGCCGCGATCAGGTGCGGCGTCTGCTCGTCGAACAGCGCCACCAGGTCGTCGGCGAGCAGTCGCAGCTCCTTGGCCTCGGCCGACTGCCCTGCGGACTGGGCCGGGTCCCTCATCGCGGCGGGATGGGTCCACCGGTCGTCGGCGCCGAGCAGGCGGTCGAGTGTGTCCACGGTGCAGGGCAGCAGCTCCGCTTCCACCCGGGCCGCGAGGTAGCCGTGGAGTGCGGTGAGGGCCTGTCGGGGGCTCGCGGCGCCGGTCATCTCCAGCGGGCCGTCGAAACCGGCGAAGCGGAGCCGATCGGAGGCGGGCCGGCCGTCGTTGTACGCGCGCATCCAGCGCACCAGCTCGCGGTTGGGCGCGGACGCGTTGAACCAGCCGTGGCTGAAGCCGCTCTCCATGACGTCGTCGAGGGTGCCGGTTCCCGAGGTGACGTAGTCGTCCACGATCAGGCCCATCAGGCAGTCGCTCTCGATCGCGATCGTCCGGTAGCCCTCCTGCTCGACAAGGTGCCGGAACAGTTCGTTGCGCAGTTCGCGCAGTGTGTCCTCGCTATGGGTGGGCTCGCCCAGGGCGAGCAGCTGCGGCCGGGCCGGGAGCAGTCTCATGACGGAGGAAGCCTCGACGGCATGGACGCTGTCTTTGATGTCAGTCGCCATGCCTTCAACGGTATCGTTGAACTTTCGGTTGAAACTTTTCCTCGCTATCGTCGGAAACGTGGGACGAAACCTTCAAAGCGGTGAGCGGCTCAGGCCGATTGATCTGGCGCGCGGGCACGGTCTGTCCACGCAGGCGATCAGGAACTACGAGGAGGCCGGCATCCTTCCGGCCGCCGGTCGCACACCCCACGGCTACCGCACCTATACGCCGCTGCACACGCGCGCCCTGCGGGCGTTTCTCGCCCTGGTGCCCGGCCACGGCCACCCGACGGCAACGTCGATCATGCGGGCGGTGAACGAGGGCGCGGCCGACGAGGCGTTCCGTCTCATCGACGAGAGCCACGCCCAACTCCTCGACGACCGCCGGACCCTCCAGGCCGTGGAGCGCGCCCTCCGCGATCTGGAGCCAACCACGGCGCCCGGGCCCGGTGCAGGGTCCGAACCAGCCGCGGAGTCCGGGCCCGACGGCACGTTCGTCGGGCCACTGGCAGACAAGCTCGGCATCCGGCCCGCGACGCTGCGCAAATGGGAGCGTGCCGGACTGGTGCGCCCGCGCCGCGACCCGCGGACCGGGTACCGCGTCTACGACGAGGCCGATGTACGGGACGCCCGACTGGCCCACCAGCTCAGGCGCGGCGGCTACCTGCTGGAGCAGATCGCCCCGCTGATCGCCCAGGTACGGGCGGCCGGCGGGCTGGAACCGCTGGAGGCCGCACTGGGTGACTGGCACGGCCGGCTGTCCGCCCGGGGACGGGCGATGCTGGCCGGGGCCGCCGAGCTGGAGGCGTACCTCCGCGAGCGCGGATGAGACGTCGGCCGTCAGCCGAAGAGAGACGCCCAGGACAGCCGACGCCGCACCAGGGGCACGCGGTGCGCAGCCCGTGGACGACGTCGCCGCCTGCACCCCGCTCGCCCGCGCACTCCACTTGCGCCTCAAGGCGTGTTGGGAAGTGTTCGCTAGGCCAGCGCCTCCAGGCAGTCCAGGCAGTCCAGGTCGGCCTGGGACAGTCGCAGCGCGCCGGCGGTGATGTTCTCGGCCAGGTGGGTGGGGTCGGACGTGCCCGGGATCGCCAGAACGTTGGGTCCGCGGTGCAGCGTCCAGGCCAGCCGAACCTGCGCGGGTGTCGCGCCCCGTGCGCGGGCAACCGCATGGAGCCGGTCGTCGTGGGTGCCGTCGGCGGGCGCCTCGCGTCGCTGGCCCGAGATCGCAAAGAACGGCACGAAGGCGATGCCCTGTTGGCGGCAGCTGTCCAACAGGCCGTTGGCGTCCGCGAGCCGCCGGTCCAGGCCGTACGCGTTCTGCACGCAGACCACGGGTGCGATGGCCTGGGCCTCGGCGAGATGTTCGGGCGTCACACTGGACAGGCCCAGGTGGCGGACGAGCCCGGCCTCCCGCAGCTCGGCCAGTGCGCCGAAGTGCTCGGCGATCGACCCGCCGCCGGTCCAGCGCAGGTTGACGACGTCGAGGTGGTCCCGGCCGAGTTGGCGCAGGTTCTCCTCAACCTGCCCGCGCAGTTGGTCGGGCCTGGCCATGGGCAGCCATTCGCCTGACGGATCCCGCCCCGGTCCGACCTTGGTGACGATGACCAGATCGCCGGGGTAGGGCGCCAACGCCCGGTTGATCAGTTCGTTGGCGGAGCGCAACGGTGAGAAGTAGAACGCGGCGGTGTCGATGTGGTTGACCCCGTGCTCGACCGCGCTTCGTAGAATCCTGACTGCGAGCTCGCGGGCGATCGGGGCGCCGTCGGAATTCCCACTCATCCCGTTGCCGGTCAGCCGCATCGCGCCGAAACCGAGCCGGTTCACCTCCAGGTCACCGAGCTTCCAGGTGCCCGCGGCCGCCGCAGTGACCGTCGCTGATTCCATCGTGACCCACTCCCATGATTGTCGACCGCCAGGCGTTGGTTCTTGCCCTCCGGTCGGCCGTTACGGCCACCACCGGGTTCGATCCGGGAGTATGGGGTGGCGACTGCCACGGTGAGAAGGCGTCCCCGGCCGGCGAAAAGTCACACCGGAGGCGGGAACTCGACGCCACGGCCAAGCCGTTGGAGGAGGCGTATGGGTTCACCGGAGCCCTGGCCCAGGCGGCGGTTCCGCAGCGGGCCAGTGCCGTCCCGTCTCGGGTCGTTGGCCCGGGGCAAGGCGAGCCGATGGGTTGCCTGGCGGTCGCGCACTGGCCGCCTGCGGAGTCTTCGCGGGTGGGAATTGAGCAGTGGATGCCCGCCAACGATTCCAGGCTGGGAGGTCCGGCAAGTACCGGGCGTGCTTGGGATGTTGCCGTTCCCTCTGCTGTCGGGCGTACCTCTGGCCCTATCCAGCCACCGGTACGTTTCGCGCCAACCCTTTGCAACTGCGGTACGGAGCGACCTGGTTCGAGCTACACAAGAGGGGGCGGAGGGGTCCCGCTGATGAGTGGGGCGACGGCGGTCGACCTGGAGGTTCGGACGGTTGCTGACGATCAACATCGTGGTGCTGCTCGCGGTGATCGTGTTCTTGCGGTTGCGTCGTCGTACGCAGTCCAGAAGTCGGTTCGACGAGAAGGTGACCGTGGTCATCGTGCTGGCGCTGGGCGTCCTCATCGCACCGACGCCGGTCGGGCAAGGGATCGTGCAGTTCCTCACTCAACTCGTGCACGGCGTATCGCAGTCCGGGGACTGAACACCGACCGCATGGCCGCCGGACGGCACGGGGCCGGGCCCGCCCGGCCCCTTCGAGGGGAAAGCCGTGACGTGGCGACTGGCTGCGATGTGGTACCCAGCCCGACCGGGGAGGAACTTGCATGACCACGCGAGCCCGACGACGACGCAGCACCCCCCGACGCCCTGCCCGCCGGCCCCGCGGCCAGGCCGCCCGACGCCGCGCACGCGAGCAGGCTTTCACGCGCTTCGCCCTCGCCGCCCTGGTTCTCGCCTCGGTCGTCACGGTCGCCCGCGAGCACCCAGTCGCCACCGTCACCCTCGGCATCCTCGCCACCGCCACCGCCACGGCCACGCTGGTCTTCCTCGCCCGAACCGGCCGCCTACACCTCCCCGGCTCGCCAGGGCCCCGCCAGGACGTCACCCACACCCTTGTCGCTTACCACCGCATGACCGGCACCCAGTTCGAGTACGCGGTGGCCGATCTCGCCCGTCAGGACCCCGCGGTTCGCTCCGCCACCGTTTCCGGCGGCGCAAACGATCGCGGGCTGGACGTCCTCGTCGTCCTTCGCGACGGTCGTCGCATCGCCGTCCAGTGCAAGCGGTACGCCGAGAGCAACCGGGTCGGTGCCCCCGCGATCTACACCGCGAACGGCACGTACCGCGCCTACCACCGCTGTGACCACGCCGTCATCGTCACGACGTCCCGCTTCACCCGGGATGCCGAGCTCGCCAACGCTTCGCTCCCCGAACCGCTCCGGCTGATCGACGGACGTGGCCTGGCCCGTTGGATCGGCGGTGGCTGCCCACCCTGGGGATAGGGCCTCTCCGCGGGGGCGGGTGGGCGTGCTCGACACGGGGCCGTGCCCGCCGGTGGAGGGCGTTGTGGGCCTTCTGTTCAGGGGGCGCAGGTGTCTGTGTTCAGGGGGTGCAGGTGCCTGTCGTGCGGGTTTGTGGCGGGGGTGCTCGGAGACCGTGCCGTTCGTTCCGAGTCGGTGATGAGTGGATCCTGCGGTGGTTCGCCGCTCAGGGGTTCGCCGACGCGTGGAGGCCCAGGCGTTGGTGTACCAGGCGAGCGAAATGGGTGAGTGCGCGGCCGCTGCCCAGGAGTTCGGTGGGGGAGATGCGGATGTCGAAGTGCTCGCGGGCGCGGAGCAGGAATTCGGTGGTCATGAGCGAGTCGAGGACGGTGGCCGCTTCCGGTGCGGTGGCCCCGCGGCGGCCGAGCAGGGCGATGTGCCGGGCGCCCCGATCGGCGAGCGCGTCGGCGGTGGCGGCCCCGAAGCCACCGAGTCCGCCGGTGATCAGATAGGTGCCGTCCGGGTCCAACGCCGGCTCCGCCGGGGCGGGCTCCACGAGGACGGGCTCGTCCAGCGGGTCGAAGGAGACGACCACCTTGCCGGTGTGCCGGGAGTGCTGAAGGAGCCGGAACGCCTCGTCCACCCGGGCCGCCGGATAGACGACGTGCGGGAGTGGGCGGTAGACACCGCCGGCGATCCGTTCGGTGACCTCGGCCATCAGGTGGGGGCCCCGCCCCGCGTCGTAGACGACGTTGTCGAGGTTGAAGCCGATGAAGGTGAGGTTGCGGTGGAAGGGACGTAGCAGGAGTGGGCTGTTGCGGAAGATGTCGCGCTTGCCCAGTTCGATGAAGCGGCCGTTGGGGCGAAGCAGGTCCACGTTGTGGGCGATGGCCTCACCGCTGAGGGAATTGACGATGACATCGACACCCTGACCGCCGGTGATCTCTCGGATCTTCGGAACGCAGTCCAACGTCCTTGAGTCCAGGACGTGTTCGACACCGAGGGTGCGCAGCAGGTCGCGTTTGACCTCGGTGCCCGCGGTGGCGATGACCCGGGCGCCCACACTCCGCGCGCACTGGATGACGGCGAGCCCGACGGCCCCGGTCGCACCGTGCACGAGCACCGTCTCCCCGGGGAGCGGCCGGGCCTGCTCGGCGAGAGTGTGATGGATCGTGAGAAACGCCACCGGGAAGGTCGCCGCCTCGGCGAAACTCATGCCGACGGGGATGCGGATGGCGGTGCCGGCCGGGGTGACGGCGTGCGAGGCCAGCGCTGCGGGCATGAGGCCGCAGACCCGGTCGCCGACCGACAGGCCGGTGACCCCGGGCCCGACTGCCTGGATGACCCCCGCTCCGTCGGTGCCCAGGCCACGGCTGAGCGGACTGCCCTCGACGGCCTCGGGCGGCAGCAGACCGTTGGCACGCATCGGGTCGCGGTAGTTCAGGCCGACCGCGCGGATCTCCACCAGGATCTCGCCGGGGCCTGGCCGCTGGGGTTCCGTCGCGCGCCAGACGAGCCGGCGGGAGAGCCCCGGGTCGCGTACCTCCAGGAGGTACGGCGCGCCGGAGGGTGCCGGGACGGGCTGGTCGACCGGGTGCTGGGTCTGTCGGGGAACGAAGCGGCCGGCCCGGGTGAGCACGATCTCGTCCTCGTCGGTCGGCGTCAGCAGCTCGTGCGCCAGACGCCGGGCGTCGGTGTCGGGGTCATCGGTGCGGTCCAGGCAGATCCGTCGCAGCCGCAGGGAGGGGTGTTCGTTGGCAAGGGTGCGGGCCGCTCCCCAGGCAGCGGCGTCGGCGGGGTGGGCGGGGCGTTCGGGGCCGGGGAACAGGCCGCTGGGGCGGGTGACCAGCCATATCTGCGGGTGCCCACCGCCGCGCGGTCCCGCGCCGGCGCCCGCGAGGGCTCGTAGGACGGCGGCACGGCGGGTGGTGCGGGGCGTGATGGCGTCGGGGGCCTCTGTCGCGGCGAGCAGGAGGACGACTCCGGGTGGGACGTCCTCCGCGGAGAGCGCGGCGGCCCAATCGGCCCGGCAGTCCGTGGCGGCTATCGTGCGGGCTCGGCCCAGGAGTTCGGCGAGTGCCTGGGCCGTCGGTGTCTCGTCGGGGGTCTCGGTCGCGATGACCCAGGTGGCGCCGGGTTGCGGTACGGGCGCGGGCGGCGCGGAGTTGGGGTGGTGATCTGCGGCCGCCAGAAGCAGGGAGCGGTCCTCGGCGCCCGTTCGTACGGCGCCGGTGAACCCGCACTCGGTCAGCAACGGCACCCACCGGTCCTGGGACAGCAGCCGGGTCTCCGGTCGCAGGGCGCGGTCGCGGCGCTGCCAGAAGGACTCGGTGCCGCCGGCGAGGAAGCCGAGCCGCGGTGTGAGATGGGGTTCCGTGGCGAGCAGCAGGCCACCGGGCGCGAGCAGGGTGTGGACGTGGCGCAGCGCTTCGGCGAGGTCGACGGTGGTGTGCAGGGCGTCACCGGCGACGATCAGGTCGAATCCGTGGCGGGGGAGGCCCTGCGAGACGGGTTCGGCCCCCAGGTCGAGGGTGCGGTAGTCGATGAAGTCATAGGCGGAAAAGCGGTGTTCGGCGCGGGCGCAGCCGGCCGCCGAGGTGGCGGTGCAGGTGTAGGGGGTGCGTTCGGCAGGCAGCAGGGGCAGCAGGGCCGTGCTGAGGCTGTTGGTTCCGGCGCCGACTTCCAGCACCCGCAGGGGGCGGTCCTGCGGCCAGCGCAGGTTCCCGCAGGCCCGCGTCCACCGCTACGCCGACGCCGGTCACTACGTCATGGAGGACGCGGCGGACGAACTCGGGTGCCATATCCGCGACTTCCTCCTGGAGACGGTACGGCGATGACCGACTCGGGCTTCTTCTCGCAGGTGACACGACTGGCTCAGGACCGCCCCGACACCACCGCGCTCGTCCGCGGCCGCCGCGACGGCTCCGGACAGGCGATCAGCTTCGCCCAACTGCTGGCGGGATGCGGCCGCGTGTCCGAGGCGCTGCGAGCCGCCGGCGTCTGCCGAGGACAGAAGGCGGTGACGATGACCCGGGACCCGTACGAACTGGTCACCGTCGTCTACGGGCTGCTGGCAGTCGGCGCCGTGCCGGTCCTGGTGGATCCGGGGCTGCCCCGAGCGGACCTGCGGGCCTGCCTGAACGAGGTGGCCCCGCAGGTCTTCGTCGGCGAGCCGCTCGCCCACGCGGCACGCCGGGCCCTGGGATGGGCGCGCGGGCACGTACGCACGCCCCTGGTGACCGGCCCTGCCCTCCCCGGGCTCGGGAGGCGGTTGCACGTCTCCGTGCCGGAGCACGGCGGGCCCGCCCCGGAAGTTCGGGAACCCTCCGCCGAGGACCTGGCGGTCATCGCGTTCACCTCCGGTTCGACCTGGGTGCGCAAGGGCGTGGAGTACCAGTACGGCACGCTCATCGGGCAGGCCGAGGCGCTCGGCCCGGTGCTGGCCACGGCACCAGGCGGGGTCCTGCTCGGCGGCTTCCTGCCCGTCGCCCTCCTCGGACCCGCCCTGGGGTTGACCACGCTCGCCCCGGCCATCAGCCACCGGGCCCCGGCCCGCACCCGCCCCGAGCGCATTCTGCGGATCCTGCTGGCACATTGTGCATCGGTGG
>NZ_JBHVQS010000115.1:0-11403 GCF_042886435.1 Streptomyces sp. NPDC058000
TCTCGGAGATGTGTATAAGAGACAGTCCGTACGGACCCGGGCGGTCGGCGTTTTCGAGGACTCAGCCGGTCCGGACCGGCTCGCCGGGGCTAGGTTTGCCGTCGTGCAGGGAGATGGCGCGCTGCATGGCCTTACGGGCGCGCGGGGTGTCCCGGGCGTCCCGGTAGGCGACGGCGAGCCGGAACCACGCGCGCCAGTCGCCGGGCGCCTCCTCGGTCTCGGCCTGCCGCCGGGCGAAGGCCGCGTCGGCCGCGTCCCGGTCGATCCGGCCGCCGGGGGTGCGCGCGAGGTCGTCGACCGACAGGCCGCCTTCCGCCTCCAGCTCGCCGGCCAGCCGGTTCGCATCGCGGGCGAAGCGGGTGTTGGCCCACAGGAACCAGCCGCCCAGGAACGGCAGGACGAAGGCCACCGCACCCATGCCCATCGCCGCCGGCTCCCCGGTCAGCAGGAGCAGGACGCCCTCCATCGCCACCACGCCGAAGACCAGCACCAGCACGGTGGCGAGGAAGAAGTACGTGATCTTTCCGCCCATGGTCGTCAGCTCAGATCGAGGAAGTTCTCCAGGCCCACCGTCAGGCCCGGGACGTCCACCACGCGCCGCACACCGAGCAGGATGCCCGGCATGAAGCTGCTGTGGTGCAGGGAGTCGTGGCGGATGGTGAGGGTCTCCCCCACCCCGCCGAGCAGCACCTCCTGGTGCGCCAGCAGGCCGCGCAGCCGCACCGAGTGCACCGGGACGCCGTCCACGTCCGCGCCGCGGGCGCCGTCCAGCGCGGTCTGGGTGGCGTCCGGCTGCGGCGGGCAGCCGGCCTCCGCACGGGCCTCGGCGATCAGCTGCGCGGTGCGGACGGCCGTGCCGGACGGGGCGTCCGCCTTGTTGGGGTGGTGCAGCTCGACGATCTCGGCGGACTCGAAGAAACGCGCCGCCTGCTGCGCGAACCGCATGGTGAGCACCGCGCCGAGGGAGAAGTTCGGGGCGATCAGCACACCGGCGCCGGGGGCGGCGTCGAGCCAGGTGCGCAGCTGCGCGAGGCGCTCGTCGGTCCAGCCGGTCGTGCCGACCACACCGTGGATGCCGTGCCGCAGGCAGAAGCCGAGGTTGTCCATCACCGCGTCGGGTGTGGTGAGTTCCACCGCGACCTGGGCGCCGGTCTCCACCAGCGTCTCCAGACTGTCGCCGCGGCCGAGGGCCGCGACCAGCTCCATGTCGTCGGCGGCCTCGACGGCCCGGACGGCCTCGGAGCCGATGCGCCCCTTGACTCCCAGGACGGCCACGCGCAGCTTGCTCATCGTTTTCCGCTCTCTCTCGTGGTGGGACGGCCCGCTGACGCCGTCGCCTAGGCGACGACGTCCTCCAGGCGGGCCGCCTGCCGGTCCTTCAGGGGGCCGATGACGGACAGCGAGGGGCGTGCGCCCAGGACATCACGGGCCACCTCCCGGACCTCGTCCGGGGTCACCGCCGATATCCGGGCCAGCACCTCGTCGACCGACATGTGCTCGCCCCAGCACAGTTCGCTCTTGCCGAGCCGGTGCATCAGTGCACCGGTGTCCTCCAGGCCGAGGACCGTGGAGCCGCGCAACTGGCCGATCGCGCGACGGATCTCGTCGTCGGTGAGGCCCTCGGCCGCCACCGTGTCGAGTTCGTCGCGGCAGATCTTGAGGACGTCGTGCACCTGGTTGGGCCGGCAGCCGGCGTAGACGCCGAACAGGCCGCAGTCGGCGAAGCCCGAGGTGAAGGAGTACACGCTGTACGCCAGACCGCGCTTCTCGCGGACCTCCTGGAAGAGGCGGGAGCTCATCCCGCCGCCCAGGGCGGTGTTCAGGACACCCATCGCCCAACGCCGGTCGTCGTTGCGGGACATGCCGGGCATGCCGAGGACCACGTGGGCCTGCTCGGTCTTGCGGCCGAGCAGTTCGACCCGGCCGGCGGTGCGCAGGGCGCGGTGGCCGGCGCGCGGGGCGACCGGGGTGGCGTCCGCGCGGTGCAGCGCGCCGGCCTGCTCGAAGGCGCGCCGCACCAGGCGGACGACCTTGGCGTGGTCGACGTTGCCGGCGGCGGTGACGACCAGGTGGGTGGGGTCGTAGTGCTTCTTGTAGAAGCGCCGGATGCGATCGGCCGACAGCGCGTTGACGGTGTCGACGGTGCCCAGGACGGGGCGGCCCAGCGGGGTGTCGCCGAGCATGGTGTGCGCGAACAGGTCGTGCACGCAGTCGCCCGGGTCGTCCTCGGTCATCGCGATCTCTTCGAGGATCACCCCGCGCTCGGCGTCCACGTCCTCGGTCTCGATCAGCGAGCCGGTGAGCATGTCGCAGACCACGTCTATGGCGAGCGGCAGATCGGTGTCGAGCACCCGCGCGTAGTAGCAGGTGTACTCCTTCGCCGTGAAGGCGTTCATCTCGCCGCCGACCGCGTCGACGGCGGCGGAGATGTCCAGGGCGGAGCGCCGCTGGGTGCCCTTGAAGAGCAGGTGCTCCAGGTAGTGGGTGGCACCGTTCAGGGACGGGGTCTCGTCGCGGGAGCCGACGTGCGCCCAGATCCCGAAGGTGACGGAGCGGACGGTGGGCAGCGTCTCGGTGACCACGCGCAGCCCGCCGGGGAGGGTGGTGCGGCGGACCGTGCCGGCGCCCGCGGCGCCCTTCAGAAGCGTTTGGGTACGGGCGACGGCCCGCCCCTCCGAGGAGGTGCGGGCCGTCGTCGTGTACGTACGGGACGTCACTTGGCCTGGTCGTCCTTCTGGTCGGCCTCGGTGTCTTCTCCCTCGACCACGGGGATCAGGGACAGCTTGCCCCGCTGGTCGATCTCGGCGATCTCGACCTGGACCTTGGCGCCCACGCCGAGCACGTCCTCGACGTTCTCGACGCGCTTGCCGCCGGCCAGCTTGCGGATCTGCGAGATGTGCAGCAGACCGTCCTTGCCCGGGAGCAGGGACACGAACGCACCGAAGGTGGTCGTCTTGACGACGGTGCCCAGGTAGCGCTCGCCGACCTCCGGCATGGTCGGGTTGGCGATGCCGTTGATCGTGGCGCGGGCGGCCTCGGCGGCCGGGCCGTCGGCGGCACCGATGTAGATGGTGCCGTCGTCCTCGATCGTGATGTCGGCGCCGGTGTCCTCCTGGATCTGGTTGATCATCTTGCCCTTGGGGCCGATGACCTCACCGATCTTGTCCACCGGGATCTTGACGGTGATGATCCGCGGGGCGTTCGGGGACATCTCGTCCGGGACGTCGATGGCCTCGTTCATGACGTCCAGGATGTGCAGACGCGCGTCGCGGGCCTGCTTCAGCGCGGCGGCCAGGACCGAGGCGGGGATGCCGTCGAGCTTGGTGTCGAGCTGGAGCGCGGTCACGAACTGCTTGGTGCCGGCGACCTTGAAGTCCATGTCGCCGAAGGCGTCCTCCGCACCGAGGATGTCGGTGAGGGCGACGTAGTGGGTCTGGCCGTCGATCTCCTGGGAGATCAGGCCCATGGCGATACCGGCGACCGGGGCCTTGAGCGGCACACCGGCGTTCAGCAGCGACATGGTCGAGGCGCAGACCGAGCCCATGGACGTCGAGCCGTTGGAACCCAGCGCCTCGGAGACCTGGCGGATCGCGTAGGGGAACTCCTCGCGCGTCGGCAGCACCGGCACGATGGCGCGCTCGGCGAGCGCGCCATGGCCGATCTCGCGGCGCTTGGGGGAGCCCACGCGGCCGGTCTCACCGACGGAGAACGGCGGGAAGTTGTAGTTGTGCATGTAGCGCTTGCGGGTCACCGGGGAGAGGGTGTCCAGCTGCTGCTCCATGCGGAGCATGTTGAGGGTGGTGACGCCCAGGATCTGGGTCTCGCCACGCTCGAACAGCGCGGAACCGTGCACCCGCGGGATCGCCTCGACCTCGGCGGCGAGCGTACGGATGTCCGTGACGCCGCGGCCGTCGATCCGCTTCTTCTCCTTGATGACGCGCTCGCGGACCAGGGTCTTGGTCAGCGAACGGTACGCGGCGGAGATCTCCTTCTCGCGGCCCTCGAACTCCGGGAGCAGCTTCTCGGCGGCCAGCGCCTTTACGCGGTCCAGCTCGGCCTCGCGGGCCTGCTTGCCGGCGATGGTGAGCGCCTGCGTGAGCTCGTCCTTGACGGCCTTGGTCAGCGCCTCCAGGACGTCGTCCTGGTACTCAAGGAAGACCGGGAACTCGCCGGTCGGCTTGGCGGCCTTCGCGGCGAGGTCCGCCTGGGCCTTGCACAGGACCTTGATGAAGGGCTTGGCGGCCTCCAGACCGGCGGCGACAACCTCCTCGGTCGGGGCCTCGGCGCCGCCCTTGACCAGCTCGATGGTCTTCTCGGTGGCCTCGGCCTCGACCATCATGATCGCGACGTCGCCGTCGGGCAGCACCCGGCCGGCCACGACCATGTCGAAGACCGCGCCCTCCAGCTCGGAGTGGGTCGGGAAGGCCACCCACTGGCCGTTGATCAGGGCCACACGGGTGGCGCCGATCGGGCCGGAGAAGGGCAGGCCGGCCAGCTGCGTGGAGCAGGAGGCGGCGTTGATGGCGACCACGTCGTAGAGGTGGTCGGGGTTGAGCGCCATGATCGTCTCGACGATCTGGATCTCGTTGCGCAGGCCCTTCTTGAAGGAGGGGCGCAGCGGCCGGTCGATGAGGCGGCAGGTGAGGATCGCGTCCTCGCTGGGGCGGCCCTCGCGGCGGAAGAAGGAGCCGGGGATCTTCCCGGCCGAGTACATCCGCTCCTCGACGTCGACGGTCAGCGGGAAGAAGTCCAGCTGGTCCTTCGGGTTCTTGGAAGCGGTGGTGGCCGACAGCACCATGGTGTCGTCGTCCAGGTACGCCACGGCGGAGCCGGCGGCCTGCTTGGCCAGGCGGCCCGTCTCGAAGCGGATGGTGCGGGTGCCGAAGGAGCCGTTGTCGATCACGGCTTCGGCGTAGTGGGTCTCGTTCTCCACCAGGAATATCTCCTCGTCTGCGTCCGCTGCCCGTGTGGCAGGGGACCGTCTTCGGTGGAGCGCCGGTGCGGGCCGGTCTTCGATCGAAGCACCCGGAGTGATGTCGCATGGTCTGCCATGGACGGCCCGGGGGCCACTACCGAGGACCGGCGGCCAGGAGGCGCTCCTACCGCGTTCGCTTTTGCGATATGGCACCAGACTACAAAGCTTCCGTCCATCGCGCGGCGGGACGGCTGTCAGGTGCGTACGGCAAAGGGAGCGGCCCCCGGTGGGAACCGCTCCCTATGCGGCACTTCTGCGGACTACTTGGCGCCCGCCGCACCGCGGCGGATGCCCAGGCGCTCGACCAGCGCGCGGAAGCGCGTGATGTCCTTCTTCGCCAGGTACTGCAGCAGGCGGCGGCGCTGGCCGACCAGCAGCAGCAGACCACGGCGGGAGTGGTGGTCGTGCTTGTGGGTCTTGAGGTGCTCGGTGAGGTCCGAGATGCGGCGGGACAGCATCGCGACCTGGACCTCGGGGGAGCCGGTGTCACCCTCCTTGGTGGCGAACTCGGCCATGATCTGCTTCTTCGTAGCGGCGTCGAGCGACACGCGTACTCCTTGGGGTTTCGGTCCGCGAGCGCCCCTGGAATTGCGGCACAGGGAATCTTGGATGACTCGATTGGACCGTCGGACAGCGTACCAGCAGCGGGACGGCCCCCCGACCGGGTGGTCGGGGGGCCGTCTCGCCGGCGGTGTGGTGCAGGGCTAGCTGCCGGTGAGGCCGCGCACCATGTTGTACACGTCGAGCACCGCCAGGCACAGCGGCACCAGGGACAGCAGGACCAGGCCGTCGAAGATGTCGAAGATCCGGCCCCAGAAGGGGGTGACGCCCTTCTTCGGGACGACCAGGCCGACACCGACGAGGATCGCGGCACCCACTGCGATGCTGCAGGAGAACCAGACGGTCCGGACGTTCAGCGGACCGGAGTCCTGGAAGCGCTCCAGGGTGACGAAGATGTCGAGCGGCGGGTGCAGCGCGATGCCCAGGATGAGCAGCACGATGGTGAAGATGCCGGCGATGGTCAGGCAGGCGACCTGGGCGGTGTAGTCGAAGAGCCGGGCGCGCAGCATGATCGTGATGCCGGCGGCCATGGCCAGCACCTGGGCCCAGACGTTGTCGGAGAAGCCGAGGACGATACCGGCGGAGCCGACGACCAGGGCGGAGCAGCCGGCGACCAGGCCGAGCAGGAGCTCGTGGCCGCGCTTGGCCTGGTTGCCGATCTTCACGAAGTCGACCGACTCGGTATCGGAACCGGTTTCCAGGGCGCCCTTGGCGATCTGGTCGGGCGAGCGGTAGCCGATGGGCAGCCGGGCGAACCGGGCGGAGAGGCTGGGCAGCCAGGCGACCATGGCGATGGAGACGACGGCGGTGACCGCGGCGACCTCGCGCGGAGCGGCATCGGTCAGGATCGCGGCGAAGACCGCGAGGGTGCCGATGGCGGAGAGGAAGGCGGCCGCGACGAAGGGCGCGTCACCGCGCGGCAGCATGACCACCAGGAGCACCGAGGCGATCAGGACGGTCACGCAGCCGACGAGCAGGTGGAGTCGGCCGGGGCCGCCACCGGGATCGACGGGGAAGATGCCGGAGCCCGCGATGAGCAGGTGCGGCAGCGACGCCAGGCCCAGGGCGATCGACGAGGCGTGATCGTCGTAGACCCGGGCCCGGACGCCGGACAGCGCCACCAGGACGACGCCGACCACGCCGGCGATGATGCCGGGGAGTCGGTGCATGTCGCGGTTGACCGGGTTCGAGAACCACAGGGCGAACGCCATCATCACCAGCAGCAGCACACCGGCGCTGAGGCCGACGACGCGCATCAGGTCGTCGCTCCAGCGGCTGCGGTTCTGCTTGACCGCGGAGGCGATGGCGTCCGAGACGTCGTCGAAGACCGGCAGCGGCAACGACTCGGCGAAAGGCTTCAACAGCAGCAGGTCACCGTCGAGGATCTGCTGCTGGGCCAGCGACTGTCCGGCGTCGAGCACCGTCCCGTCGCGGCGTACGAGGTGATATCCGGTCGGGGCGCCCTCGGCCTGGGACTGCCCGGAGAGCCGCAGGATCTCCGGGTAGATATCGACGAGTGCCACGTCCTCCGGCAGCGCCACGTCGATCCGTGCGTCCGGCGCGGCGACCGTGACCCGGCAAAAGCCGGTGCCAGTGCTCGTGCTCACCTGGCGGTTCCCCCTATCCGTTGGGCGTTTTGTCGCGTCGCGCGCCCTATATATAGGGCCGTCCATACGGGGCTGTGGCGCGCTCGCGGGGCGTCAGCGTACCGTCCGATCGGGGCCCTGCCCCACCCACCCCTTGACTTGACGCCTAACAGTAGGATCAACGCCTGCGTCGGGCCAAGGACTTGGCTCGGGGGACCGTCGAATCCAACGGGGGCGGTCCGAGACTGCGAGATGCATGAAGGACTGATGCCTCGGTGAGCGTTGTCATCGTCAAGCGCCCGCCCCGCGCGCTTCCACCTCAAGTCCCCTCCGAGGAGGTGGTACTTGAGGCACCGCCGGAGCTTCCCCGCGAGGGAGAACCGGAGAACCTACTGATGACCTTCATGCCCATGATGGGCATGGCGTCCTCGGCGGGCTTCTTGTTCATGGGGAACCAACCGTTCATGAAGATCATGGGCGGTTTCATGGTGGCCACCACACTGGCGATGGCGATCATGCAGATCGTCAAGGCCCGCCAGGGGCCTTCCGGACAGATGGTCCAGGAACGCCAGGATTACCTCAAGTACCTTGCGCAGAAGCGGAAAGAGGTACGGCGCACCGCCCGCAGGCAGCGGGACGCGCAGCTGTTCACCCATCCCGATCCGAGCCAGCTGTGGTCCGTCGTGGCCGAGGGCAAGCGGGTCTGGGAACGCCGGTTGAACGACCCTGACTTCGCGCAGGTGCGCCTGGGGCTGGGTCCCCAGCAGTTGTCCACTCCGCTGCGGGCGCCGGAGACCGCTCCGGTCGACGAGCTGGAGCCGCTGACCGCGCACGCGATGAAGGAATTCCTCGACAAGCACGGCCATCTGGACAGCCTCCCGCTGGCGGTGTCGCTGCGCGCCTTCTACCACCTGACGGTCTCCGGTGACCCGGACACCGTCTACGGCGCCTCGCGCGCCCTCCTCGCCCAGCTGTGCACGCTGCACTCGCCCGAGGACCTGGTGGTGGCCGTGGTCGCCGCGCCGGGTGCGCAGGCCGAGTGGGAGTGGACGAAGTGGCTGCCGCAGGTCCAGGACAAGACCACCGACGGCGCCGGTACCCGCCGACTGGTCGTCGGTGACCTCGGTGAGATCGAGGAACTGCTGGCGGACGAGCTGGACGGCCGCGGGCGGTTCAGCCCGCAGGGCCAGCCGGTGACCGACGGTCCGCACGTCGTCGTCGTACTGGACGGCGGCGACGTCCCGATGGACTCGGTGATCGCCGGGGCCGAGGGCCTTCAGGGCGTCACGATCCTGGAGGTCGTGCCGGGCGACCTGGACGAGATCCGCGGTGGTCTGGCCGTTCAGGTGTGGCCGGGCAAGCTGGTGTTGGAGTCGGCGAGCGGTGCGGTCTACCACGGGGCGTGCGACACCCTGTCGATCCCCGAGGCGGAGGCGCTGGCCCGCCAGCTGGCCCCGCTGCGGGCCGGTTCGGGTGCCGACGGCGAGGATCCGCTGCTGTCCTCCATGGACTTCACCGACCTGCTCAACATCGGCGACGCCGGCACGCTGGACGTGTCGCGCACCTGGCGTCCCCGGACGCTCGCCGAGCGGCTGCGCGTCCCGCTCGGTGTCGACCGCGACGGTCAGCCGGTCATGCTGGACATCAAGGAAGCGTCGCAGCAGGGCATGGGCCCGCACGGCCTGTGTGTCGGTGCGACCGGTTCCGGTAAGTCCGAGGTGCTGCGCACCCTGGTGCTCGCGCTCGCGGTGACGCACTCCTCGGAGACGCTGAACTTCATCCTCGCGGACTTCAAGGGTGGCGCCACCTTCACCGGTATGTCGGAGATGCCGCACGTCGCGGCGGTCATCACCAACCTCGGTGAGGACGTCACCCTGATCGACCGCATGCGCGACTCGATCACCGGTGAGCTCCAGCGTCGTCAGGAGCTGCTGCGGTCGGCGGGCAACTACGCCAACATCACCGACTACGAGAAGGCACGTGCCGCCGGCGCTCCGCTGGACCCGCTGCCCTCGCTGGTGATGATCATCGACGAGTTCTCCGAGCTGCTCGCCGCCAAGCCCGACTTCATCGAGATGTTCATCCAGATCGGTCGTATCGGCCGTTCGATGGGTGTGCACATGCTGCTCGCCTCGCAGCGGCTGGAAGAGGGCAAGCTGCGCGGTCTGGACACCTTCCTGTCCTACCGACTGGGTCTGCGGACGTTCTCCGCGGCCGAGTCGCGGACCGCGATCGGTGTGCCGGACGCCTACCACCTGCCGAACGTTCCCGGTTCCGGCATCCTGAAGTACGACACCGAGACGATGGTGCAGTTCAAGGCCGCGTACGTCTCCGGTACCTACCGCGGCCCGGGTGGCGGCGGCCGCAGCGCCGGCGGTGGCCGGTCGATGCGGATGCCGGTGCCGTTCACGGCGGCCCCGGTCATCGAGCAGATCATCGAGGAGCCCATCGCCGTCGAGGCGACGGAGCCGGAGATCGACGACGCGCTGGCCGACACCGTCCTGGACGTCATGGTCCAGCGGATGCAGGGTCAGGGCCCGCCGGCGCACCAGGTGTGGCTGCCGCCGCTGGAGGAGCCGCCGACGGTCAACCAGCTGCTGCCGGCCCTCGCGGTCACCCCCGAGCGGGGTGTGCACGCGCCGGAGTACACCGCGCTGGGCAAGCTCATGGTGCCGGTCGCGCTGGTGGACAAGCCGTTCGAGCAGCGGCGTGACGTGATGTACCTGGACTTCTCCGCCGGTGCCGGTCACGGCCTGGTCGTGGGTGGTCCGCAGTCCGGTAAGTCGACGCTGATCCGGGCCGCCATCTCCTCGTTCGCGCTCACCCACACCCCGGCCGAAGTGCAGTTCTACTGCCTCGACTTCGGCGGCGGCGGCATGCTCAGCCTGGAGGGGCTGCCGCACGTCGGCGGTGTCGCCTCGCGTCTGGACGCCGAGAAGGTGCGCCGTACGGTCTCCGAGGTCGTCGGCATCCTCAACGAGCGCGAGGAGTTCTTCCGCTCGAACAGCATCGACTCGATCTCGACCTACCGCCAGCGGCGGGCCGCGGGCGCCTTCCCCGACCAGAAGTGGGGCGACGTCTTCCTGGTCATCGACGGCTGGGGCACGTTCAAGACCGACTACGAGCAGATGGACCCGGTGATCCTGGACATCGCCGGCCGGGGTCTCGGTTTCGGTATCCACCTCATCATCGCCGGCTCGCGCTACACCGAGGTGCGGCCCGCGCTGCGCGACCAGCTCCTCAACCGCGTGGAGCTGCGCCTGGGTGACCCGATGGAGTCGGAGTTCGACCGCAAGCGCGCGGAGAACGTCCCGATGGGCAAGCCCGGTCGCGGTCTGTCCCCCGACAAGCTCGACTTCCTGGCGGCGCTGCCGCGACTGGACGGGATGAGCGACCCGGAGACGCTCAGCGACGGCGTCGCGAACCTGGTGCAGACGGTCAGCGAGCACTGGCAGGGCGAACCCGCCCCCGCGGTGCGGATGCTGCCGACGATGCTGCACGCCAGCGACCTGCCCCGGGGCGGCGACTACCCGGAACACGGCATCGCGATCGGCGTCGACGAGACCACGCTGTCCCCGGCGTTCATCGACTTCGAGACCGACCCGCTGCTGGTCATCTACGGCGAGAGCGAGTCGGGCAAGTCGTCGCTGCTGCGCCTGCTGACGAAGCAGATCGCCGAGCGGTACCCGTCCGACAAGGCGCTGTTGGTGGTCTCCGACTACCGGCGCGCGCTGCTCGGCGAGATCCCCGACAGCCACCTGTACAAGTACTGCGCCGCTGGGCCGCAGCTCCAGGAGGTCATCAGCGGTCTGGCCGGTTCGCTGGGCCGGCGCATGCCGGGTCCGGACGTCACGCCGGAGCAGCTGCGCAACCGCAGCTGGTACGACCTCCCGGACGCGTTCGTGATCGTCGACGACTACGACCTGGTGGCGACCAGCAGCGGCAACCCGCTCCAGCCGCTGCTGGAGTACCTGCCGTTCGCCCGTGACCTGGGTCTGCGCCTGATCCTGGCGCGCAGCTCGTCGGGGGCCGGCCGGTCCTCGTTCGAGCCGGTCATGCAGCGTGCCAAGGAGCTCGGTGCGCAGGGTCTGATCCTGTCGGCCGACAAGGCCGAGGGCCCGCTGATGGGCAACGTCAAGGGTCAGCAGCTGACGCCCGGACGTGGCATGTTCATCACGCGCAAGCGCGGTGCGCAGCTGGTCCAGACCGGCTTCCTGCCGCTCAGCGGTCAGTAACGACCGGTCCGTACAACGGCGGTGGGGCGCCCCTCTCAGGAGGTGT
>NZ_JBHVQS010000116.1:0-11336 GCF_042886435.1 Streptomyces sp. NPDC058000
GTCCCGCCACCGCCCGCCGCCCCGACGATTTCTAGGACAGGCCGATCTCGTTGTCGAGGAGGTCGAAGACCTCTTCGTCGGAGGCGGATTCGAAGTCGAAGTCCGCATCGGATCGGGGGGCCTGCTGCCCGGTTGCCGTGGAGGCGTCCCGCAGGGCGTCCCACTTCGCCCGGAGGACCTCCAGGCGACCGGCCACCTGCTCGTGGACCTCCTCCGTGACGGCGAGCCCGCCGAAGGCCCTCTCCAGCCGTTCGAGCTCGCCCAGGAGTGCCTCCGGGCCGGAGGCCGCCTCGGGGGCGATCCGGGCGTGGAGGTGGTCGACCAGCTCCGCCGGCGTCGGGTAGTCGAAGAGCAGGGTCGCCGGCAGGCGGATCCCGGTGAGGGCACCCAGCCGGTTGCGGAGTTCGACCGCGGTGAGGGAGTCGAAGCCGAGGTCCAGGAAGGCACGGTCCTCGTCGATCTCCGCGGCTCCGGTGTGTCCGAGGACCACCGCCACCTGGCCGCGCACGGCGTCCAGGACGACCTCGCGGCCCTCCGCCGTCGACCGGCCGGTCAGGCGCCGGGCGAAGGCCGCCGCCGCGTCACCGTCCGCGGTGGCCGCCGCCCGGCGCCCCGGGACCCGGATCAACCCGCGGAGCAGAGACGGAACCTCGCCCTGCCGACGCAGTGCCGCCAGGTCCAGACGGACCGGAAGCGCGGCGGGCCGGTCGGCGGCCAGCGCGGCGTCGAAGAGGGCCAGGCCCTCCTCGACGGACAGCGGCGGCATGCCCGAACGGGCCATGCGCTGCACGTCGGCCTCGGACAGCGTGCCCGTCATGCCGCTGTCCTGCGACCACGGGCCCCACCCGAGCGAGGTGGCCGGCAGCCCTCGTTCCCTGCGGTGCTGTGCCAGGGCGTCCAAGAAGGCGTTGCCCGCCGCGTAGTTCGCCTGACCCGCACTGCCGAACGTGCCGGCGACCGACGAGAAGACGACGAACTCGTCCAGTGCCAGGTCCTTGGTGGCCTCGTGCAGATGCCAGGCGGCATCCACCTTGGGCCGCAGGACCGCCGCCAACCGCTCGGCCGTCAACGACCCCACCACACCGTCGTCGAGAACACCCGCCGTGTGCACCACCGCACCGATCCGATGCCCGGAAACCAACTCCCCGACAGCACCCCGATCCGTCACATCACACGCCACGACCGAAACCTCGGCACCACACCGACCCAGCTCCGCCACCAACTCCTCAACACCCTCGGCATCCGGACCCCGCCGACTCACCAACAACAGACTCCGCACACCATGCTCAGCAACCAAGTGCCGCGCCACCACACGCCCCAGACCACCGGTACCACCAGTGATCAACACCGTGCCGGAGTTCCAGGCGGTGGCGGGTTCCGGAGCGTCCGGGCGTTCGGTCCGGGCCACCCGCGGGGCGAGGACCTGGTCGGCGCGCACCAGCAACTGCGGTTCGTCCGAGGCCAACGCCCGCGGCAGGAGCGCCACTTCGGCCTCCTCCGCCACGTCCACCAGGCCGAAGCGGCCCGGGTTCTCCGCCTGCGCCGAGCGCACCAGGCCCCACACCGCCGCACCCGCGAGGTCCGCTCCGGACACCGCGCCACGGGTGACGAACACCAGCCGTGCGTCGGCGAACCGCTCGTCGGCCAACCACGACTGCACCCTCGCCAGAGCCCAGGCGGCCGCGGCGTGGACGGACTCCACCATCCCGGCGGGCGCGACCGCCGACGGGGCGAACACGATGTCGGGGACACCAGCCTCCGCCAGGTCGTCGAGGTCCGCATGGGGCTGGAGCGCCAGTTCGTCGAGGATGCCGTGGGCGTCCTTGCCGAGCACGGCCAGCGAGTCGGCCGGCTCGTCCGCGAGGTGGATGCCGGTCCAGTCGACCTGGAAGAGCGCGTCACGGTCGCCGGTCTGCAACTGCCCGGTGCTGATCGGGCGCGCGATCAGGGACCGGACCGAGGCCACCGGCGCGCCGGTCGGGTCGGCGAGGGCGATCTGCGTGCCGTCGCCGGTGGAGCGGAGCCGGACCCGCACCCGGGAGGCGCCGGACGCGTGCAGGGAGACACCGCTCCAGGAGAAGGGGACACGGGCCTCGGCCGCTCCCCCGCCGCCCAGGAGCCCCGCGTGCAGGGCGGCGTCGAAGAGCGCGGGGTGCAGCGCGTAGGCGGCGCCGTCGGTCCCTTCGGGGAGCTGGACCTCGGCGTAGACGTCCGCGTCGAGCTTCCAGGCCGCCCGCAGGCCCCGGAACACCGGGCCGTACGCGAACCCGGCGTCCGCGAAGTCCTCGTAGCAGTCCGCCACGTCGAGCGGCTCGGCGCCCTGCGGGGGCCAGGCCGCCGCCTCGAACGCCACCACCGCATCGGTGGCCGGGGCCACCGCACCGCTGGCGTGCAGCGTCCAGGGGCCCTCGCCCTCGCGGGCGTGGACGGACACCGGTCGGCGTCCCTCGTCCTCGGGCTCGCCCATCCACACCTGCACCTGCACCGCGGACCCCGACGCGGGCAGCACCAGCGGCGCGGCCAGCGTCAGTTCCTCCAGCGCAGCGCAGCCGACCTCGTCGGCCGCCCGCAGCACCAGCTCCACCAGCGCCGTTCCCGGCACCAGTACCGATCCCAGCACCACGTGGTCGGCCAGCCACGGTTGCGCGGACGTCGACAGTCGTCCGGTGAACAACCGGCCGCCGGAGTTGGCGAGTTCGACCGCGGCACCCAGGAGCGGATGCCCGATCGAGCCCAGTCCCGCGGACCGCACGTCACCCGCCCGAGCCGCCCCTCCCGCCGGCCAGAACCGCTCGTGCTGGAACGCGTACGTCGGCAGGTCCACCCACCGCGCACCCGAACCGGCGAGGACGGCGGACCAGTCGACCGGCACGCCGTGGGCGTGCAGCCGCGCCACCGCCGTGAGCGGTGCCGTCGCCTCGAGCCGGTCCTTGCGCAGCGCGGGAACGAGAGCCGATCCGTCCGCGGCGGACTCCGCTGCGAGCGCGGAGAGGGCACCGTCGGGGCCCAGCTCCAGGAAGCGCGTCACGCCCTGGGCCGCCAGCGCGGCGACCCCGTCGGCGAACCGTACGGCCGCGCGGACGTGGTTGACCCAGTACTCCGCGGAGCACAGCTCTTCCGCGGTGGCGGGCTCGCCGGTCACGTTGGAGATGACGGGCAGGCGCGGCGCGTCGTACGTCATGCCGCCGGCGACGGTGCGGAACTCGTCGAGCATCGGTTCCATCAGCGGCGAGTGGAAGGCGTGCGAGACCCGCAGCCTGCTGGTCTTGCGGCCCTTCCCCTCGAAGTGCGCGGACACGGCCAGCACCTCGTCCTCCGCACCGGAGACCACGACCGACGACGGACCGTTGACCGCCGCGATCGACACCGTCTCCGACACGTGCGACAGCGCCTCTTCCTCCGTCGCCTGGATCGCCACCATGGCTCCGCCGGACGGCAGTTGCTGCATGAGCCGACCGCGGGCCGCCACCAGCGCGCAGGCGTCGGAGAGGGAGAAGACGCCGGCGACGTGCGCGGCGGCGATCTCCCCGACGGAGTGCCCCAGGAGGTGGTCCGGGCGGACGCCCCACGACTCCACCAGCCGGTACAGCGCCACCTCGATCGCGAACAGTGCCGCCTGGGCGTACCCCGTCTGGTTCAGCAGCTCCGCGTCCTCGCCCCAGACGACCTCGCGCAGCGGGCGGTCCAGGTGCGCGTCCAGGGCGGTGCACACCGCGTCGAACGCCGCCGCGAACACCGGCTGGGTGCGGTGCAACTCCCGTCCCATGCCGAGGCGTTGCGAGCCCTGGCCGGAGAAGAGGAAGGCGAGCCTGCCCGACCGGGCGCGGTCGTGCGCCACGACGGCCGGCTCCGTGCGGCCGTCGGCCAGGGCCGACAGCGAGCGCAGCAGGTCCTCCCGGTCCGCGGCCAGGATCACCGCACGGTGGGAGAACGCCGCACGGCCGGTCGCCAGCGCGTGGGCGACGTCGGTGACCCGGGTCCTGGGGTCGGCGTCGGCCAGACGGGCCAGCAGTCGGGCCGCCTGGGCCCGCAGCGCCGGCTCGCTCCGGCCCGACAGCAGCACCGGCACCGACGCGGCGGCATCGGCCGCCCCGTCCTCGGTGCCGTCCGGTGCGGCCTCGTCCGTGACCGGCTCGGGCTGCTCCAGGATGACGTGCGCGTTCGTGCCGCTGATCCCGAAGGACGAGACGCCGACGCGGCGCGGGCCGTCGCCCTGCGGCCACTCGGTCGCGGCGGTCAGCAGGGCCACAGCACCGGAGTCCCAGTCCACGTGGGACGACGGGGCATCGACGTGCAGCGTCCTCGGCAGCACACCGTGCCGCATCGCCAGCACCATCTTGATGACGCCCGCCACGCCCGCCGCGGCCTGGGCGTGACCGATGTTCGACTTGATCGAACCCAACCACAACGGCCGGTCCACCGACCTGTCCTGCCCATAGGTGGCCAACAGCGCCTGCGCCTCGATCGGGTCACCCAACGTCGTGCCCGTACCGTGCGCCTCCACCGCATCCACGTCCGCAGCCGACAACCCCGCACTGGCCAACGCCTGCCGGATCACCCGCTGCTGCGACGGACCGTTCGGCGCCGTCAGACCATTCGACGCACCGTCCTGGTTCACCGCGGAACCCCGCACGGTCGCCAGGATGCGGTGTCCGTTGCGGCGCGCGTCCGACAGGCGCTCCAGCACCAGGATGCCGACGCCCTCGCCCCAACCGACGCCGTCCGCGCCGTCGGAGAACGCCTTGCAGCGCCCGTCCTCGGCGAGACCGCCCTGGCGGGAGAACTCCACGAACGTCGACGGCGTCGACATCACCGTCACGCCGCCCGCGAGCGCCAGCGAGCATTCGCCCTGCCGCAGCGACTGGGCCGCCAGGTGCAGCGCCACCAGCGACGACGAGCACGCCGTGTCCACCGTGATGGCGGGGCCCTCGAAACCGAAGGTGTAGGACACTCGGCCCGAGGCGACACTGCCCGCGCTGCCGCTGCCCTGGTAGCCCTCGAACTCGCGCCCGGACAGCAGCGTGGAGTAGTCGTGGTACATCACGCCGGCGAAGACACCGGTCCGGCTGCCCCGCAGGGTCGCCGGGTCCATGCCGGCCCGCTCCAGCGCCTCCCAGGTCGTCTCCAGCAGCAGCCGCTGCTGGGCGTCGGTGGTCAGGGCCTCGCGGGGGCTCATCCCGAAGAACTCCGGGTCGAACTGCGCCGCGTCCTTGAGGAACCCACCGGAGCGGGTGTCGATGGCGCCCTCGGCGTCGGGGTCGTGGGTGTCCTCGATCTCCCAGCCGCGGTCGGTGGGGAAGTCGGACACCGCGTCCACGCCCTCGGACACCAGGCACCACAGGTCCTCCGGCGAGGCGACGCCGCCCGGGAACCGGCAGCTCATGCCGACGATCACCACGGGGTCGTCCGTCAGGGACGGGAGGGCGGACACCGCGAGCGGCGCCGCGGTGTCCGCGCCGAACAGCTCGCCCAGGAGGTGGTCCGCCAGGGCGTCGGCCGTCGGGTAGTCGAACACGGCTGTCGCCGGGAGCCGCAGACCGGTGGCCCTGGCCAGTACGTTGCGCAGTTCGATGGCGGTCAGCGAGTCGAAACCGAGGTCCTGGAAGGCCCGGTCCGGGGCGACCGTCTCCGGGCCCGCGTGCCCCAGGACCGCCGCGATCTGGGCTCGTACGACGTCGAGCAGCGCCGCGCGCCGCTCCGCCGTGGACAGCCCGGTCAGCCGCGGTGCGAGGCCGGCTGCCGCGACGGCGCCGGACCGGCGGGTCCGCGTGCGGATCAGGCCGCGCAGCAACGGCAGCGGCTCACCCTGTGCGCGGAGCGCCGCGAGGTCCAGGCGGACGGGCAGTGGCGCCGGCTCACCGGTGCCGAGCGCGGCGTCGAAGAGGGCCAGGCCCTCCTCGGTCGACAGCGGCGGCATGCCCTGACGGGCCAGGCGCCGGAGGTCGACGTCGGTGAGGGCGCCGGTCATCCCGCTGTCCTGGGTCCACGCCCCCCACGCCAGCGACGCGGCGGGCAGTCCCTGTGCGCGACGGTGGCGCGCCAACGCGTCCAAGAAGGCGTTCGCCGCCGCGTAGTTGCCCTGGCCGGGGCTGCCGACCGTGCCGGCCACGGACGAGAACACCACGAAGGCGTGCAGGTCGCGGTCCTTGGTCGCTTCGTGCAGGTGCCAGGCCGCATCGACCTTCGGCCGCAACACCCCCGCCAGGCGCTCCGGAGTCAACGACTCCACCACGCCGTCGTCGAGGACGCCGGCCGTGTGCACCACGGCCGTCGGCTCATGCCGGCTGATCAGGTCGGCCACCGCCGCCGCGTCCGAGACGTCGCACGCCTCGACCACCGCCTCCGCGCCGGCCCGCGCCAGTTCGGCTACGAGCTCGGGTGCGCCCTCGGCAGTCTGGCCGCGCCGGCTGACCAGCAGCAGGCTCCGCACTCCGTGGGCGGCCACCAGATGCCGCGCCACAGCACTGCCCAGGCCCCCGGTACCGCCGGTGACGAGGATCGTTCCGTCGGTGTCCCAGCGCTCCGCGTGCTCCGAGTGGGCACGGGCCAGCCGCGGTGCCAGCACCTCGGTGCCGCGCACCAGCAGTTCCCCTTCGTCGGTCGCGAGGGCCTGCGCCAGCACGCTCCGGTCGGCGTCGTCGTCGAGGTCCACCAGGCCGAAGCGCTGCGGGTTCTCCGACTGCGCCGAGCGGACCAGGCCGTGCACGGCGGCGGCCGCGAGGTCCGCGCCGGACACCGCGCCCCGGGTCACGAACACCAGGCGCGAGGACGCGAACCGCTCCTCCGCCAACCACGCCTGCACGGTTTCCAGCGCCCAGGCGGCGGTGCGGTGCACGGACTCCACCACGCCCGCGGCGTCGGCGGGGGGTGCGACGAGGACCGTCGCCGGCACGGTCGGGCCGGTCAGGTCCGCGAGGGTCCGCAACGGCTCGCCCTGCGGTCCGGTGCCCGGTTCGATGCGTTCACCCGTGAGCGGGACGGGGACCCAGTCGACCGTGAAGAGGCTGTCCCGGTCGGCGGCCTGTACCTGCGCGGCCGAGAGCGGACGCGCCACCAGGGAGTCCACGGAGGCGACCGGGGCACCGGAGGTGTCCGCGAGCACCACGGACATGCCGTTCGCGGTGGTGCGGATCCGGACGCGGAGGTGGGAGGCCCCGGAAGCGTGCAGGGCGACTCCGCTCCACGAGAACGGGACGCCGGTCACCTCCCCGTCGCCGGCTGCCGCCGCGTGCAGGGCGGCGTCGAAGAGCGCGGGGTGCAGGCCGTAGGTGCCGCCGTCCGTACCCTCCGGGAGGCTCACCTCGGCGTAGACGTCCGCACCGAGCTTCCAGGCGGCCCGCAGGCCCCGGAACACCGGGCCGTACGTGAGCCCCGCGTCGGCGAGCGCGTCGTAGCAGTCCGCCGCGTCCACCGGCTGGGCGCCCGGCGGGGGCCAGGCCGCGACGTCGAAGGCGACTGCTCGGGCCCCCGAGGTCACGGCACCGCTGGCGTGCAGGGTCCAGGGACCCTCGGTCTCCCGGGCGTGCACCGACGCCGAGCGGCGGCCCGACTCATCCGGTTCGCCCAGCCACACCTGCACCTGCACTCCGCCGCCCGAGGCGGGCAGCACCAGCGGGGCGGCCAGCGTCAGCTCCTCCAGCAGGTCGCAGCCGACCTCGTCGGCCGCCCGGAGCACCAGCTCCACCAGCGCCGTTCCGGGCACCACGACCGAGCCGAGGACCACGTGGTCCGCCAGCCACGGATGGGCGGACGACGAGAGCCGTCCGGTGAACAACAGTCCCCCGGAACCGGCCAGTTCGACCGCGGCGCCGAGCAGTGGGTGCGCCGGGGAGTCCAGGCCCGCGAACCGCACGTCGCCGGAGCGCGCCACCCGACCCGACGGCCAGAACCGCTCGTGCTGGAACGCATACGTCGGCAGGTCCACCCACCGCGCACCCGTACCGGCGTACAGCGCCGCCCAGTCGACGCCGGCGCCGTGGACGTGCAGGTGCGCCAGGGCACCGAGCAGCGCCGTCTCCTCGGGCCGGTCCTTGCGCAGGACGGGAGCGAGCACCACGTCGTCCGTCAGTGACTCCTCGGCCAACGCCGACAGCACACCGTCCGGACCGAGTTCGAGAAAGCGCGTCACGCCTTCCTGGTGCAGCGCCGCCACCCCGTCCGCGAAACGCACCGCCTCGCGCACGTGCCGGACCCAGTAGTCGGCCTGGCGGAGCTGTTCGGGCTCGGCCGGGCGACCAGTCAGGTTCGAGACGATGGGGAGCGTCGGCGCGCCGAAGGACAGCCGCGCCACCACGGCGCGGAACTCGTCGAGCATCGGTTCCATGAGCGGCGAGTGGAAGGCGTGCGAGACCCGCAGCCGGGTCGTCTTGCGGCCCTCCCCCTCGAAGTGCGCGGCCACGGCGAGGACGTCGTCCTCCGCGCCGGAGACCACGACCGACGACGGACCGTTGACCGCCGCGATCGAGACGTCCTGGGTCAGGTGCGGAAGGACCTCCTCTTCCGTCGCCCTGATCGCCACCATCGCCCCGCCCGTGGGCAGTTGCTGCATCAGCCGACCCCGGGCCGCCACCAGCGCGCACGCGTCCGGAAGGGAGAAGACCCCCGCCACGTGCGCCGCGGCGACCTCGCCGATCGAATGGCCGGCCACGAAGTCGGCGCGCACGCCCCACGCCTCCGTCAACCGGTACAGCGCCACCTCCAGTGCGAACAACCCGGCCTGGGCGTAGGCGGTCTGGTTCAGCAGGTCCGCGTCCTCGCCCCACACGACGTCCCGCAGGGGACGGTCCAGGTGCTCGTCCAAGGCGGCGCACACCGCGTCGAACGCCGCCGCGAAGACCGGCTGACTGTCGTACAACTCCCGTCCCATGCCGAGGCGTTGGGACCCCTGGCCGGAGAACAGGAAGGCCGTCCTGCCCGCGCCGGAGGTGCCCTCCACCAGGCCGGCGTCGGCCTCGCCGACCGCGAGGGCGGACAGGGCGAGCACCAGCGCCTCGCGGTCCTGGCCCCACACCACCGCGCGGTGGGGGAAGCTCGCCCGTGCGGTCACCAGGGAGCGGCCGATGTCCCGCGCGGAGCGCGCGTCGCGGCCGGCGACGTGGGACAGCAGACGGGCCGCCTGGCCGCGCAGTGCGGCCTCGCTCCTGCCGGAGAGCACCCACGCCAGCGCGCCGGGCTCCTCCTCGGCGACGTCCGGAGCGGCGTCGTCCGCGATCGGCTCGGGCTGCTCCAGGATGACGTGCGCGTTCGTGCCGCTGACACCGAAGGAGGAGACGCCCGCGCGACGCGGGCCCTCGCCCTGCGGCCACTCGACCGCGGAGGCCAGCAGTTCCACCGCACCGGCGCTCCAGTCCACGTGGGACGACGGGGCATCGGCGTGCAGCGTCCTCGGCAGTACGCCGTGCCGCATCGCCTGCACCATCTTGATGACGCCCGCGACGCCGGCCGCGGCCTGGGCGTGACCGATGTTCGACTTGATCGAACCCAACCACAACGGCCGGTCCGCCGACCTGTCCTGCCCATAGGTGGCCAACAGCGCCTGCGCCTCGATCGGGTCACCCAACGTCGTGCCCGTACCGTGCGCCTCCACCGCATCCACGTCCGCAGCCGACAACCCCGCACTGGCCAACGCCTGCCGGATCACCCGCTGCTGCGACGGACCGTTCGGCGCCGTCAGACCATTCGACGCACCGTCCTGGTTCACCGCGGAACCCCGCAGCACGGCCAGCACCCGGTGCCCGTTGCGGCGCGCGTCCGACAGGCGCTCCAGCACGAGCATGCCCACGCCCTCGCCCCAGCCGACGCCGTCCGCGCCGTCGCCGAACGACTTGCACCGTCCGTCCGCCGCCAGGCCGCGCTGCCGCGAGAACTCCACGAACATCGTCGGGGTGGAGAGCACCGTCACGCCGCCGGCCAGGGCCAGCGAGCACTCGCCCGAACGCAGCGCCTGCGCCGCGAGGTGCATCGCCACCAGCGACGACGAGCACGCCGTGTCGACCGTCACCGCCGGACCCTCGAAACCGAAGGTGTAGGACACCCGGCCCGAAGCGACGCTGGCCGCGCTGCCGTTGCTGCGGTAGCCCTCGAACTGGTCGGCGACCAGGAGCTGTTCGTAGTCGCCGTACATCACGCCGGCGAAGACACCGGTCCGGCTGCCGCGCAGCGACGTCGGGTCGATGCCCGCCCGCTCGATGGCCTCCCAGGTGGTCTCCAGCAGCAACCGCTGCTGCGAGTCCGTCGCCAGCGCTTCCCTGGGGCTCATCCCGAAGAACCCGGGGTCGAACTCCGGTGCCTCGTGGAGGAAGCCGCCGGAGTGGCTGTACGAGGTGCCGATGGCCTCGGGGTCGGGGTTGTAGAGGGACTCCACGTCCCAGCCGCGGTCCGTCGGGAAGTCGGACACCGCGTCCGTGCCCTCGGACACCAGGCGCCACAGGTCCTCCGGGGAGGCGACGCCGCCCGGGTAGCGGCAGCTCATGCCGACGATCACGACCGGGTCGTCGGCCGCTGCCAGCGGGTTCGGACCCACGAGCACCGGCGCGTCCTGGTCGTGGGCGCCGAACAGCTCGTCCAGGAGGAAGTCGACGAGCACGCCCGCCGAGGGGTAGTCGAACACAGCGGTGGACGAAAGGCGCATGCCGGTGGCCGCGTTGAGCCGGTTGCGCAGCTCGACGGCGGTCAGCGAGTCGAAGCCGAGGTCCTGGAAGGCACGGTCCGGGTCGACCGTCTCCGGGCCCGCGTGGCCCAGGACGACCGCGACCTGGGCGCGCACGAGGTCCAGCAGGGCCTCGCGCCGTTCCACCGTGCCCAGCGCGGACAGGCGCTCCACGAGGCCGGCGACCGCGGCGGAGCCGGCCACCGTCGAGCGGCGGACCCGGGTCCTGACCAGGCCGCGCAGCACCGCCGGTACGTCGTCCTGCTTCCGCAGTGCGGCCAGGTCGAGGCGGACGGTCAGGACGAGCGCGTCGTCGGCGGCCAGCGCGGCGTCGAAGAGCGCGGCGCCCTCCGCGGGGCTGAGTGCGGGCATGCCCGCACGGGCGATCCGCTGGAGGTCGGCGTCCGTCAGCGTGCCGGTCATGCCGCCGTCCTGCGACCACGGGCCCCACGCCAGGGACGTGGCGGGCAGTCCGGCCGCGCGGCGGTGGTGCGCCAGGGCGTCCAAGAAGGTGTTGCCCGCCGCGTAGTTGGCCTGTCCGGCGCCGCCCCAGAGGCCGGAGACGGACGAGAAGAGGACGAACGCGGCGAGGTCCAGGTCCTTGGTGGCCTCGTGCAGATGCCAGGCGGCATCCACCTTGGGCCGCAGGACCGCCGCCAACCGCTCGGCCGTCAACGACCCCACCACA
>NZ_JBHVQS010000117.1:0-10843 GCF_042886435.1 Streptomyces sp. NPDC058000
GTCGGACGTAAAGCGAAGCAGTCCGACACACCCCAGCCCCACAGCCCCGGCACCGCGGCCGAACAGCCCGCGCAGCGGACCCCGCCCGCCGCAGGCGACACGGCGCCGCGCAGCGGCAACGCCCTGCGCCGCCAGGCGCAAAAACAGCAACCCCCACGGCGGGAAAGCCGACAACGTGGGAGGCCCACAAGCTAGGTGAGGACGACCAAGGGATCGTCCAGCACCGGCTGCCACGCCAGTTCCGCCGCGCCCACCAGGCTGTTGTGGTCGAGGCTGCACGGCAGGATGGGGACCCCGCCGCTGCGGCCCCACAGGCTGCGGTCGGCGACTACGGCTCGGAGTCGCTCGGGGTCGGCCTCCAAGAGGGCGCGGTGCAGTCCGCCGAGGATGATGCGGTCGGGGTTGAGGATGTTGACCAGGCCCGCGAGGCCCAGTCCGAGCCGGTCGATGAGCAGGTCGGCGGCGGTGCGTACGCCGGGGTCGGCGTACTCGTTCCGGAGCAGTTCGCTGGCTTGGTGGAGGAGTGAGACCTCCGGTCCTGGTTCCCGGCCGGCGGCGACGAGGAAGGCGAGCGGGTCGGCCTCGACGTCCAGGCAGCCGCGGCTGCCGCAGTAGCAGGGGGCGCCCTCCGGGTTGACGGTGAGGTGGCCGACCTCCAGGGCGAGGCCCGAACTGCCGCTGTGCAGGCGGCCGTCGAGCACCAGCGCCCCGCCGACGCCACGGTGACCGGAGGCGACGCACAGCAGGTGGCGGGCGCCGCTGCCGGCGCCGTGTCGGTGTTCGGCGAGGGCGCCGAGGTTGACATCGTTGCCGGTGAAGCCGATCTTCTCGGTGACGCCGGGGATGCCGGCGTCGGCCAGCGCGCGCAGGAACAGTTCGCGCACGGGGGCGCCCGAAGGCCAGGCGAGGTGGAGCGGGTTGAGCGCCTCGCCGTCGGGTTCGGCGATCGCGGAGGGCACCGCGAGGCCCGCGCCCAGACAGCGCCGCCCGGTCTCGCGAAGCAGGGCGGCGCCGGCCTCGACCACCTCGGCGAGGACGTGCGCGGGGTCCGCGGGGATGATGCCGCAGCTGGGCGTGGTGGCGACGATCCGGCCGCCGAGGCCGACCAGGGCGGCGCGGTATCCGTCCGCGTGGATCTGTGCGGCGAGTACGACCGGGCCGTTCTCGTTGAGGGACAACCGGTGGGAGGGCCGCCCTTGGGAGCCCGCGGAGGCGTGCGGCCGGGAGTCGACGGCGATCAGGCCGAGCGCTTCGAGCTCGGCGGCCACCGCCCCCGCGGTCGCCCGGGTCACGCCGAGTTCGGTGGTCAGGACGGCACGGGTGGGCGCGCGTCCGGTGTGTACGAGCTCCAGTGCGGGTCCGAGGGCGCTACGGCCCCGCTCCAACCTGGTTGTCCGAGTCTGGGTCACCCCTCTATTCTGGCTTTGTGCCGACGCTAAACAAAATACGCACGGCCTTGACACTCAATCGGGCCCACACCCCTACCGACCTCTCGAAAACCTCGATATCGCCGCATAGTGGGACGGAAACCACCGCCCCGGGGCCGGTCGGCCCCCGGCTGACCCGTCTGCGCGTCGCGCTCACCGCGTTCTTCGCCGTCGACGGCTTCCTCTTCGCCGGCTGGGTCGTCCGGATCCCCGCGATCAAGGCGCAGACCGGTGCCGGTGCGGGCGCCCTGGGCCTGGCCCTGCTCGGCGTGTCGGCCGGCGCCGTGGCGTTCATGATGCTCACCGGGCGGCTGTGCCGACGCTTCGGCAGCCATGCCGTGACCATCGCCTCCGGTGCCGCGCTCGCGCTGAGCATCCTGCTCCCCCCGCTCGCCCGTTCGGCCACCGCACTGGGCCTGGTGCTGCTGGTCTTCGGCGCCGCGTACGGCTCCCTCAACGTCGCCATGAACAGCGCCGCCGTCGAGCTGATCGCCACCCTGCGCCGCCCGGTGATGTCCGGCTTCCACGCCGCCTTCAGCCTGGGCGGCATGATCGGCGCCGGGCTCGGCGGACTGGTCGCCGGGCACCTCTCGCCGGCCGCGCACCTCTCGGCACTGGCGGGGTGCGGACTGGTCGTGACGGCCATCGCGGGCACCGTGCTGCTGCGCGAGCGCGCAAGGGCCGGGGCTGCGGTACCGACCGAGGAACGCGGCACGGCGGCCCCGGACCGGCCACGGCGCCCCGGCACACCCGGCCCGACCCGCCGGCTCGTGCTCGTCTTCGGCGTGATCGCGCTGTGCACCGCGTACGGCGAGGGCGCGCTGGCCGACTGGGGAGCACTGCACCTCTCCCAGGACCTGGCCGCCACGCCGGGGCTCGCGGCCGCCGGCTACGCGGTGTTCGCGCTGGCCATGACCATCGGACGGCTCTCCGGGACCGCGATCGTCGAGCGGTTCGGCCCGGCCCGGGCCCTGGTGACGGGCGGCGCCACGGCGACGGCCGGGATGCTGCTCGGGGCGCTCGCGCCGACCGCGTGGGGCGCCTACGTCGGGTTCGCGGTCGCCGGCCTGGGGCTGGCCAACATCTTCCCGATCGCCATCGCACGCGCCGGGGCGGCCGGCGGCCCGGACGGGGTCGCGGTGGCCTCCACGATCGGCTACGGCGGCATGCTGCTGGGGCCGCCCGCCATCGGCTTCCTCGCCGAGGCGTGGGGCCTGCCGGTCGCACTGACCACCGTCGCGCTGCTGGCCTCGGTGGCGGCGCTGATCGCGTACCTGACGCGCGGGGCGCACCGGAACGGAGTGGACCGCTCCGCGACCGGTTCCGGTACGCCGGGAAGGTGACGGGACGCCAACCGGGCCCGGGCGCCGGCACGTTCCACACCGCGACGGTTGAGTCCGCAGCGGTCGGTGACGTGTCGGCGGTATCGGCCGCACGGGACGCCGGGGTGGCGGTCGCCCCGGCGCTGCCCGTTGTCAGTGGCGGCTGGCACACTCGAACGCATGGAGATCACTGAGTTCGTCGAAACCCTGCGGCTGGACGGCGGGCTGCTCGCGGACGCCGCCGACATGGCCGGCCCCGACGCCCCGGTGCCGGCCTGCCCCGAGTGGCGGATGCGGGATCTGGTGCGGCACGTAGGGAAGGTCCACCGGTGGGCGGCGGGCTTCGTGACCGAGCCCAAGGAGCAGCCGGGGACCGCCCCGGAGGTCCCGGAGCTGACCGACGACGAGTTGGTGCCCTGGCTTCGCGAGGGCCACCACCGCCTCGTCGTGGCGCTCCACACGGCACCGACGGACCTGCGGACGTGGACGTTCCTGCCGGCCCCGTCCCCGCTCGCCTTCTGGGCGCGCCGGCAGGCCCACGAGACGTCGGTGCACCGCGCCGACGCCCAGCAGGCGGCCGGCGTCCCGCTCACGCCCCTGCCGGCCCGCTTCGCCGCCGACGGTGTCGACGAGCTCCTGGCGGGCTTCCACGCCGGCGACCGCAGTCGGCTCCGCCCGGAGACACCCCGCACGCTGCGGCTGCGCGCCAATGACACCCCCGGCGCGGACTGGACGGTGCACCTCACGCCCGACGCACCGCCGCGCACGGTGCGGCACGCCACGCCGGACGCGGCCGACGCCGCCCCGGACTGGACGGTCGAAGCCCCGGCCGAGGAGCTGTATCTGACGCTGTGGAACCGCCTCCCGTGGGACGGCCTGAAGGTCACCGGCGACCCGTCCCTGCCGACGCTGTGGCGGGAGCGTGGTGCGATCTGATCGGTATGCGAACTACCACCTCGCCGACCTGACGCCTCGTCATAGGCAGTTCTCGTGGACAGCGCTCGTGGACAGTCCTCGCGGACAGCACTCATGGGCTGCACTCGTGGGCAGTGGTCACGAGCAGTGTCACGGGAGGCGAGGGACCGGGGAACGGGGCCGAGGACGGGGAACGGGGAACGGGGAACGGCCCGATGGTCACGGGCGGGGCGCCTAGGGCGTCCCCCCGCCCCCCCCCAATGCCCACCGCCCGGTACCTCACCCCAGCCAGCCCGGGCGTACCAGTCCCGACTCGTAGGCCAGGACGACCAGTTGGGCGCGGTCGCGGGCGCCCAGCTTGACCATGGTGCGGCTGACGTGGGTCTTGGCGGTGAGCGGGCTGACCACCAGCCGGCGGGCGATCTCCTCGTTGGAGAGCCCGATGCCCACCAGGGCCATCACCTCCCGTTCCCGGTCGGTGAGCGCGGCGAGTGCGGCGGCCGGCGCCGGTTCCTTGGAGCGGGCGGCGAACTCCGCGATCAGCCGGCGGGTCACCCCCGGCGAGAGCAGCGCATCGCCGGCCACCACCGCACGCACCGCCCGCAGCAGCTCGTCCGGTTCGGTGTCCTTGACCAGGAATCCGGAGGCTCCGGAGCGGATCGCCTCGAAGACGTACTCGTCGAGTTCGAAGGTGGTCAGCATGACGACCTTGACGTCGCGCAAGGCGGGGTCCTCGGTGATCCGCCGGGTGGCGGTCAGGCCGTCGACCACCGGCATCCGGATGTCCATCAGGACCGCGTCCGGGCGGTGCGCCCGGACGGCGGTCAACGCTTCCTGTCCGTTCGCCGCCTCGCCGACCACCTCGATGTCGGGCTGGGCGTCCAGCAGCGCCTTGAAGCCGGCCCGGACCAGCAGTTGGTCGTCGGCGAGCAGTACCCGGATCACGACTCCTCCTTGATGGCGGGGCGGGCCGCGGTGGTGAGCGGGATGCGCGCCCGGACCCGGAAACCGCCGTCCGGGCGCGGACCCGCTTCGACCGTGCCGCCCAGCGCCGCGGCCCGCTCCCGCATCCCGGCCAGCCCGTTGCCGCCGCCGGTCGGCTCCCCCGTGTCGGCGGTCGCCGGTCCGTCGTCGTCGACCCGGATCTCCAGCGCACCGGGAGCGTAGCGGAGCCGCACCCGAGCGGTGCGCGAGCCCGAGTGCCGGACGATGTTGGTGAGCGCCTCCTGGACGATGCGGAAGGCGGCGAGGTCGGTGCCGGGCGGCAGGGCGGCCCGGGCGCCCTCGGTCGTGACGTCGACGGCGAGGCCGGCTCCCCCGGCCTGTTCGGTGAGTTCGGGCAGCCGGTCCAGGCCCGGGGCCGGGGCGCGCGGGGCGTCCCCCGGGGTGCGCAGGGTGTCGAGGACCTGCCGGACCTCGCCGAGCGCTTCCTTGCTCGCGGCCTTGATGGTGGTCAGTGCGGTGCGTGCCTGTTCCGGGTCGGAGTCCAGCAGCGCCAGTCCGACGCCCGCCTGGACGTTGATGACCGAGATGCTGTGCGCGAGGACGTCGTGCAGTTCGCGGGCGATCCGGAGCCGCTCCTCGTCGGCCCGGCGGCGCTCGGCGGCGGCGCGTTCGGCCCGCATCCGGGCCAGTTGTTCGCGGCGCGCCCGGGCGAGTTCGGAGACCGCCACGACGGCCGCCACCCAGGCGGTGACGACGAGTTCCTGCCCCCAGGGGGCGGGCCCGAGGTGCGGGGGCAGCCAGCGGTAGAGCCAGTGTGCGACCAGGAGGTGGACCAGCCACACCCCGCCCACCGCGCACCAGGCGACCACCCGGTGCCCGGCGACGATCGCCGCGAAGGCGCCGAGCGCGAGCGTGACGAAGACCGGCCCGTAGGGGTAGCCGGCCGCGAAGTAGGCGGCGCAGCAGGCGGCGATGCCGAGGGCGGTGGCCCGCGGGTAGCGGTGCCGGAATAGCAGCAGTACGGCTCCGGCGAGGAGCAGCGCATGGCCGAGGGGGTCGAGCGGAATGCGTCCGTGCTGGCCGTGGGCGGCGGCGTTGCTGCCGACGGTGACCAGCACGGCGACCACCAGCGTCGAGCGCCAGGGCAGCCGGCCGTCGGCCCGTCTTCCGGGCGCCGGGGCCGCCGCCCACCACTCCCCCGCCCCGCCGTGGTGGCGCCGCGCCCACGGCGGCCGTGCGTTGTCCATGCCGCAACGCTAGACCGCGGTGGGGCGGGGCGGCGTCCACCGGGCGCGGTGGTCACGGCTACTCCCCGGGGAGTAGGGCCTGTCCGGTGGACCAGGGTCGGATACGTCGCGAACCCGGCCGCGATCCACCGGACAGGCCCTACTCCGCCCGCCGGAGGTCAAGCCGGGTCGCCGGTCGCGGTCCCTTCTGTTCCGTTCCCTGCCGTTCCATGCCCAGACGCTCCGTTCCCTGCCGTTCCGACGAGCATCACCACCAGCCGTTCCGCCTGCCGGCGGGGATCGGGTGCTCCGGCCCGTCCGGTCATCAGCAGGTGGTGGACGGTACCGACGAGGGCGAGCGCGACCGCGCCGGTGTCGGTGCGGTCCGCGAGGCGCCCGAGCCGCTGCTCGGCGTCCAGATAGTCGGTGATCGCGTCCTGCATCGCGTCGAAGCCCGGCGCACCTTCCTGGAGGGCGGTGCGGATCCGGTCGGCGGCGGCGGGGCGGGTGAGAGCGAGGCCGGCGATGACCGGGCCCGCGGAGTCCAGCAGGGTGCCGGCTACGGTGCCGAGGTTCGCGGCCACGGTGTCCTGGCCGGCCCGCTGCGGGAGCTGTGCGGCCTGACGCGCGGTGCGGGCGAACCGGTCCAGGCACAGTTCGGCGACGAACTCGTCCAGCCCGCCGGCGAAGTGGGCATGCAGCAGCCCTTTGGAGCAGCCCGCCTCCGCGGTGATCGCGCGGCTGGTCAGGGCGCCCGGCCCCTCCCGGGCCAGCAGGCGCTCGGCGGCGGCGAAGAGCCGTTCGCGGACGTCGGGGATGGCCACTCCACGCGGTGACATGAGACCTCTCCGGGCCGGGGATTGCCAGTATGGGCACGCGCCCATACTGTTGCCCACAGAGTTTGAGCACCCGCCCATCTTAGCCCCGGGCCGCCCGGCCCACCGGGCTGCCCACACGCCGTCGACACCCACACTCACGCCCACGCACACCCACACCCGGCAACCCCCACACCCACCAGGAGGCACCGCATGGCACACCCCACCGGCCCCGTACTCCCCCACACCCCCAACGCCGAACAGGCCCGCGCCTGGAACGGATACGAGGGGACCCACTGGGCCGACCACCAGGACCGCTGGGACGCGGTGAACGGCGGGTTCAACGAGCCGCTGCTCACCGCCGCGGCGATCGGCCGGGCCGACCGCGTACTGGACATCGGCTGCGGCGCCGGCGCCACGACCCGGCTCGCCGCCCGCCGAGCCACCGAAGGGCACGCACAGGGCGTGGACCTCTCCGCACCGATGCTGGCCCGCGCCCGCGCCTCCGCGGCCCGCGAGGGACTGGCCAACACCGCCTTCGCACAGGGCGACGCCCAGGTCCACGCCTTCCCGACGGGCGGCTTCGACGTCGCGATCAGCCGTTACGGCGTGATGTTCTTCGCCGACCCGGTCGCCGCCTTCGCCAACATCGGCCGGGCACTGCGCCCCGGCGGCCGACTGGTGTTCGTCTGCGGCGCACCGGCCGACCGCAGCGAGTGGTTCCAGGCCCTGGCGGCGCTCCGCCCGCACCTGTCACTGGACGGCTTCGGCGCCCCCGGCGCACCCGGAATGTTCTCCCTCGCCGACCCGGACCGCGCCCACGAGGTGCTCTCCGCCGCCGGATTCGGGGAGACCACCGTGACGCCGGTGACGGCGGACGGCGTCTGGGGCCGGGACGCCGGCGACGCGTCCGCCTTCCTGCTCGACTCCGGCCCCGGCCGCCATCTGCTGGAGGGAGCCGCCCCGGACCGCCGGGAGCGCGCCCGGACGGCACTCGCCCAGGCGCTGCGCCCCTACGAGGACGGCGGCGCGGTCCGGCTGCGCGGCGCCGCCTGGCTCGTCACCGCCGTTCGGCCGCCGGCTCCGGGTCGCTGACCTCCGCCGACCTGGCGACGGGCGCGGCCTCCTGGGACGCCTCCGCCCGGTCCAGGGCCTCCAGCGCACGTCGGGCGAGCGGGTGCGTGCGGACCAGTTCGGCAAGCGTGGAGGTGCCGCGGGTGATCTTCGCGAACGCCCGCCACGCGGGCCGGAACCCGGTCAGCGCGGCGTGGAACATCCCCGGGCGGCGCGCGAAGAGGGCCAGCAGGCGACGACCGACACCCATCTCCACACCCAGCCCGGCCTTGATGGCGAAGGCGTAGTTCAGGGCCTGGCGCCGGGCGTCGACCGCGTCGTGCGCCTCGGAGATCCGCACCGCCCACTCCCCCGCCAGCCGCCCGGAGCGGAGCGCGAAGGAGATCCCCTCGCGGGTCCAGGGCTCCAACAGGCCCGCCGCGTCACCGCACACCAGCACCCGGCCGCGGGAGAGCGGCGAGTCGTCGGCGCGGCAGCGGGTCAGGTGCCCGGAGGAGATCCGCGGCTCGAAACCGGCCAGGCCGAGCCGTCCGACGAAGTCCTCCAGATAGCGCTTGGTTTCCGCTCCCTCGCCGCGGGCCGAGATCACCCCGACGGTGAGGGTGTCCCCCTTGGGGAACACCCAGCCGTAACTGCCGGGCATCGGGCCCCAGTCGAGCAGCACCCGGCCCGCCCAGTCCTCGGCGACCGTCTCCGGGACCGGGATCTCGACCTCCAGACCGAGGTCCACTTGGTCGACCTTGACCCCGACGTGTGCGCCTATCCGGCTCGCGCTGCCGTCCGCGCCGACCACCGCGCGGGCCAGCACCACCTCGCCGTCACCGAGCACCACCGCGACGGTCCGCCGGTCGGGGACGTTGGCGCCGTGCTGCTCCACCCGCGTGACGGTGACACCGGTACGGACCCGGGCCCCGGCGTCCTTGGCGGACTCCACCAGTGCGGCGTCGAACTCGGGGCGGTTGATCAACCCGAAGAGCGTGTGCTTGGAGCGTCGGGTGCGGTTCAACCGGCCGTTGAGCGAGAACGTGACCGCGTGCACCCGGTCGCGCAGCGGCAGTTCGAAGCCGGGCGGCAGGGAGTCCCGGGACGGCCCGATGATGCCACCGCCGCAGGTCTTGTAGCGGGGGAGTTCGGCCTTCTCCAGGAGCAGCACCCGGCGTCCCGCACACGCCGCGGCGTGTGCCGCCGAGGCGCCCGCGGGCCCCGCGCCCACCACCACGACGTCCCACACCTGCTGGTTGTCCTCGGCTGCCTGCTCGCTGCTCACCTGTGCTTCCGCTCCCGTCCGATGCCTGGCTGCGCGTACCGCCCGCATCCTACGGGCCACGGCCGGGCGGACCGCCTGTGGGAAGATCGGGCGGCACGCCCACCCATACGTCCGGGCCCGCCCGGCCCACCCCGCCGTACGTGCCCCCACGTAGCCAACGCCGCGCCCACAAGGAGCGTTCCATGCCTGACAGCCCACTCGCCCAGACCGTCGCCGCCCTCCAAACGCGGGCCAGGACCGAACTCGCCGAGTTGGTGACCTTCAAGTCCGTCGCGGACTACGCGCAGTTCCCCAAGAGCGAGAGCGAGGACGCGGCCCGCTGGATCGCGGACGCGCTGCGGGCCGAAGGCTTCCAGGACGTGGCACTGCTGGACACCCCGGACGGCACCCAGTCCGTCTACGGCTACCTCCCCGGCCCGGCCGACGCGCCGACCGTCCTGCTGTACGCCCACTACGACGTCCAGCCGCCACTGGACGAGGACGCCTGGATCTCCCCGCCGTTCGAGCTGACCGAACGCGACGGTCGCTGGTACGGGCGCGGCGCCGCGGACTGCAAGGGCGGCATGATCATGCACCTGACCGCGCTGCGGGCGCTCAAGGAGCACGGCGGCGTCCCGGTCAACATCAAGGTGATCGCGGAGGGTTCGGAGGAACAGGGCACCGGCGGCCTGGAGCGGTACGCCGAGGCGCACCCGGAACTGCTGGCGGCCGACGTCATCGTCATCGGCGACTCCGGCAACTTCCGGGCCGGGCTGCCGACGGTCACCGCGACGCTGCGCGGCATGACGATGGTGCAGGTCCAGGTCGACACCCTGGAGGGCAACCTGCACTCCGGCCAGTTCGGCGGCGCGGCCCCGGACGCACTGGCCGCGCTGATCCGGATCCTGGACTCGCTGCGCGCCGAGGACGGTGCGACCACGGTCCGCGGACTGGCCGCGGACGCCACCTGGGAGGGCCTCCAGTACTCGGAGACGGACTTCCGCAAGGACGCCAAGGTCCTGGACGGCGTCGGCCTCATCGGCACGGGCACGATCGCCGACCGGCTCTGGTCCCGGCCCGCCGTGACCGTCCTGGGCATCGACTGCCCGCCGGTGGTCGGCGCCACCCCCTCCGTGCACGCCTCGGCCCGCGCCCTGGTGAGCCTGCGGATCCCCCCGGGTACCGACGCCGTCGACGCCACCAAGCTCCTCACCGCACACCTGGAAGGCGCCGCCCCCTGGGGCGCACGGGTCGCCGTCGAGCAGGTCGGCCAGGGCCAGCCGTTCCGCGCGGACACCAGCAGCCCCGCGTACGCCTCGATGGCGGCGGCGCTGCGCGAGGCGTACGACGGGCAGGAGATGCAGACGTCCGGCCTGGGCGGCTCCATCCCGCTGTGCAACACCCTGGCCAGGCTCTACCCCGACGCGGAGATCCTGCTGATCGGCCTCAGCGAACCGGAGGCCCAGATCCACGCCGTCAACGAAAGCGTGTCCCCCGAGGAACTGGAACGGCTCTCACTGGCCGAGGCCCTGTTCCTCCAACGGTTCGCCGCGGGGCGTTGATTCCCCACCGGTCCGCTGCGCTTGGCTGGGCCTCCCACGTTTTTGACTTTCCCACCGTGCCGCTGCGCGGGGCCCGCCTCGTACGTTGCCGTTGCGCCTGACGGCGCGGGGCCTCGTAGGTTGCCGTTGCGCCTAACGGCGCGGGGCTCGCCCTTACGTTGCCGGGTGCGGCGCCGGTCCGCTGCGCGGGGCTGCCTCGTAGGTTGCCGGGTGCGGCGCCGTTTCGCCTGCGGCGGGCGGGGTCCGCTGCGCGGGCTGTTCGGCCGCGGTGCCGGGGCTGTGGGGTTGGGGTGTGCCGGACTGCTTCGCTT
>NZ_JBHVQS010000118.1:0-9896 GCF_042886435.1 Streptomyces sp. NPDC058000
CCAACCCGGGGGCTGCCCGCGCCCGCCGCGGGGGCCCCTGGGGGGGTTAAACCGCGTCGGGCCCGCCCCCCTTTTCGGGGGGGGGCAACCTGCGCGTTCCAGCCACCGGCGACAAGCGCCACGGGCACCCCGCCGTGCGCTACAGCAACTCCCGCAGCCGCTCCGCCAGCAGGTCCCAGCGCCACTTCTCCTCCACCCAGGCACGGCCGCGCGCACCCATGGTGCGGCGCAGGTCGGGGTCCTTGAGGAGGGTGATGATGCGGTCCGCGGCGGCCGCCGCGGAACCGCCGGGGACCACCCAGCCGGTCTCGCCGTCCAGGACCGCGTCGGGGGCACCGCCCGAGTCGCCCGCCACCACCGGGAGCCCGGTGGCGGACGCCTCCAGGTAGACGATGCCCAGGCCCTCCACGTCCAGCCCGCCGCGGCGGGTGCGGCAGGGCATCGCGAAGACGTCGCCCGCACCGTAGTGGGCGGGCAGCGCCTCCCACGGGACGGCACCGGTGAAGCGGACCGCGTCGGCGACGCCCTTCTCCAGGGCCAGCGCGTGCAGGTGCTCCTCGTACGGGCCGCCGCCGACGACCAACAGCACCGCGTCCGGCACCGCGGAGCGGATCGCCGGCATCGCCTCGATCAGGGTGTCCTGCCCCTTGCGCGGGACGAGCCGGGAGACGCAGACCACGACCGGCCGGTCGGCGAGCCCGAGCCGGGCCCGTACCGCGTCGCCGCCCGAATCCGGGTGGAAGGTCTTCTCGTCGACGCCGGGCGGCAGTTGGACCATCCGGGCGGCGGCGTCCGGGGTGAGCGCGGCGGCGATCCGCGAGCGGGTGTACTCGCCGAGGTAGGTGAGGGTGTCGGTGTGCTCGCCGATCCGGCGCAGCAGCTGCCGGGCGGCGGGCAGCTGCGCCCAGCCGGCCTCGTGGCCGTGGGTGGTCGCCACGATCCGGCGGGCACCGGCCGCGCGGAGCGCCGGCGCCATCAGCCCGAGCGGCGCGGCGGCCCCGAACCACACCGAGGAACAGCCGTGCTCGCGCAGCAGGGAGACCGCCCGCCGGGTCACCCGCGGCGTCGGCAGCAGCATCGTGGTGGCGTCCCGGACCACCGGGAACGGCTGCTCGGCATCGAAGGCGGCGGTGGCCGCGCGGCCCTCCTCGCCCCGCTTCCAGGTGGAGGCGTAGACGACGACCCGGTCGGGGTCCAGCCGCAGCGCCATGCTGTGCAGGAACGCCTGGATTCCACCGGGCCGGGGCGGGAAGTCGTTGGTGACGATGAGGGTCTTGTGCACGGTGGTCTCTCGGCGGTCGGCGGTCTCTCGATGATCGGCGGTCACGCGGCGAACGGTGCGCGGGGCGGCCCGGCCGGTCCTGGGCCGACAGTACCGGGTGGGCGGCCCGGACCTGGCGGCGCGCCCCGCCACGCCCGCGCCCGGCCTGCCCGGCCGCGCCCCGGCCCTCCCGGCATCATGCAGGCACGACGACCGACGGGGTGACGATGACCAGCACCGAAAGCAGCGCGGGCGCGTCCGAGGACCCTCCGCGGTGCACGGCGGTGGCCCGGACCGCGCAGGCCACCCGGGCCGCCCGGATCTCCCGGTCGGCAGCGGCGGCCTGGGCGGTCTGGGCCGCGACCCGGGCGCTGCTCCTGCTGTGCGTCTTCCGGGTGCTGGCGCTCCCCGGGCCGGACGTCACCACCGACGTCTCGGGGATCTACCAGGGCTGGGCCGAGGTCCTGAGATCCGGCACCTTCCCCCTGGACGACGTCACCTGGCAGTACCCGCCGGCCGCCGCGCTGCCCGTCCTCGCCCCCGACCTGCTGCCGTTCCTCCCCTACGCCACCGCGTTCTTCGTCCTGGTGCTGGCCGTGGACGCGGCGGCGCTGGCGCTCTTCCTACGGGCCGGCCGCGCACCGGGGCACCGCCGGACCGGGGCCTGGGCGTGGGTGGCCGGCGTCGCCCTGCTGGGCCCGACCGCCTACGCCCGTTACGACCTGATGGTGGCGGCGGTGGCCGCGGCGGCGCTGTTCGCGGCCGTCCGCCACCCGCGTACCGCGGGCGCCCTGCTCGCCTTCGGCGCGCTGCTGAAGGTCTGGCCGGTACTGCTGCTGACCGGGGCGCCGCTCCGCGGCCGCCGGGCCCGCGCCCTGTGGTGGAGCGCCGCGGGCTGGGCCGCGGGACTGACACTGACCGCGGTCGTGGCGGCGCCGGGCGCGCTCTCCTTCGTCACCTTCCAGCGCGACCGCGGCACGGAGGTCGAGTCGCTGGGCGCGCTGGTCCTCCACGTCGCCCGGCACGCCGGCTGGCCCGGCGAGGTGCAACTCCACTACGGCTCACTGGAGTTCCTCGGCCCTGGCGTCCCCCTGGTCAGCTCCCTCGCGCTGGTGCTGTCCGGTGCCGCGCTGGCCTGGCTGCTCCACTGGCGGCTGCGCGCCGGCAGGTTCGGCGAGCTCAGCCCCGCGACGCGCGGCGACGCGGCCTTCACCGCCGTCCTGCTCTTCACCACCACCAGCCGGGTGATCAGCCCGCAGTACCTGCTGTGGCTGGTCGGGCTGGCCGCGGTCTGCCTGACCGTGCGGGCGAGCCGGCAGGGCCTGCCGGCCGTGCTGGTGCTGCTGGCCACCGGCGTGACCCTGCTGGAGTTCCCGGTCTGCTTCGGGGACGTGGTGACGAGCGACGCCCGGGGCATCACGCTGCTGGTGCTGCGCAACGGCCTGCTGGTGGCCGCGTCCCTGCTCGCCTGCCGCCGGCTGCACGTCGCCACCGGTCGGGGCCGGGCCGCGGACCCGACCGGGGTGCCCGGCGCCCGCCCCTCGCTCAGCCCAGCTCGTGACGCACATACGCGCGCCACATCGCGGTGAACTCGGCCAGCCCGACGCCGAGTTGCTCGCGCATCGCGCGCTCCACCGGTCCGCTGCGGTCGGTCGGCCGGGCACTGCCGCTGCCCACCGCCGGGGTGGCCGGGGCGGCCGGGGCCGTGGGAGTGGCGGTCCGGGCCTCCATGGGTGCCGTCGCCGGACCGGCCGCCGCAGTACGGAGCCCGCGCCGCCCGGTGTCCCGGTAGAAGGCGATCAGCCGGGCCTCGCCCCACTTCTCCGCGATCAGCCGACAGGCCAACCAGCCGCCCTCGTACGCCTTGGCCAACCGCTCCGCACCGGCCCGGAAGCCGAAGTCGTCGTCGCCCGGCAGCCGCGTGGGCACCCTCCCAGCCGTGACCGCGCGGGAGAGTTCCGGCGCGGTGGTGGTGGGCCGGCGGCGCACCTCCCGATAGGCGACCCAGTCCGCGAACCCCTCGGAGAGCCACAACGGGGTGGCGGGCGTGGTGAGCGCCCGGGTGGCGACGTGGGTCGTCTCGTGGGTGAGGACGACCGTCCGCCCCAGGTCGTTGAGTTCCTCGTACGCGTCCGGGTTGACGATCACCCGGTCCGCGGGGGCCGCGCCCGCCGTGCCCGCCTCCCCGGTGGTGACCGCCGCGATCCCGGCGTACCCGGACGGATCGTCACTGCCCATCAGCTGCGCCATCCGCCCGACGCTGTCGGGCGCCTCCACCACCACCTTCCCCGCCCACGTGCCCTTCCAGGCCGCGGAGACCGCGGGCACCGCCGCGTCCACCCGCTTCGCCAGGTCACGCAGCCGCGCCGGGTCCCCGTCCCCGCCCAGGACCAGGCTGTACCGGCCGCGGACCAACCGGACCGGGCCCTGGTCCCACAGCTGGCGGGTGTCGCCCTTGCCATCGGCCGCGCCGTCGGAGTCGGAGGCGACCAGCCAGCGCCCACGGCGCTCGGTGAGGGTGAGGTACTGGAAGCTGGTGACCGGCGCGGTGTCGAAGCCCTTGAGGCGGTAGCGCAGCCGCACCTGCGCGGCCAACCGCCGGCCGTCGCCCATCGGGAGCGAGTAGGCGCCGGTGGAGACCAGGTCGTAGCGCCAGTCGGCGAGCGGGACGGCGGCCAGGTGGTCGAAGACCGCGCGCTGCCGGCTGCGGAAGCCGGTGGCGCGGGGGTCGACGGAGGCCAGGAAGGCCGTGGGGTCGTGCCGCCGGACGGCGTCGGCCCGCGCGTCGAGCATCTGCTGGGCCCCCGGGTACTGGTCGGTGGGCCCGTCCGCCGGGGCGCAGCCGGTGAGCTGGACCAGCAGCGCCAGTAGCGGCACCGCGCAGCCGACCGCCCGCGCGGCCCGCCACGGCCGCCTGCGCCGCGCCCTCTGCTCCGCCATGCGGCCGATCGTAAGGGCCGCCCGGCCGGGGCAACACCGCAGGGGGTCGTGGCTCAGGGCCGGGTGATCGCCGAGATCGGCATCATGCCGACCGGGTCGTAGCGCACCCGGGCACCGGGATAGGGCGCGTGCACGACCTGCCCGTTGCCGACGTACATCCCGACGTGGCTGGCGTCCGTGCGGTAGATGACCAGGTCGCCGGGTCGGGCCTGGGACAGCGGGACCCGGGCTCCGGCGCCGCGCTGGGCCTGGGAGGTGCGCGGCAGCGAGACCCCGGCCTGGCTGTAGGCCCATTGGGTGAGTCCGGAGCAGTCGAACGACGAGGGGCCGGTGCTGCCCCAGGCGTACGGGGCGCCGACCGCGGCACGCGCCGCGGCGACCGCCGCCGAGGCCCGGTCCGAGCCCGCCACGATCCCGGAGAGGTCGGGGATGATCTCGTCCCGCCCGTCGCTGCGGGAGGCCCGGTCGTAGGCCGCCCGGGCCCGCGTGGGCAGGGCGTTGAGCAGCCGCTGCGCGGTGGCCAGCTTCCGCTGGACGTCCTTCTTGTGGAGGGCCACCTCGGCGCGGCCGGCCTCCAGCTCGGCCAGTTTCCGGGCCGCCTCGTGGCGTTGCTGCTCCAGTTGCCGGGTCGCGGCCTGGAGCCGGTGCAGTTCGTGGGCCTGGGCGCCGCTCAGCCGGTCCAGGGCGGCCGCCTTCTCCAGGTAGCTGTCGGGCCGTTCGGAGAGCAACAGCCGGACGGTGGGGTCGAGCCCGCCGGACCGGTACTGGGCGGCGGCCACCGCGCCGAGCCGGGCCCGCATCCGGTTGACCCGCTCCTGGGTCCGGGCGGTGCGGTCCTGGAGCGCCGACACCTGGTCACGCAGCTCCTTGGTGTAGGCGCTGGCGCCGTTGTACTTCTCGGTGGCCCGCTCGGCCTCCTCGTAGAGCTTGCCGACCTGGGCGGCGGCGCTCTCCCGGCCGGCCGACGAAGCAGGGGGCGCGGCGAGCGCCGCTCCCGTGGCGCCGGTGCGCGCACCGGAAGGGTCGGCGCTGGCCGGTGTGGCCGACAGCGCGGCGGCCGCGGTCGCCAGGGCGGCGGACAGGACGGTGACCGAGGCGAGGGTGGTCTGGCCGCGCTGCGAGGTACGGCGATGGGACACCACGAGGGCCGCAACTCCTTCCGTGTGCAGCCCCTGCCGTCCGGGCGGGACGGTCGGTGATCCGGCAGCTGCGAGGGCAGACAGTAACCATGTCGCGGTACGCCGACCAAAGCCCGCTTTCCGTACCCAAAAAGCCGCTCCGCCGGTGACTTCGCAGGTCACCGGCGGAGCGGCAGGTCAGCGGCGGAGGCCGCAATTCGCCCGATCGGGCGGCAGGTTGCGGGGGTTGTGAAGCTTTTCAGACCCGCACGCCGAACTGGAACGGCATGTTGTTGATCGACTCGTAGCGCACCGCGGCGCCCGGCTTCGGGGCGTGCAGCACGGTGCCGTTGCCGGCGTAGAGGCCGATGTGGTGCAGGTCGCCGTAGAAGAGCACCAGGTCGCCGGGCTTGAGGGCGCTCTCGGAGCCGATCCGGGTGCCGGCGTTGGCCTGCTCCTGCGAGGTGCGCGGAATCGACGTGCCGGCCTGCGCGTACGCCCAGGAGGTCAGACCCGAGCAGTCGAAGGAGGACGGGCCGGTGGCGCCCCAGACGTACGGGGAGCCTATCTTCGACTGGGCGGCCGACAGGGCGGCCGCACCGCGCTGCGAGGCGGGCACGTCGTTGCCGAGGTCGACCCGGTCGTTGCTGCGGTTGGCCCGGTCGTCCGCGGCCTGCATGGCCGCCCGCTCCTTGGCGGTCAGCGTGTTGAGCAGCTCCTGCGCCTTGGCGAGCTTGCCCTTGATCTCGTCCTTCTTGTCACCGAGCGACTTGCGGGTCTCGGAGAGGTCCTGGATCTTGCTCGCGGCCTCCGCGCGCTCCTGGGCGAGCTGGCGCTGCTTGTCCGCGATCGTCTTGAGCTGTTCGGCCTGCTTGCCGCTCAACTGGTCGAGGGTGGCGGCCTTTTCGAGGTAGGTGTCCGGGTCGCCGGAGAGGAACAGCTGCACCGAGGGGTCGATGCTGCCGCTGCGGTACTGACCGGAGGCGATGGCACCCAGGCCCTTGCGGAGCTGGTTCAGCTCGCCCTGGCCGCGGGCGACCTTGTCCTGGAGGTCGTCGACCTCTTTTTGGAGCTTGTCCTGCTGCTCCTTGACGCCGTTGTACTTCTCGGTGGCCTGCTCCGCGTCGTTGTAGAGCTTGTCGACCTCGGACTTGACGTCCTTCTTCGACTGGCTCGGATCGGCGTGGGCCGCCTGGGACGAGAGGACGACGGCCGCTGCGGCGGTCGCGGTGAGCACGGTCACGCGAGTACGGCTCGGCTGCTTGGGTCGACGGTGGGACGCCACGGGGGCGAGCTCCTTCTTCCTCCAGCCGCCTACCGGGAGTGGGGGGGACTAAGGCCCCGGCTCCGCGCGAACGCCACGGACTCGGCGGTACCTTCACTGACCATCCCGGTTGGATGATCACCTGTATGAAGGTTCGAGGCCCGACCTTAGTAACCGAGTTGTGATCGCTTCAAATCCTCCCGGGGAAAAACTGCCCCACGGAGCCCATCTTTTACCAACATCACACGGCCAGTGAGCGGCATCTGACGCTCCGATACGAAGCGCGAGCGGGTGCCGCCGGCACCATTCCGGTCAACGTGTGAAATGTCAGGTTCGCGCAAGTCGCTTGAGCAACAGGGCCGATGCGACCGGCCGGGCGCCCGCCTTGGCGACCCCGTCGGCCACCTCCCGGTCCGCGGAGACCACCACCACCGGGCGGCCCGGCGGCTCCGCGCGGACCAGCTGACGGATCAGCTCGTCGGCCGTCACGCCTGCCTTGCTGAACAGCACCCGCACCCCACGCGGCGGCGCCAACAGCACCGGCGCGGCCAGCTCCGCCCCGTCGAAGACACAGGTCATCTCCGCGCCGGTCTGGGCCGCCAGCACCGCCAGGCCACCCAGCAGCCGCAGCCGCTGCTTCTCCAACGGCATGGTCGGATAGCCAGTCTTGGTGACGTTGTAGCCGTCGACCACCATGTGCGCCTGGGGCAGCGCCAGAAGCTGGTCCAGCAGCGCCGGATCGGTCTCCGACAGCGCCCGGGTCGCGATGTCCTTGGGCGTCATCCGGCCCGGCGCGACCGCGTCGACGGTGTCCGCCGGGCGGCCCGCGGCGGGCGGCAGCGCCAGCTCGCGGCGGAGCCCCTGGGCCGCGTCCAGCACGGTGTCCAACAGCAGCCGCAGCCGCATGTCCTCGACGCTGCGGCCCTCGCGGGCGGAGCGGCGGCTGGTCTCCAGCGCCGCCTCGGCCTCCGCGATCCGGGCCTTGAGCCGGCGCAGTTCGCTGTCGGCGGCGGCCTTCTCGGTCGCCGCCCGCTCCCGGGCCTCGCTCAGCGCGGCCTCGGCCTTGCGGACCGCCGCCTCCCCGCGCCGCACGTCACTGAGCGCGCTGCGCAGCTTGCGCTGGAACGACTCGTTCTCCTTACGGGTCGCCTCCAGGTCCGCCCGGACCCGGTCCGCCTCCGTACGGGCCTCACCGCGCGCCTGCGCCAGCTCCTCGCGCAGCCGGGCCAACTCCCGCTCGGCCTCCTCGCCGACCCGCTCGGCGCGCACCCGCTGCGCCTCCTCGCCGGCCGCCGCGACCAGCTTGACCCAGCCCTCGGGACGCAGCACGTACGCCGCGGCCGCGACGTCCAGCGGATCGGCGGCGGCCGGCGGGGTCCCCTGCTCCAGGGCGTCGGCGAGCTCCGGCTGGGCCTCCCGGAGCTTGCCCGCGATCCGCTGCCGGAAGACCGCGTCGCCCTCCAGCGCCGCGGCCATCGCGTTCCCGGCGAACTTGGCCCGACGGGTCGGGGTGAAACGGGCGTACTGCCGCAATGGGGGCGGGAGTTCGGCGACCGTCAGCGCCCCGAACCACTCCGCGGTGAGCGCCACGACACGGCGCCGTACGCCCTCGGGCAGTGGCTGGTCGAGCACCTCGTCGGCCACCCCTCCGGGCGCGTCCGCACGCTCCGCCCCCGGCTCCCCTTCTGGACGTTCCACCACGGCTGCATCGCTCCGATCTCAGGCGCTCGCGCCCGGACGGTCCACCAGCTCGATCTGGTCGACCGCGTTGCACCAGCGGCAGCGCACGGACTCGATGGTCTCGCTGACGACCTCGCGCTCCTCCACCGTCGGCTCACCGGCCAGATCCAGGTGCATGTACTCCACGACCTTGGACCGGCGGGTCACGTCGAACCGGGTGAGGTTGCCGCAGAGCGTGCAACGCCACCGGGTTTCCGCCGTCGGCAGGGGAACAGCCATCGTGTCGTCCTCTTTCGTGCTCATCGGGCTCGTGCAGCGGTGCGGTTCGCGCGGTACGCCGTCGGACTGCGGAAATACGCAACGTACTGCCTGTAACCCTACGGCCTGACAGCGGGCCGGCGCGGGCCCGCCCGGCAGCCGGGACGCGGCGAGGCGCTCTGTCCCGTGTGCCCGCATTACGCCATGATCACTTCATGACGGCGCCGGTCCACCCCGCCCGCTCGCTCCGCGCGGTGTTCTCACGGATGACGAATGTGCTGATCGGGCTCTGCTGCGCGCTCTTCGTGCTCGGCCCGGTCTCCGGCCTGAACCACACGTACGGCACCGGGCACGCGCTGCTCCACGCCCAGACCAGGTACTTCGAGCACTGGGGCGTGATTCCGTTCGATCTGTGGAGCGGCTCGCCGAGGGCCCTGCTCACCCCGCTCACCGCGCTGTTCGTCCACGGAAGCTGGCTGCACCTGCTCGGCAACATCCTGTTCCTGTACGTCTTCGGCGCCATGACCGAGACGCGGATGGGCCGGCTCCCGTTCACCGCCTTCTACCTGGCCGTCGGCTATCTGGCGCTGCTGGGTTACGCGGTCGCGCACGCCGGTTCGAACCAGACCCTGGTCGGCGCCTCCGGATCGATCTCCGGCGTCCTGGGCGCCTTCCTCTTCCTCTTCCCGCGGGCCCGGGTCACCAGCCTCTTCCCGTTCCTGTTCTTCCTGCCGCTGCGCTTCCCGGCCTGGATCGTGCTGCTGTTCTGGTTCTTCCTCCAGTGGCACGCGGCCCGGCACGACCCGGCCGGCCCCGGCGTCGCCTACCTCGCCCACGTCGTCGGCTTCGCCCTGGGCTTCCTCTACGCGTGGGCCCGCTACGGGCGGGATACTGTGGGTGCCACCAGGGGCAATGGAGTATCGGCCGAGGGAGAGAGCCAGCCGTGATCACGTCGATCGTGCTCATCAAGACCAGCGTGGACCAGATCCCGGAGATCGCCGAGCAGATCGCCGCACTGGAAGGCGTCAGCGAGGTCTACTCCGTCACCGGCGCCCACGACCTGATCGCGATGGTGCGCGTCGCCAACCACGACGACCTCGCCGACGTCATCCCCGGCCGGATCAGCAAGGTCCCGGGCGTCGCCTCCACCGAAACGCACATCGCGTTCCGCACGTATTCCCAGCACGACCTCGAAGCGGCGTTCTCTATCGGGCTCGACGCGTAGCGCTGCGCTTGGCTGGGCCCAGCACGTTGTCGGCCGTCCCGCCGTGGGGGTTCGCGTTTTGCGCCTGCGGCGCGGGGCCGCTGCGCGGGCTGTTCGGCCGCGGTGTCGGGGCTGTGGGGTGGGGGTGTGCCGGACTGCTTCGCTTTACGT
>NZ_JBHVQS010000119.1:0-8695 GCF_042886435.1 Streptomyces sp. NPDC058000
CGTCCTCCTCCGGAGGAACGACGCACGACCCTACGGGTCGTCAAATGCGATTCCCCTCCGGGGAATTGATAAGACCCTTCGGGTCTTGCCTTTCCTCCGGAAAGGCTGGTGAATTCCTCCGGAATTCCGCACTGCATTCCTTGTGGCCTGCTTTGCTTGGCGGGTGACGGGCCGTCTGTGGTACCGGGTGTGAGGCTGGTTACGGGGCGGGGTGCCCTTGCCTGGCCTGCGTTGCCGACCTCCGGGCAGCCGGAGTCGGGACCAGGGTCTCAGGACTGGCGCCGGGTCACCGGCGGCCCACCAACACGCTCTTGAATTTTCGCGTAGACCGCTCGCGCCGAGCGTAGCGCACCACCCCAGAAAACACCATCACAGTCGAGCGATGCATCACGGTGACGCACGGGGTAGAGACTGGGAAAACACCTCACCACCCCAAAGTCAAAACCAGAAAGGGAGATACGCCCGGAAAATCTTGCAGCCGTAGGGGAAGTTGTTCCCGAATGCCTTCCGGGTGAATCAGGGGATTGTGGAACGTCCGCGCGTGACCACCATGGCACTTGGCTCGCCATGCTGAAAGCGAGGGCGCAACTAATGATCGAGGCAAACCACGGGGAGGAAGATACGAAGGATTTCGGGGAAGTGGTCTATCGGCGGGCCCTTGATGACGGACGCCGGCATTTCGGCCTGACAGGCTAACCCGAGAGCCCCTGAGTGCCCCTCAGAGCGCCTGTTACGCGGCGCCCGGCACGAGGGCCGGCTCCCGCAGGGCGGCGGGAGCCGGCCCTCGTGCCGCTCTCGTGGCTGGCTTCCTTACTTCCAACTTCCCAAGCCTGCCAGGGAGTCGACCGGCTCTCAGCAGGCCCGGGTGGCGCGCTGACCAACAGTCGAGCGGGTAGAGCGGGGCAGCGCGGCCGATCGGCGGCGGCGCCCGCGACGGCCCGGCAGGGCGCGGCTCCTTTTGTGTGCACACGTGCACGTGCACGTGTGCACACCTTTCGCGCGACCCCCAACCCAAGGGCCGAGCCCGGCCTCCCGGCGTCGGCTCGGGAGGCTCCAGGCCTAGGGGGCCCAGCTATGCCTGCCGCGTACGCGTGCGGCCTGCCAGCGGGCAGGGTCTACGCTGTGACCCGCGGCCACCGCATGATCGTTTGTCTTCACACACCGATGATCAACGGTGGCCGCACCCCTGTCGCCTCAGACGCCATCGGCCCTGCGAACGCAAGGAGACCACCTGTGCAGGCCGCAGCATACGAAGCACTGCTCATCGGGGGCCGCGCCGGAGTCGGCAAGACCACGGTCGGTTGGGAGGTCTCTGCGCAACTGCAAGTCCTACGCCTCGCCCACTGCCTGATCGAGGGCGACAACCTGGACCAGGCATTCCCCGCCCCGGCCGACGACCCCGCCCGCACGAAAATGACCGAGGCGAACCTCGCCGCCATCTGGCGCAACTACGCCGCTCTGGGATACCGCAGGCTGATCTACACCAACACCGTCGCCGTTCTGGAACCCGACCTGATCGCCCGCGCCATGGGCGGCACACCCCGCATCACCGCGGTACTCCTGACCGCCGACGACGCAACCGCCCGGCAGCGCCTGGGCACCCGGGAGATCGGAAGCCAACTCGACGCCCACGTCACCCGGAGCACTGCCATGGCCCAACACCTGGAAGCCACCGCGCCTCCATGGGTCGCACGAGTACCCACCGACGGCCGCTCCGTCACCGACATCGCACGCGATGCCATCGCGGCAACCAACTGGTCATCCCAATCGGTACAGACCACAGATCACGATCTACGGCTGGAGTATCGCCGGTGATGATGACGAAGACGGTGCAAGGTCGACAGCCACCGCGGCAACGCTGTCAAAGCCGCGCTCATTTCGCACGACCGCATACCCCCGGCACCCCTTGCCGACAACGCAGAGAACTCTCTTAATTCTCGTCCATTTCGCTGTAATTGATTACCAGAGAAACAACCATTTGAACAATTCGAAATACGCGGTCAATTGCGCTCCCAATCGACCTGTAGGTAGCTGAGATTGGGTGCCTCGCCCGCGAAATTCCCGGCGAGGCACCCAACCGCTACCGCAGGTTGCCTCGCCGGCGGTCACGGGAAGCGTCGGACGCCGCCCACGTCTTGGCGGTGCCGGCGAAGGCCGCGACCCCGCTTATGACCTGCCACAGCGGAACCAGCCGAGGGTAGACCACCGTCAGCACTCCGCAGCCGATCGCGACCGTCAAAAGCGCGCACACCGCCACCACGGCGCGCCACGAACTCAGCGCGGGAGCGGGGTCGTCGGCCGGACCGTCGGCCCGGGCAGGCGGACCGGCGGGCGGGTTGAGGTCCGCGGCCGGCGCAGCGGCGGGGACGGGGGCAGCCGCCGTGGCGGGGTGGCCGATGGCCACAGCGAACACGGGAGCACCGTCGGTGCCGCCGCAGGCCACCGCCACCACCGCCCCCGACTGCTGGACGCCTGCGGGCCGCTGAAGGGCCTCCAGAGCCTGCTGCACAGCCTGAGTGGGCAGCGGAGCCAAGGGGTGGGGAATCGGCGGGGAGAAGGCCGCAGGGGCGGTCTGCGGCAGGGCGGTGGCGCCGGACTGGTGGATCGGGACCGGCTGGGCCGACAGCTGGTGGGTCGTCATGGCTCTTCTCTCTCGGTCGGTGTGCCGTAGCGCCACGCCCGGTTAGGCGCGATGGGGCCACCGTCGCCGTCAAAACCGCACCGATCCAGCTCTCGCGAAAATCAGCAAAACACCACGTCAGAGCAGGTTCTGACGAGGATTCGCGAAAAGTGGACCGGCTTAGGCGGGGGCGCTAGCGGCGGGTGGTGGCAGCACCGTCGAACAGCCAGGGGTTAGCCACGCAAGTGCCCCGAAGCCGGCGTTCACCGCGGCGGGGACCAGGGCGTCAAGGACGGTCGCACGAACACGCCCACAAGCACCACACACCACCAGCCCCTCCACCAGGACGGGAGTTGCTAGCAGCCGCCGCCGCGGACACGCCCCGGGAGCCCCAGCTTCACGTGCGCGCGATCGACGCCGACGTCGAACTGCCGCCGATGCGCCTCACCACCGGCCTCAACGACGACCTGGCCCACTTCCGCGACAGCGGCATCCTCGGCCCGCAGACCAGCAAATAAAGTCACCGCGGCTCATGGCATCCGGTGGTGCGTGCACCAATGCAGTGGCGTTCTCCCGAGGTCGCAGGGACAATCCACGGATGCGTGATCGACTGTGGTTGCCGCCGGGGCTGCGTTTACGTCCGTGGGAGTCATCCGATGCCCCCGTCGTGCTGGAAGCGTTCGCAGAACCGGTGATGGAACGGCAAGCCGACGCACCCATCACCACGATCGCAGACGCCGAGCAATGGATCCAGCGGCGGCAGAACCAGTGGCACCAAGAGGTGGCTTATGGCTTCGCCGTCACCGACAGTGCCGACGTGGCGTTGGGCGGTGTCTCGGTCGGCAGCCTCAACCCCCAGCACGCCACCGGATGGATCTCCTACTGGACCACTGCCGCCGCCCGCGGCAAGGGCGTTGCAACCCACGGCTGCCGCGCTCTGGCCGATTGGTGCTTCGCCGACCTGGGACTCTTCCGGCTGGAACTGGGACACCGCACCAACAACCCTGCTTCCTGCCGGGTCGCCCTCGCCGCAGGCTTCGCACCCGAAGGTCTGCAACGGCAAAAACTCGCCTACGACGGCGTCCGCTACGACGTCGAGATGCACGCACGACTCGCGACGGACCCACAGCCGCGATAGCCGACAAGCCGTCGCACAGAGACTAGAGAAGCCCCACCATCACGCGAGCACCTGGGGAATTACGCCGACACGGGCGTGGGGAATATCGCCGACGTCGACACACGCTCAAGGGAATCCGGCTTCTCCGGCCTCTCAGCCCGGGCAGCCTCTGACACAGCGGGGGCCTTCGCAACACCTCGGCGCAGGTCCCAGAAAACGCGCTCAAACCGCTGCAGATCCAAACCCACCCGGGTACACGCCCGGGCCAGAACCTGCCACGGGATCGCGGCGTCCTCGTCGAACGGGAGGACGCCAGCGCGGCCTGAGCCGCGTCCCGATCGCGGGATTCGACAGCCGCACGTTCGTACCCGGCTTCACACCAAGGGTGTACCTCGTCCGAGCAGCCTGCTGAGCTCGTGGGCCAGGGCGACCGAGGCGTCGATCTCGACCTTGCGGATGGACACGCTCTCCACGAGGAAGCCGAACGGCATGCCGAGCTTCCGGCAGAAGGCGATCAGGTCCCGGGCGTTCGCCAAGCAGTGCTGGTATGACTCGGCCAGGGTGTCGTCCGCATGGCGCAGGGAGTTCTCCAGCCAGCGCGGGACGTCGACGCCGAGCCACTGGAGGAACGCCAGCGTCTTCACCGAGCCGCACACCGAGAGCGTGAACAGGACGGGCCTCGGTTCGAGGTCCCGCTCGCGGCAGGCGTAGTAGTAGTCGGAGACCATGCTTTTCGCCGCGTCGACGCTGTAGATGACCTGCGAGATGAAGTACGCGCATCCGGCCACCTGCTTGGCGACGAGCCGCAGATGCTCCTCGGGGCGTTCGGTGATGGCCACGCCACCGAGCAGCAGGTCTGGGCGGACATCGCGGCGCAGGTCCTGCGCCTCGGACAGGCCGGTCCGCACCGCCTTCCCCTTCGAGGACGCGCCGACGAAGACGCCGAGCAGCCGGTCGGCGTCGGCCGTCCGCAGCCAGGTCCGCAGCTCCGTCTGGGAGTACTTGCCGACGCACCGGTAGACAACCACCGGGCGGTTCCACTTGCCGAGATAGTCCGCGTGGTACACGGCAGGGTCGATGGTCGGCAGGTACGGAAACGGCCGCTGCACCGGATTACGGTCGCTCTCATCGTCGATGTCGTACAGCGCCAGACCGTCGACATCGAGGGACTCCAACCGTGCCAGGGTGGCTGCGGTGATCTCCCGGATCCGCTCGGGAGTGTTGCTCAGGCGGGGCGGCGTGATGCCGAACAACAGGACACCGCTGTCGGCATCGGCCACCCGGCTTCGGAGATCTGTGCCGTCGCTCTGGTTCGCCATGACGCGGAAGTTAGCAGCTCATCCGCCAGGCGGCAGGCGAACACCACCCTGTGAGACCGGACTCGGTTCTGAACCAACTGACGTCCGGCCGCGCGGACCAGATCCACAGGATTTGACAATTGCTCGAAGGGGCGAGCGTGTCCGAGCACGACGATGCACCGGCGGCGGAAGCCAAGAGGGCCGTGGAGGTGCTGCTGGACGACGACGGGACGGCCGAGGGGAACGAGGCTGTTAGGAGGCCGTCAGGGCTCTGTCTGACTGCTCTGGACGGAGTGGACGCCGCACGAGGAAGCGGATCCGTGCTCTGGTGCAGCAGATCCGCAAGGTGAGGGAGCTGAACCGGCCGCACGAAGGCCTGCGCCACCCCGTACTGCCGAAGACGGTGCTGACGCCGAACGAGATGTGGGCCGCTCTCATCACCGTGTGCGGGTACGTGCCCGTGCCGCTGAGCGGAGCCGACTGGCTGGAGCTGTTGCCGGTGCGGTGGCAGCCCATCACCGAACGCGGCATCCGCATCGATTACCGCACCTACGACTACGAGGTGCTGGATGCCTGCCGCGGCAAGCGCTCCGACATCGCGGCCAGGGACGGCAGATGGGAGGTCCACCACAACCCGCATGATGCCCGCCAGGTCTGGGCGCGCCTGGGCGACGGGAAGCTCCACGAGATCCCGTGGATCCACCGCGACCACGTCCACCAGCCGTTCAACGACCAGACCTGGCGCCACGTCCAGGACGAAGTCGCCCAGCGGGGCGGCCGTGAGCAGCACGAGGCCGACCTCGCCGATGCCCTCGACCAACTCCTGCGCCACACTCGCGGCACGGGAGTGCAAGCGGCGCCGAAACGGCGGGGCCGCAAGAGTCCCCTCACCTCGCCCGGCAGCGCGGCGGTACTCGAGGGGCTGGCAGTCGGTCTGCCCGCTCCACGGCAATCCGGCACACCCGATGCCGAGGTGGGGGAAGGCGCGGGGGCGGCGGGCAGCGGGCAGGCTGCCGCATCCGCTGGGGCCGAGGCTGTGGAGGCGTCACAGACGAGGCTGGCGCCCGATGAGGGGTGGGGTGAGAGCCTGGACGACCTCGCCGCCACCGGCCTGGCTGCCGGGACCGATGCAGATGCGGCACTGGATGTCGCGGAAGAAGCCGGCGTGGGTGCATCGTCCGCTGGTGTTCCGGCTGGCGGATACGGGCTGTGGGATGCCGAAGCGGAGGCCGAGCAGTGGTGAGCGGTCCATGGAGCATCGGAGAGGCGTCGAAGGACGGTACCGCGCCAACCGCGCACCGGCCGGCGGACTCTGCGGTAGGCGCCGGGAACATCGCGGGCGGTGCGGGCGGCAACGGGCAGGTTCAGCCGGGGGCGGTGACGGTGTGGGACGGGTTCGCCCGCTTCGCCGCCACACCCGTGCCCGCGCCTCCCGCGCCAGGGGCGCCGGCGCGCAGTCTCCAGGAGCGGGTGGGCTATCACTCGCGATTCGTGACGGTCCGCACTCCGGCGATCGACATGCTGGCCAAGCAGGTACGCACCTTGATGATCCTGGGCCGCCACCAGCAGGTCACCGCGCGCCCGTCCCTGATCGTCACCGGACCCGCCGGGGCCGGTAAGACCACCGCGCTGCTCCAGGTCGGGCGCGCCTGCCACCTCGCCCACACCCGGCGCCAGGACGAGGCGGGTGTGGCTGCGGGCGGGCAGGTCCCGGTCGCCTACGTGCTCGTGCCGCCCGCCGCCAGTGCCAAGACTCTCGCACTGGAATTCGCCCGCTTTCTCGGCGTTCCTGTCACCGCCCGGATGTCCCAGGCAGCAGTCGTCAACAGCGTCTGCCACACCTACGCGCAGGTGGGTGTGCGGCTGGTGCTGATCGATGAGATCCACCGGCTCAACCCCCGCACCACCACCGGCGCCCAGAGCGCCGACCTGATCAAAGACCTCACCGAACGCGTCGGCGCGACGTTCGTGTATGCGGGCATCGACGTGACCGGGACCGCCCTGTTCTCCGGGGTGCGCGGGGCGCAGCTCGCCGCACGGGCCAGCCTCGTGGACTGCGATCCCTTCCCCGCCCGCGACGGTGAGCATGAACCGTTCAAAGACCTTGTACAGGCCCTGGAGAACGCCCTCGACCTGCGGTATCACCGGGCAGGGAGTCTGGTGCGGCTGACGCCGTACCTGCACGAGCGCACCGCCGGCCGGATCGGGTCGCTTGCGCGTCTGATCAAGCAGGCGGCCATCACCGCGCTCATCAACGGCACGGAACGCATCACCAAGACCACCCTCGACGGTGTCCGTCTGGATCACCTCGCCGAACAGCGCTACCGGCCCCGCACCCGAACCAAGCCCGGTTCCCGGTGAGTCAGGCCGCTCTCGTGGCGTCTGCGCCCGTCGTCGGGGCATGGGCGCAGCTCCCGCTCCCGGCACCGGGCGTATTCCGCGTCCGGCCGCTGGTCTTCGAAGCGACCGCCTCCTACCTACAGCGCCTCGCCGGTGCCTACCGGCTGACACTGCCCCAACTCCTTGACAGCGCTGGGATCACCGTCCGCGGACACGGCACCTCGCCCGCGGCAGAACTCGACCTCTCCCCCACCGCTACGCGCCGAGTCGCTGCCGTGGCCCGAGTCCGGCCGGACGTCCTCGCGCGTGCACTGCCCGGCCTGCTCCAGGACGGCACGACGGATGCCAGGCCGGCCACCGCATGCTGGGGGCCCGTCGAGCACCGGCAGCAAGCTGTTCGAGCGTGCACGATGTGCGTGCGGCACCACAGCCGCGGCGCGACCGGTACCGCCTGGGTCCACCGGCCCTGGCACCGGTTGGTGTGCTGGCGCCATCAGCAAGCCGCCCCAGACCCCCGACTCACGTCCACCCTGCGCACCGGGGCCGTTCCCGAACTCGCCACGGCCCACCACAGCCACCAGCGGCTACAGCGACACCCGCGGGGCGCGAGTGCGTGGATGGCGGCACACGCGATCACGACCCGCTGGTACGACCACCAGCAACACCTGACCCACCGCTGGCACCACCGGCTACATCAACTCACGGCAGGAAACCCGCAGTTACGCCGTGCAGGGAACGCTTCAGCCGTGCTGTTGGCCCGTGACCTGGTGACCTACCCCGAAACCGTCACTCTTGCCCGCACCCTGGCCACACTCCCCCACCAACACCCAACTCCCCACGTCCATGACGCCGTCGGCGTGATCGGCCACAAGCTCGCCCTTACCCGACTCTCCCCCACCGCCAACGACCCACTGACCACCTACCTCGGATCACACCCCTCACCAGCCCCGGTCAGCCCCCTGCGCACGGCCACACCACACGGCTACCTCTCGACGCACCATTCCATCAACAACAAAACCAAGATCAATCCCACACACCCACGAAACCCCTGACCAACACCCCGAACAACCAAACCGAACACCCACCGCATAGCCCACGCAAGCCACACTCCACCCCTCCCCCACACCCTCAAATCCCCACCAGAACCACCAAACGCCAGGCCAGAACAACCAGCTACCGAAGACCCCCACACCTCGCCACACTCGCGTCGGGTGGGCGCCGGGTTTCACGGTCTGCATGCGGCGTCGGGCGCGGGGGGGTTTTTGTCGCGGACGGCCCCCCTAATGTGGGGGTATGCTGGGGGCTTGCAGGCGCACACCG
>NZ_JBHVQS010000120.1:0-7297 GCF_042886435.1 Streptomyces sp. NPDC058000
TGGTCGACATCCGTCCTACGCGGGGCCCCGCTCTTCTACATCAACTTCCCCGAACCGCTTGACACCGCCAACGGCCGCTTAACTTCGTGGCATTGGGCGATGATCAGCCAGACCCAGCGGTCGGCCTGTTCGGGGGTGCGGAGCCGGGGGCGAGTCAGCCCGAGGGCCTGCTTGAAGAACCGGAAGGTGTGCTCGATGTCGAATCTTCGAAGGAAGATCCGCCACAGGCGGTCGACGTCGTGCGGGGTGGCATCGGGGACCGAGTGCCACAGCCACAGCGGCTTGGGGGCCCGGTTGCCAGGCAGGTACTCCACTGCCAGGTGGACCAACGTGCCTTCGATGATGGGCAGTTCACCCTCGTGACTGACTCAGGATCCACGTCGGTCCAGTTTCGGGTGCAGGCGTCCCCAGCAGCGGGCGACGACGGCGCCGAAGCGGTCGTGCACGCTGGCCGACGCCTGCACGGGTGCGGGGTCGGTGGCGGCATCGGCCAGGCGGAATGCCTCGCCGTGGCGCGGTTGCCGGCCTTTGGTGGGGCCCTTGCGGCGCCCGGGCGGGTGGTACATGACGCGGTCGGCGCGGATCCTCCCAAGCAGCCGCACCGGCACCTCGCGCAGCAGCCACGTCAGACGCACGATGTCGTAGTCGGAATCCAGCACGAACAGCACCTCGGGATCGCCTTCGCGCCACTGCCCGGCCTGACGCAGGCGGTCGAGCAGGTCCCGGATCTGGGCGGCGGTGACCTCGGTCGCATCGTCGGTGGGACCCAGGCGGACCGCATCCAGCACTCCGGTCCACGAGGTCCGGCCCCCTCCCAACCCGGCGGCGACCTGGTAGGGCCACCCCGGGATGGTCTGCCGCACCCCGTCACACCGGCACGGGCGATGGCAGTGCAGGCGCTCTGGTGAGCACTCCGCGTCCGGACGCGGCCACGGCGTCACATCCAACGCGATCGAGATCTGCCTGTCCGTCCCGCGCGGCAGCCGAAGCCCGGCCAGCGCCCACCGCAGCCGCGACACATCCAGCCGGCCCCGGGCAAGCGCGTCGTACATCGCCCCGTGCCCGCGGCGGTGCACAGTCTCCAGTGACAACTCCGGCAGTGACACCACCGGGCCGCCCGCGCACAGCACCGCATCGACCAGCTCGAACAACGCATCGGCGCGGCGGGACATCGCCGCATACAACTCCATCCGAAAGGACGACAGTTCGCAAAACGCCTCCCGACGAACGGACTCATGGACGACACTCAACACCGACGACCTCCTGGCCCGTTGCGTGACTCGACACCACACAGCGTGAAAGGGAGGTCGTCGTCATGTCCGGGAGATTCCCATGTGGGTGAACGCCCCAGCCCCCCGAACGATCACCGAAGGTTTAATTTCAAGCTGAGGGGTTGCGACTTTTCGAGACAGGCGACATTTGGTTTGGCTATCTGGCACTCAGGGTGAGTCGACGATCGCGGACAAGCCTCAGTGCCACCTGCTCGGGATGCGGCCGCCCGTGTACGGCCCTGCCTTGTGGGTGGCGGGGCCGTCGTGGGCTTCGGTGCTGGGGGCGTCGTCGCTGAAGTCGGGTGCCTCGGCCGGACTCCGGCATCAGCGCTCCCAAAACGCCGAGGGCCGCTCCCCTCAGCCGGTGAGCGACGCGCATCGGACTCAGCATGGACAGCGACAGCAGTGCCGCGTGGGAGGGCGCTGCCGCCGGGACCGGAGCCCGGTGGTGAGGCGCGGGGCGGAACTGCAGAGGCGGGCCTTGGAGGACCTCGCGAATGGCCGTGAGCCGCACACCCCTGGAACGGGACGTCGGGTCTGCTCGCGAGGAGCAGCGGGTGCGGGCGGCCGTGGCTGCGGAAGGTGAAGGATCAGGACGCGCGCACCGGGGTGGGTGACGGCTCCGGCGGCGAGCGCCGCGGCTCCTGGAGCGGGAAGTAGTCTCCCGGCCGCGTGGAGCGCCGCCACACGTACACCGCTGTCGCCATCACGAGGATCAGCCCCGCCAGGATCAGCAGTTCGATCCCCTCGACGTTCCACCGGAAGGATTTCTCCGCCTCGGCCGTCACGATGAGCACCTTGCGGATGCCGGCAATCAGGCCGACGACGAGGAACGGCTCCGCGTCGAGGGTCTGGTTCCTGATGGTGAGGCGGACGGTGTGGAGCAGCTCGGCCACGATGAACAGCACAAGGCCGTTGTCCAGGGCGGAGAGAACGACCGTCTCCTCGTGATACGGCCCCTGGATCGACCTGATGACGTCGTGGATGACCCCGACGGTCAGGAGCCCCGCGAGCAGTACGAGGAGCGCCGCGACGACCAGGTGGATGCCGTCCTCGATGAGCTGCAGGAGGCCCTGTAACCGGCCGCCCTCGATCTTCGGGGTATTGGGTCGCACAGTCAGCATGCTAAGGGTGCCCCGGCCTACAGGCGCGGCGTGCTGGGCGAACGGGTGGACGAGCGGATCCCCTCCCTATGGTGGCAGCCCGGGCGCGGCGAGGCGCGACATCATCGAGGCCCACCCGGCGGCAGGACAAGGGTTGCGAGGTAGCCCGACGCGCGGACACAAACGCCAGGAACCTGCGGTTCGTCCTGGTCGCCGACCCGGGCCTGCCCTCCGAGATGGCCTGGCTCGCCCCCGCCTACCGGAGGATCTGCGCCGCCGCATCGCCAGGGACATCCGCTGGCAGGCGGACACCGTGACGGCACCCCTGGTGGCGGACGAGCAGGTCGACGTGTCCGACGTGGCTAAAGTCGTCGGCACCCGTCAGGAGGACGGCGACTGGGACATCGGCGTCCTCCTCACCGACCTGCCGAGCCGGGCGGAGCGCAACCCGGTCCGCACCGAGGTCGCCCCTGAGCACAGGGTCGCACTGGTCTCACTGCACGGCCTCGGCTCCCGGCGTCTGCGGCGCCGGAGCGGTGCGGCAGGCGGCGGTCGGCGTCGTCAGGCAACAGGCCGCGCAGGACGAAGAGCCGCTGGATTCCTCAGTCGTCGGCCGTCCGGCCCGGGGGAGTAGTCGAAGCGCGAACGCTACGCGGTGCCAGGGGCTGCCCGGCCACGTCCGCCCGGCAGTTGCCGCCGTGGCGCCTTCTCTCCTGGCGGCGACGCTGTCCACCTCCGCCTCATGATGAAAGAAATCCCAGTTCAGATGGGCTACTCCGCCGAACTTGCCGTGTCCGGCTCCGGCTGGTCCGCGCCGCCCGAGGCGGCCGCCGGACCGAGGGTCAGTGCCAGCTCGCCGTCCTTGACATCGGCGATGACGGTGTCGTCCGGATTGACCGAGCCGCTGAGCAGCATGTTCGAAAGGCGGTTGTCGAGCTCCGTCTGGATGGTGCGGCGCAGCGGCCGGGCTCCGAACTCGGGCTGGTAGCCACGGTTGGCCAGCCACTCCTTGGCGGTCTCGGTGACCTCGAGGTTGATCTGCTGGGCGTGGAGCCTGCGCCGGCTGCGTTCCAGCAACAGGTCGACGATGCGCACCAGGTCCGCCCGGGTCAGGGCGTGGAAGACGATGATCTCGTCGATGCGGTTGAGGAACTCGGGCCGGAAGTGCGCCTGCAGTTCGGCCATCAGGTCATCCCTGATGTCCTCGACCGCCCCCTGGTGGTCCAGGATGCGCTTGGAGGCGATGTTGCTGGTCATGATGACCACGGTGTGCCGGAAGTCGATCGTGCGTCCCTGGGCGTCGGTGAGCCGTCCGTCGTCCAGGACCTGCAGCAGCAGGTTGAAGACGTCCGGGTGGGCTTTTTCGACCTCGTCGAACAGCACGACGCTGTACGGCTTTCGGCGCACCGCCTCGGTGAGTTGCCCGGCCTCCTCGTAGCCGACGTATCCGGGCGGGGAGCCGACGAGCCGGGAGACGGTGTGCTTCTCCTGGAACTCGCTCATGTCGAAGCGGACCATCCGGTCGGAGTCTCCGAAGAGCAGTTCCGCGAGTGCCTTGGCCAGTTCCGTCTTGCCGACTCCCGTGGGTCCGAGGAAGAGGAAGCTGCCGGTGGGCCGCTCGGGGTCTCCCATGCCCGCCCGGCCGCGGCGCACAGCCTGAGACACGGCGGTGACTGCCTCGTCCTGGCCGACCACCCGCTCGTGCAGGGCCTCTTCGAGCTTCGTGAGCCGCTCGCGTTCGGTCTCGGTGAGCTGGGAGACGGGAATGCCGGTGCGCGCGGAGAGCACATCGGCGATGTCCTCGGCAGTCACACTGCCAGCCTCTTCCCGCTCTCCGCCGGCGCCGGCGAGCTCCTGCTCCACCTGCCGGATCTGCTCCTTGAGCTGTGCGGCGCGTTCGTAGTCCTCGGTGCTGACGGCCTCGTCCTTCTCCCTGCGCAGCTTGGTGAGGCGGTCCTCGAGGCTCGCGGTCCCGGTCGGGGCACCGAGGCCGCGCAGTCCCACGCGTGCTCCTGCCTGGTCCATGAGGTCGATCGCCTTGTCGGGCAGGAACCGGTCGGTGATGTAGCGGTCGGACAGGGCGGCCGCGGCGTCCAGGGCCTCGTCCGTGTAACGGACCTGGTGGTGGGCCTCGTAGGAGTCGCGAAGCCCGCTCAGGATCTCGACCGTCTCCTCGACGGTGGGTTCGCGCACCATGACCGGCTGGAAGCGACGTTCGAGCGCGGCGTCCTTCTCGATGTACCGGCGGTACTCGTCGATGGTGGTGGCGCCGACCACGCTGAGGTCGCCCCGGGCGAGCGCGGGCTTGAGAATGTTGCCGGCGTCCATGGCACCCTCGCCGCCTCCGCCCGCGCCGACGACCGTGTGCAGTTCGTCGATGAACACGATGATGCCGCTCTCGGCCTCCGTGACCTCGTCGATCACCTTCTTCAGCCGTTCCTCGAACTCTCCCCGGTACTTGGATCCGGCGACCAGACCGGCCACGTCGAGGCTCACGACGCGGCGGTTGCGCAGGGCCTTCGGGACCTCTTCGGCGACGATCCGCTGCGCCAGTCCTTCGACGATGGCGGTCTTGCCGACGCCGGGATCACCGATGAGCACGGGGTTGTTCTTGGTACGCCGGGAAAGGACCTCCACGGTCTGCTCGATCTCCTCCGCCCGGCCGACCACCGGGTCGAGACGCCCGCTGCGGGCCTCCTCGGTGAGGTCGCGCCCGTACTCGTCCAAGGTCGGGGTGTCGCTGTGCTCACCCGACGCCGCCTTCCGGCCGGCTTCGCCGCCACTCAGCAAACCGGAGGAGACTCCCTCGGATCCCAGCGTGCGTGCGAGGCTGGAATCGTCCAGCAATGAGGCGAGGATGTGCTCCGGACCGATGTACGAGGCACCGGTCGCCTGGGAGTGGGCGTGGGCGGCAAGCAGAGCGCGCTTCACCGCTGGTGTGAGCCCGGGGTCGCCGGTTCCGGTGCCGGTGGGAAGGTTCTCCTGCAGGTCCGCAGCCAGCTGGTCCGGATCCGCGCCTGCCTGCTCCAGCAGCTGCCGGGCGGCCGGCACCTGCGTGGCGGCCCACAGCAGGTGCACGGTGTCGAGATCGGACCCGTCCTCGGCCGCCCGGCCGCCTGCCGCCGCCAGCAGCTCGTGCGAGGAATCACTGAGCAGTCGCCCGATGGGCACGCGCTGCACGGCCGGCGGCGAGGCTGCCGGACTCATGCCGAAGAAGCGGTTGAAGAGATCGGAGAACGGGTCGCCAGACCCGAAGGGCGAAGTTGTCACAAGGATCATCCCGTCCGGCGGGCGGCACAGCGGCTGTGCGCAGCCTGCCGTAGTCGAATTGCCGGTACACGGCCATTCTTCGCCGGGTCGTCCCGGCGTGCGAACGCAGCAGGTGAGTGACGGGCGTCCTGGGCAGAGCCGCAGATGCCACAGGCGATCGGGCACGAGGAGACGTGGCAGGCGGTGACGCTCAGCGCCAAGGCGATCAAGACGATCGACAGCATCGGTGTCGAGGCGGCCGTGGCTCGCATCCGCGCCGGGGGAGCCCGCGCCGGATTCCTCCCCGGAGTCACGAAGTCGTCCTACTGATCGTCCCGCCCTCGTGGGCGGATGCGCTGCCGGCAGCAACCACGGCCGCTGCGGGGCGCGCTCGTACGGGGGCAAGGAGTCACCGAACCCGGCGGTCTTCCAGAGGGGCAGCCCTCAGTTGCTCGTCGCATCGCGCTCGGTTCCTGGCTCGCTGGCAGCGCCTTGGACGGCTAGATGATCGATTCAAGGGATCGGCTGCGCGCATGGGACGAGGGCGTCCAACGTCAGTGTGTGAAGACAGAGTTGGACACCCTCGCGACTGCACTCCATGTGAAAACCGACGACCTGCTGAAGGCGTCTCCGCATCTCGCGCCATGGCGGCCGGCCGTGGGGATCGCCCCGCAGCTCACCGACGCCGAGCTGGTCACACCGGCGATGATGCAGGCCATGCTCGGCTTCACCTCTGAGGCGAGGTGGCTTCGCCACGCCCCTTCCCACCTGCGGCATCTCTTCCCGTACTTGCCCAAGCAGCCCGGCTACAACAAGCGGCTGCGCAAGAGCGCCGACCTGCTTTGCAGGTCTGCGCAAGAGCGCCGACCTGCTTTGCAGGGTCACCCGCCTGCTGGCCACCGACACCTCCGTGTGGAGCGACGACGTGTGGATCGTGGACTCCACACCGGTGGAATGCGGCCGCTCCCGCGAGACCGTCGAACGTTCCGACCTGGCCGGTTGGGCCGAGTACGGGTACTGCGCCAGTCACAGCCGCTTCTTCTGGGGCCTGCGGCTGCACTTGGTGTGCACCTTCCAGGGCCTGCCAGTCGCCTTCGCCCTGACCGGCGCCAAGGCCGACGAGCGCGAGACCCTGCTGGACCTCCTCGCTGCCGAACCCGGCCTGGCCGCCGACCGGCCCGGCCAGACGCTGATCGGCGACAAGAACTACTACGGCCGGGGCTTCGAACACGAACTGGCCGGGCAGGACATCCAGCTGCTGCGCCCGGCCCGCAGAGGCGAGCCGGAGCCGCCCTGTTCAAGCCGTTGCGGCAGGTCATCGAGTCGGTCAACGAGACCTTCAAGGGCCAACTCGATCTCGAACAGCACCGAGGCCGCACACCCGGCGGTGTCGTCGTCCGCGTCATGCAACGCACCTTCGCAATGACCGCCGCGATCTGGCACAACGACCACACAGGACAGCCCGTCCTGCGCTCACTGACCGCATATGACCACTGACCCCTTGGAATCGATCATCTAGGGTCCGCGACTTCGCAGAGGCGTGTCCGATGGGACCTGTCACTCGACCCATCGGACACGGCCTAGTGTCCTGCGCCAGTAGTTGATCGTTAGTTGTTGTGTGACTTCTTCTTCTGCTGGTGCGTCAGTTCCTCGTCGGGGTCCGAAGCTGGAGCC
>NZ_JBHVQS010000121.1:0-7157 GCF_042886435.1 Streptomyces sp. NPDC058000
GTTCGTCAGTTCATGCCGACGCACCATGACGGACTCCTGCCCGCAACGGCATTAGATCCACCGCCCCGAGCAAGAGCCATCAGACACTGCCTAGTAGTACTGCAACGGTGCTTGTCGTGACGGGCCACGCGCTGCCGAGGGCCAGGAGCGCAAGTGCGCCAGACGTGGCGGCGAGGATGCTGCCGAGCCGTGCATGCAGCGGTGAGGCGTTCGCGAGACCTGGCCGACAGGCAGCGCTAGGGCTTCGCCGGCCTCGTCGGCTGCTTGTACTGCTGCACCTGCCGTTGCTGATTCTCCTGCTCGGCCTGCTGTTGTGGCAGCGTGTGCTGGAGGAACGTCCAGCACACGCTGCCTGCACACAGGACGGCCGTGATCGCGATTCCCGCGAACGCCTTTCCCAGCCGCTCATCCGCCGCAACGGCCCGCCCACCGTGTCCCGTTGCGCATTGCGCGTGGTTTCGTAGTTCCCAGCTTCCTGCCGCCACCGCTCGACCAGACACGATGCGACGCCCGTAAGGAGAACTACCCTTGCGGCTTATGGATTGGCTTGATCGGGTGGCGAAGCTGAGGCGGTGGACGAACAACGGCGTCCGGGCGCCGCACAAGCCGTTGTTGCTGCTGTACGCGCTCGGCAGCTATCAGCGGGATGCCTGCGGCGAGCTGCGCTACAGCGCCGTCGAGGATGAGCTCAAGCGGTTGCTGACCGAGTACGGGCCGACGCACCCGACGACCCCCGCATACCCCTTCCATCACCTTGTCAGTGACGGCGTGTGGGAGGTCAGAACCGACCAGGGGCCGGGGAGCCCCGGAAGTGGAGTCGGGCTCCTGCGTTCCAGCGGAGCCACCGGGCGGCTCGCGCCCGGCCTACGGGCCGCGCTCGCAAAGGAGTCGTCACTGCTTGGCCGGCTCACCAGAGTGCTGCTGGACACCCACTTCCCGCCGTCCCTGCACATGGATCTGTGCGAAGCCGTCGGCCTCGACCTGGAGCTCGCCGAGTCGGAGTCCGTGCACGGCGCGGGCGCCGCGGCCCGACGGCAACGCGATCGCCGGATGCGTGAACTCATACTCACCGCCTACGAGTTCCAGTGCGCGTTCTGCGGATACGACGGGGCACTCGGCGCAAGCACGGTCGGGCTGGAGGCCGCACACGTGCGCTGGTGGTCCCACGACGGGCCGGACGAGGTCGACAACGGCCTGTGCCTGTGCTCGCTGCACCACAAGCTCTTCGACAAGGGGGTCCTGGGCCTCGGGGAGAACCACCGCATCCTGGTCTCCCAACGTTTCGTCGGCCGCAGCGAGGCCAGCCGACAGCACGTGCTCGCCCTCGCCGGCCGACCGGTCATCGGCCCGCAACCGGACGCCCCTAAGATCGCGACACCGCACCGCGAGTGGCACGATCGGCAGGTCTTCCACGGCCCGGCCCGGACACCCGTGGGCAGCCCCGCGCACGCCACGTGACAGCGGGCCCTGTTGGACGAGGCATGCGCACCGTGCCCAGTTCCGCACGCGGCGGCCACCGACGCCTCAAGGAAGTCGGTCCGCAACAGACGCGGTCGCTCATCGTCATCGAACTGGTATCACATGCGTGCGCCACGAGTTGCCGCCACAGTTTACGTCCAGGCTTACGAGTCAGAGAGGAATTCCGGCTTTCTTGGCCAGGGCTGTGACTTTTGGGTTGCTCCTCTTGTGGAGCGAAATGAGCACTCGGCCCAGTTCTTGACTCGTCGGATGCACCCTTGCCATCTGCGGCGCAACCTTCCACGCGTCGGCGAGCGAGTCAACTGCTCCATCACGGTCCTTGAGGGCCAATTTTGCTCGGGCAAGGTTCATGTGAAGGGGGCCGATTCTGGTGGCCGGCAATGTGAAGTCTCCCCGAAGATACCTCTCGCCTTCGTCGAGGGCATCGGCATTCTGTTTCATGTCGACGTTGGTCGCGATGATGTGAATGATCGTGTTCTCCGGCCCGAAATGGATCCCTTGGACGTCTACATCGGCGTCGAACTGAGCGGCGGCCCGCCTGGCACCCTTCACATGCCGCTGCACCGTGTTCTTGTCCTCCAGGCGGCCGGCCAGTGTGAGCCCGCGAAGGTGCAGAAGGCCCAGGGCCAGGTACCTGGCACGCCCCCTCATCGTGGCTTCAGCCTGCACAACGGCCTGGTCAACCACAGCCAGCCCGCCGGCGAAGTCGCCACCGTTGAGGAAAGTGCCGGCCTCGTCTCGGGCGGCCACGGCGCGGGCCAAGGCATTCGACCGCTCCGCGGCCTGTTGCTGCTTCATCACCGCGAGTTCGGCCATGGCCATCCAGCGGTGCCGAGCTGCGAGCCAGTACACCGCGCTGTAGACGTCGGCCACCCTGGCCCAGTCCTCGGGAAGCCCGCTCTGGTGAGCGTAATTCTGGACCCGCTTAAGTAGCCCTGGGAGGGCCTTCGTCACCGCGGCGAGGTTCGCGTCGCCGCGGAGGCTGAACAGCTCTACGAGGTCGTGCTCCAGGTGCTCAACGTGTACAGGTTCGTCGGTTGGCAGATCGAAGCGGCGCATCACGCCGCGCAACTCCTTGAGGAAGTCCTCTGCACCCGCTGGTGGAGGCGCCGACCCCAGCAGCTCGTCCAGGGGGATTCCGAACGCATTGGCAAGGGCTGCGCCCATGCCCTGAGTCAGGGGTCGCTGGGCGCGCTCGATCTTGCCGAGCAGGGACTTCGACATTCCGGCTCTGGCCGCTAGGTAGTCCTGAAGCCAGCCACGCTTCATGCGCTCGGCCTTCACGTTCGCGCCAGGTCCAGGCGTGGGGATCTCTGCACTCATTCGCACTGTCTTCCCTGTCGGGCTTCTCCTTCGCTCATGCTCTCAAGGCTGTGGTACCCGCGCCCCGGGCTTGTGCACTTCCTGTGCACTTTCGGGGTGCTCGATTGTCGTTGACTAGTGACAGACAGCAAACGGCGGATGACAGTCGGCGAGGCTGGAGGCTCTGATGATGACCATTGCGGTGTACCGGGTTCGCGGGGACGGCACCCGTCAGACGCTTCAGCCTCGGCGGCGCGTCCGGCCCCTTGCGGCCGGCCCGACGACGGACCGGTGGCCCCTGTGCAGGTGCTCCCTGTGCGTTGCTACGCGTCGGGCTCCCGGTCCCACTCAGCCGTAGTAGGCCGTGTCCGATGGCCGACCCCATACGGCGCTCGCCAAGACCGATCTAAGTGCCACTCGATACCAGGCTTTTCAACGCGAAACCCGCCCCCGGCTGTGATGTCTCCCTGGCCTTAGAGCAACAACTCCGGATGGCTCTCAAAAAGACCGATCGCGAAAAATCTTTCGAAATAAGCCGGGAAATCCGCAACCATCCCCGCAGCCAAGAAGAGAGGGGGGAGGATGGATTCCAGCGCAATCGTTCGTGACCTTTTCGCCTACTCCCACCACCACCCAGACGAGCAGCCCAAGTTGCATCAGCTTTTTGAGGTGATGCGCAGTCACCGCACCCAGGGCCGCTGCATCCATGCGGACATGTGCCCAGAGGTTGTCGTCGGCGCCATCGTCATGAACGAGTCGCGCAACGTTCTCTGCGGCTGGCATGACGATAGATGGGCTTTCGTCGAAGGAACTTTGGTTGCTGATGACACTTCCCTCCTGACCGCTTCCGTCCGAGTCCTCATGGAAACGACAGGATGGTTTCACGTGTGGCCGGAGGGCGAAGACCAGAGCCCGCTACACATCGACGTTCAAGAGTCATCTTCTGGAAGCCTTCGCTTTGGCTTTCGCTATTTAGTTTGCGCTAACACCAGCGACGCCGAGATCACTCCCAATGGTATTGCTTTTAGCTGGCGTCCCGTTTCCTCCGTCGGGCAACCCGCACTTCGGACCGCCATTGAAGCTCGGACATCATCGGCTACCTGAAGATCCCCGGCTTGGCTTCGTGCCTGTTCGACTCAAGTCAGGTCGCCTACATCATCGGTCTGGCAGCAGCTGAGCATGCGGAAGGGGCCACCGGCTACCGACTGGCAGTTTGGGCACCACATAAACTCAACTTGATCAGCAAGGATTTTCGGTGGATCAGCAGCCCCACTTTCGCTTCGGTTGTTCCGGGTGCCGCGATATCTCTGCGAGAGTCAGTCAGGCACGAAAGTCAAAGGACTGGGTGGAAGTTAACGAGCTTGAAGTGGCACGCAAGGCACACGTCCACCAGGTTCAGCCCGACCCACCAGCCCTCAAGGCGAAAGCCATCCGTATGTACCGCCTCGGCGCTTCCCTTTCGGGTGTGGCCACCCGCTTCAGTGTCACTGCAGCGAAGATGAGGCAACTCTTTGACGAATGGGAAGAGCCTCGTCGCCGTAATGCAGGAGGACGGAGCAAAATGCACTTCTCGCCTGGATCCAGGGCAAGCATGATCTCCGCTTACGAATCGGGAACCTCTGCTGCCGATATTGCGCAACAATACGGCGGAACTGGCCCTACGGTCCTTAAGCGGTTGCGGGAATGGGATGTTTCGATTCGCGCAAATTCCGAATCCGCAAAAGTACGTAGGCGGCGAAGTGGCTAGTACGGTCATATCTAGCCGCCCCCGGACTCCCACTCCGGTGCACCTCCCGATAGGCGAGGACGATCGTACGCCGAGCCGGGTCAGCGGACCGTCCGAGCACAGTTCAAAAAGGCTCCCTTTCGGTGCCCAGGAAAAAGCTTCACAGGCGTACAAGGCGCTGGGGTCATGAACGCAATCCCCAGCGCTACCCATGCACCACTCGAACTCGGTCGAGAGGAGCACGATGCGCAACTCCGTACGACTCGCAACCGTTCCGCATGCAGTGATCATGCAGCCAACCACTCTGTGCCTGCCGATGGACTGCACCTACTGCTACCTGCCATTCCGCAAGACCAAGAACCTGATGTCGGTCCGCGTAGCACAGGCCGTGGCGAAGCCGGTCAACGAGTGGGCCGCCTACGATCCCGCATTCGAGGTGGTGTGGCATGGCGGCGAGCCGCTGTCCGCCGGCCGTGAGCATCTGGCCGCGCTGATGGCTCCCTTTGAGGGCGTGAAGCACAGTGTGCAGACGAACGCGGCCCTCGTGGATGACGCCTGGTGCGGGTTCCTGCTGGAGCACGGCGTACATGCGGGCGTCAGCATCGATGGCCCGGAGGACATGAACGGTCACCGCGTTACCCGTGCCGGCCATCCCGCCTTCCGTGTGATCATGCGTGGCATCCAACGCTTACGTCGGCACGGGATCCCGCTCTCAGCCATCGCCGTTGTCTCGGATCCCGACCCGCGTTCGGCCACCCGCTTCTATGAGTTCTTCGCCGAGCTGGGAGTGACCACCCTCGGCGTGAACGTTGAGGAAGAAGAGGGCGTCAACCGCGGTGTGCAGACCGTCGATCCTGTACGGGCAGCAGATTTCTGGGCCACCCTCGCAGACGCCTGGCGGGCTAATCCGGTGGTCCATCTGCGAGAGATATCGCGGGTCGTGAGCTTCGCCAGCACCGTCCTCCACGCTCAGCAGTCCACGCCAAATCCGGCCTCGGCACTGTGGGATCCATTGCCCACGGTCAGCTTCGACGGTGGCGTGGTCCTGCTCTCGCCTGAACTGGCCGGGTGCACTGACAAGCGGTTCGGAGACTTCACCACTGGCAACGTGCTTCACGACGGCTTGGACGTCCTCGTGGGCGAAGCCGACGCCCGAACCCCCTGGATCGCTGAGTTCCGGGATGGCGTAGATGCCTGTCGTGCCACCTGCGGGTACTTCGCATTCTGCGGCGGGGCGCACCCCGCGAACAGGTTCTTCGAGCACGGGGGCCGCATGGATGGCACCCGCACTCGATACTGCACAACCTCAAAGATCGCTCTCTTGGAAGGGGTCACACGACATGTCCGCAGCCAGTGAACTGATCTCCCGTAAGGACAACACGTCCACGGCCATCGACCTGATCCTCAGCGCGGCAGACGGCTTCCATGCTCTGATCGGAAGCACACCGGTCAGCCTGGTGGCAGGGTTCGACAACCGCCCCACGTGGGACAACGCCGGCAACACCTTTGATAACCGTGCCACCTGGGACAACTGGAACAAGAAGTAGGGCTAGCACGAGGGGCAGGCTGCTTCATGGCGGCCTGCCCCGCCCGTCTCGTATAGGAGCACCATGGACACCATCACCTTCGACCGTGTCACGCTCGCTCTCCCTGGCCTCGATGAACCTGGCCTCTACCTGTCGAACGTGGAGTCGCTGGTGAGTGGTCGCGGCATCGTTCAAGACTTCCAGTACACAGATGCCCAACTCCGGTCCCTGGAGCTGGAGAACACTCAGCTCATCACGGGCCGCATTACCCGCCTTCGAACCGCGCAGTCCCAGGTCAACGAGGTACGGCTCAACTCAGTCGAGGTCGATGGCACCGACCTCGGCAACGCTCAGTGGGCCGATAGCAAGCTCTCCCGCGTGGTGTTCCGCAACTGCAAGATCATGGGTGGCACTCTTGCCGGCCTCACCTTCGAAGATGTTCTGTTCGAGAACTGCAAGCTCGACTACACCGCTTTTGAGAAGGTTCGCGCCGCTGGCCCTGTCGTTTTCTCGAAGTGCTCTCTGGCTGAAGCCTCGTTCCACGACTGCGACCTGAGCAACGCCATCTTCAAGGACTGCGTCCTGCGCATGACCCAATTCGGCAAGGGCCGATACAAGGGCGCGGACCTGCGGGGCAACGATCTCTCCGCCATCCGTGGGCTGACGCACCTGTCGAAGGTCCGCATCGATCCCGCGCAGCAGGCAGAGCTTGCCCAGGCACTGGTAGCCGAACTTGACATCACCATCGGAGACGACTGATCCCAGGAAGGCCGGCATGCCCCTGAACATCGCCTATCGCGACGAAACCGCGCTCCGTGACCGGTGCGAGATCGCCACAGTCAGGACCGCGCGCCATGACGAGGTTTCTTACGAGGCCGGAGCGGTCGTACCTTCCGGCGTGTGGCGCTCCCTGACTCAGGCGGACGTCGAGTCCATCACCGCACCTCGCCAGACCTTAGACAGCACCTTGGTAGAGATCGTCCGGCCACCGTTTCAGGAGGGGCTGCCGCTGGAACAGCATGCTCGGCCTCTAGGCAGTGTCTGATGGCTCTTGCTCGGGGCGGTGGATCTAATGCCGTTGCGGGCAGGAGTCCGTCATGGTGCGTCGGCATGAACTGACGAAC
>NZ_JBHVQS010000122.1:0-6647 GCF_042886435.1 Streptomyces sp. NPDC058000
GTACGCACGGGTGCGCCCCGGCCCGGGGAAGGGCCGGGGCGCACCCGTGCGTACGGCAGGTCGGGGCTAAGTACTGCAATCACAGTTGTGGGGTTTGGTGTGATTGAGTGTCCCAGTGTCTGTGGACCTGGTGTGCGGCAAGTCGATTCGTGGCGTGGGGAGTTGGCGGGGTTACACGCGCGGTTCGCTGCACGGTTTGCCCGTTCGGAGCCGCGAGGCCGGGCACTGAAGTACATGGCTGGGCTGGTTGCGCCGTTGGAACGCAAGAACGGCTGGTCGCTGGCGGAACGAGCCGGTGAAGCGCATCCGATGGGAATGCAGCATGGAGGCGGGCCGGACGGCGTTCCTGGCGGGGCTGGCCATCGGCTACGACCAGACGCATCTGCCTCGCGGCGTGGACGCGGAACGGGCCCTACGCCTCAGCGTCTTCGACTTCGCTGGGCGGATCCGCGCCGCCTCCGCCTGAGCGGGGCACCCTCACCGGGCCCAGTCGCCGTCCCAGCCGGTCCCGCGGCGCTGCCTCTCGATCTCCTTGAAAGCGGACTTCATGCCCGGCGACATGCCGCGGTACTTCGTCTGGTCGTCGCGCCGCTCGCGTACGGCTGACATCACCATCTCATGGGTGGCGTTGGGGTGCGCGCGTCGGTACGCATCGAGCCAGGCGGTGGTCTCGGGTGACGAATTCGGCTCGTCGCCCGTGGGTGTCGGTGCCGGTGGGGCGGCCGATGCGGCCGGACGGTTCCTCGGCGGGGGCTCCGGAGGCGACTTCGGGCGGCTAAACGACGCGGCGGCGCGGCGGGGCCGCATCGCGCTGAGCGCCACGGCGATCATCATCACGATGAACAGCACAGACGGCGCCAGGATCAGCCCCAGTACAATCCACTTGACCACAGGGCCACTTCCCTTCTCTCGGTCCAGGCATACCCGCGCAGTTCGCGCTTAGGGCGTGCAGATCTTTAAGTCGTAGCTTTCTGCTCGGTGGTTCGTTGGTCTGGCATAAGCGGGTTGGATAGGCAACGGACCACGCTGGCAGCCAAGTTCGAGGCGATTCTGCCGCACCTCGACGAGCGGCAGCGTCGCCTGCTGATAGGGGCGGAGGCCCAGTCCCTCGGCTACGGCGGGATCAGAGCGGTCGCTCGTGCCGCCGGTGTCCGTGAGGCCACTGTGTCTGCCGGAGTGCGGGAACTCGACTCCGGAGAGGCGCCGTTGGGCCGCGTCCGTCGGGCCGGCGCCGGCCGCAAACGCGTCGTCGACCGGAACCCAGCCGTTCGGGAGGCACTTCTCACGCTGGTCGAGCCCGACGTCCGCGGAGATCCCATGTCGCCGCTGCGCTGGACCACCAAATCCACCCGCAAGCTCGCCGAGCAGCTGACCCGGCAGGGCCACAGGATCTCCGCGGACACGGTGGGCGACCTGCTGCGCGAGGAGGGCTTCAGCCTGCAGAGCAATGCCAAGACGCTGGAAGGCAAGCAGCACCCCGACCGGGACGCGCAGTTCCACTACCTCAACGAGCAGGCCCGCGACCACCAGGACGGCGGTGCTCCGGTGATCAGTGTGGACACGAAGAAGAAGGAGCTGGTCGGCCCGTTCAAGAACAACGGCCGTGAATGGGAGCCGAAAGGCGAGCCGGTGCGGGTCGACACCCACGACTTCCCCGACCGCGTGCTGGGCAGGGCGGTGCCCTACGGCATCTACGACGTCGCCGCGAACACCGGCTGGGTCAACGTGGGCACCGACCATGACACCGCCGCGTTCGCCGTCGAATCGATCCGCCGTTGGTGGAACGGAGCCGGGCGGGCCACCTATCCGACGGCCGGCCGGCTGCTGATCACCGCCGATGCCGGCGGCTCCAACGGGTATCGCACCCGCACGTGGAAGACCGAACTCGCCCGGTTCGCCGCTGAGTCCGGCCTCACGATCACCGTATGACACCTCCATACCTGGACTTCTAAGTCGAACCGGATCTAGCACCCGCTGTTCACCCACATCACCATGAACTGGCGCGGCAGGCCCCTGACCCGCCACGAAGTCATCGTCGAGAGCATCGCGGCGACCACCACCAAGACCGGTCTGACCGTGCACGCGGAACTCGACACCAACCCGTACCCCACCGGCATTCAGGTCAGCGACGACGAGATCGCCTCTCTGCCGATCACCCGCCACCGCTTCCACGGGGACTGGAACTACACCCTTCACCCCCAGCATCCGATGGATGCGGCCACGACCGACAGCACGTCGGACCAGGCCCCGGCGGGCAGACCGCCTCGCCTCACGCGGCGTTCGCTGCAGGACCCGGAACTGACCGGGATGACCCGTCAGCAGCTCAGCGAGCTCATCGACGCGCTGACTCCAGCGCTGGAGGTTCAACGCGAGCAAGTGCTCCGCACACGTCGCGGTCACGAGCGCCTGGTAGCGCCTGGCACAGGTGCCAAAGCCAAACTCACCCCAGCCGACCGGATCCTGGTCACCGTGCTCCACCTGCGCAAACTCGCGACCATGGACCTCCTCGGCCAACTCTTCGGCGTCACCGCCATGACCATCAGCCGCGCGAAACAGGAGGTCCGCCCGCTCCTGGAAGCACATGGACACCACATCAACGCTTCTACCGCCCGCCTCCGCACACCAGCCGACGTCGCGACGTTCCTCGCTCCCGACTCCACCCAGACCAAGGTCAAAACGACGAGTTAAAGATCTGCACGCCCTTAGGGCGTGCAGATCTTTAAGTCGTAGCTTTCTGCTCGGTGGTTCGTTGGTCTGGCATAAGCGGGTTGGATAGGCAACGGACCACGCTGGCAGCCAAGTTCGAGGCGATTCTGCCGCACCTCGACGAGCGGCAGCGTCGCCTGCTGATAGGGGCGGAGGCCCAGTCCCTCGGCTACGGCGGGATCAGAGCGGTCGCTCGTGCCGCCGGTGTCCGTGAGGCCACTGTGTCTGCCGGAGTGCGGGAACTCGACTCCGGAGAGGCGCCGTTGGGCCGCGTCCGTCGGGCCGGCGCCGGCCGCAAACGCGTCGTCGACCGGAACCCAGCCGTTCGGGAGGCACTTCTCACGCTGGTCGAGCCCGACGTCCGCGGAGATCCCATGTCGCCGCTGCGCTGGACCACCAAATCCACCCGCAAGCTCGCCGAGCAGCTGACCCGGCAGGGCCACAGGATCTCCGCGGACACGGTGGGCGACCTGCTGCGCGAGGAGGGCTTCAGCCTGCAGAGCAATGCCAAGACGCTGGAAGGCAAGCAGCACCCCGACCGGGACGCGCAGTTCCACTACCTCAACGAGCAGGCCCGCGACCACCAGGACGGCGGTGCTCCGGTGATCAGTGTGGACACGAAGAAGAAGGAGCTGGTCGGCCCGTTCAAGAACAACGGCCGTGAATGGGAGCCGAAAGGCGAGCCGGTGCGGGTCGACACCCACGACTTCCCCGACCGCGTGCTGGGCAGGGCGGTGCCCTACGGCATCTACGACGTCGCCGCGAACACCGGCTGGGTCAACGTGGGCACCGACCATGACACCGCCGCGTTCGCCGTCGAATCGATCCGCCGTTGGTGGAACGGAGCCGGGCGGGCCACCTATCCGACGGCCGGCCGGCTGCTGATCACCGCCGATGCCGGCGGCTCCAACGGGTATCGCACCCGCACGTGGAAGACCGAACTCGCCCGGTTCGCCGCTGAGTCCGGCCTCACGATCACCGTCTGCCACCTGCCTCCCGGGACTTCGAAGTGGAACCGGATCGAGCACCGGCTGTTCTCCCACATCACCATGAACTGGCGCGGCAGGCCCCTGACCAGCCACGAAGTCATCGTCGAGAGCATCGCGGCGACCACCACCAAGACCGGTCTGACCGTGCACGCGGAACTCGACACCAACCCGTACCCCACCGGCATTCAGGTCAGCGACGACGAGATCGCCTCTCTGCCGATCACCCGCCACCGCTTCCACGGGGACTGGAACTACACCCTTCACCCCCAGCATCCGATGGATGCGGCCACGACCGACAGCACGTCGGACCAGGCCCCGGCGGGCAGACCGCCTCGCCTCACGCGGCGTTCGCTGCAGGACCCGGAACTGACCGGGATGACCCGTCAGCAGCTCAGCGAGCTCATCGACGCGCTGACTCCAGCGCTGGAGGTTCAACGCGAGCAAGTGCTCCGCACACGTCGCGGTCACGAGCGCCTGGTAGCGCCTGGCACAGGTGCCAAAGCCAAACTCACCCCAGCCGACCGGATCCTGGTCACCGTGCTCCACCTGCGCAAACTCGCGACCATGGACCTCCTCGGCCAACTCTTCGGCGTCACCGCCATGACCATCAGCCGCGCGAAACAGGAGGTCCGCCCGCTCCTGGAAGCACATGGACACCACATCAACGCTTCTACCGCCCGCCTCCGCACACCAGCCGACGTCGCGACGTTCCTCGCTCCCGACTCCACCCAGACCAAGGTCAAAACGACGAGTTAAAGATCTGCACGCCCTTAGAGCTCCTAACGAAATGACCTCGGACGCCGCCAGGAGGTCGGTGCGCATCCGAGCTCGCTACCAGCCAATCTCACCTGTGGAGTCGAAGAGCCGTCCGCTGGGCCCGTCGATCGCCAGGGCGAGCCGCACGATCGTCGCGCGCTTTGCGCGGGCGTGCTGGTGCCAGTGTGGTTGTTGATTGCGGTCGCGGTGAACCCCGGATCGACGGCATTGATGCGGAAGCCGGGAAGGGCGCGGGCGTACTGGTAGGTAAGCATGTTCAAGGCCGCTTTCGAGACCGGGTAGACCAGGCCGCGCAACCGGGATTCAATGCGCTGCGGATCATCGTTCATGGTGAACGATCCGCGTCCGCTCATCACATTCACGACGCGCGGACGCTGGGCCTTGTGCAACAGAGGCAGGAGGGCGTGCGTCGTCCGTATCACCGAAATCGTCAAGGCCGTCCTCGCCTCCACCTCGCGTCACCGCGAGGTGGGAACGGCTCATCAGTTACCGGGCGCGGTGGACAGCTGGCCCTGCATTTGATCGAGTCCGAAGCGGCCGCAGCACTGCCATCCCTTCCTCAAGTCCGACCTTCATGGCGAAGTCGAACCGGTCCACCTCCGCGCACAACCCCACATCGGCGGGGTGGGCACCGAGGCGTCGCCCGTGGCGCAGGTCGTCCGCGGCCGGGGAGTTTCGAGCACGATGCAGATAGGGGCCGGGGTCGAGACGGTCCCCGGCCAGCAGCCGGTCCAGGTACTCGGCACAGGCCAGATCCTCGGCGGCACGGCCCTCCTCGCCGGTGGCCACGAACGTCACCGCGTCGGCGCCGGCATCCGCCAGGGCGCGCGCTGTCGCGCCGGCCACGACGAAACTGGCGCACAGTGCCAATTCAGCCTCGATAACCGCCAGGGCACCCACCGTTCCCGCAGTGGTCTTTTGGATCACGGTGCGGCCGGCCGCGTCGGCCTCCTGGATCAGGCCGGGGGAGTTGACCAGGTCGAACCCGCTGGCCAGTGCTCCGTCCTTGAGCGCAAGCCAACCCGGGTGACACGCCTTGATCCTCAGTGCCTCGTCCTCATCGGCGGCGAGAACGATCTTGTCGGCCCCAAGGTGGAAAGCCCAGGCGGTGGTGGTGAACGCCCGCATTACGTCGATCACAACGGCCACCTGCTCGGTGCCATCCACCTCGGGTATTCCGACGACTCGCGAGTCCATGCCGGCATTGTCTCCTGACCATGAGAAATCGAAGCCTCGCTGGCCACCCATAGCGGCCGAAGTCAGAAAAACTCGCCTACTGGCTCGGTTCACGTCGCAGAGCAGCGTTTCGACGGCAGTGCGGGAGACAGCGCCCGCGCCGGATGTTCACGACTTCGGGCAGCGGCTCGGTGGTGGCCGGCGGGGAGCCGTCTGCCAGTCGTCACGAGCCCAGGGCAAAACCGCTGGCTACGGGCGGAGGTGGCGGCCGCCGTCGCGCCGTTGCCGGGCGTCGGCGGGTGCCTCCCGTTCTCATGAACATCGACTCTTCCGGTCTGCGGGTGCCTCCCGGAGTCATGAACGCCCGCTGACGGAACTCGTGAACAAAGCCACTGCTGTCCCGCCGGATGGCGGAGTGCGAATACCTGGCCGTCGACCCGGCATTCCGCGGCCGCAAAACCGGCTCCCTGCTGACCCATCACACACGACGCCAGTTCACCGCTCACGGATACCGCCTGCTGACCGCCACCGTCACCGAAGACAACTTCCCCTTGCTGCCCTACTACCGCTCGATGGGCTGGCACACCCTGCGCCCCCGAGAGCCCCCCGGCATCCTCGACCCGGCCCGCCCCACGGCCCTGTGGCGCCCCTCAGAAGCCAATCTCGTGCAGATGTGGATGCCGCTGCACCCCACCGTGGCCACCGCCCCATGGCCCACCCCATACCGAACCCGCCCCGTCATCACCGGTGTGCTCGCCCCGCCCGGCAACGCATAACACCGCCGGTACGCGAGCGGCCGACGCTGCACCCCGGCGCCGGCCGCGTGACCGCTCCAATGCGCTTACGCCGCCCAATCCAGTCCGAGGTCCGCCAGCTGCTGGAGCTGATGACAATCTCGAATTTTGGCTCTGACCGCAGTTTCGTGAATCCCCAGGTCAGGGGTGGGAACGAGGGATCGTTTCAGCACGGTGTTCCCTGGCGTGGCGAGCAAGACGATCG
>NZ_JBHVQS010000123.1:0-6486 GCF_042886435.1 Streptomyces sp. NPDC058000
CGTTCGTCAGTTCATGCCGACGCACCATGACGGACTCCTGCCCGCAACGGCATTAGATCCACCGCCCCGAGCAAGAGCCATCAGACACTGCCTAGGCCGGTCATTTCATCGAGGACGGGCGCGCCGCTGAAACCCGTGGTGAGGTCGTTGGCGGACGTCAACTGCAGATGTGGGCCGCCAACTCTGGTGGCCGGGAGCAGATCTCCGGCCACACCGAAGCCGAAGTGACCTTCTGGCGGGGCCTGCGCGGGGAACCCGAACGAACGCACCTGGTGCCCCCGGCAACCCGCTGCCGAGCCCAACGGCAACGGCCTCAAGCTTGCAGGCGCATTACTCAGACGCACGACGGCCACGTCTTCGTCTTCGGGAGCACGCCACAGTTCGTCCACGACATGACCCCCGACTCGGGGCGCATTTTCTACGTGGAGGAAAGCAAGCTGGACGGTCGCGCCGGGGCCGCCCGACGCGTCCTGAATGACGTGGGCACAAGTAACCAGGAGGCCCTCGGCCACCAGAATCCCCGCCCCGGCCACTTCCCCATCGGGTCCCAGGACCTGGGCCACGGCAGCAGGCAGGTCCATAGCCATACCGCCGGACGGCCCTATCTCGGCGTTGCCCATCGTTTTAGCCCAGGCTCTCGTCTGTGTGAGGGTGGTCCAAGCCGGAACTGCCCTTCTTCCACCCCAAGGTCACCTTCAAGTGGCAACCGGCTTGGCCCTTGGTGATTACTGCGCCAGCTTCGACGGCCAGGTCAACACCGAACTCGACCGTGATCTCGTCCGGACGGGCCTTACACAATTCATCGAGTGTGGCGCGCGCCGCTTCTACGATCGGCTCAAGGGCCCCTTGCAGGGTCCCCGACATCTCATGAAGGGCACCGCCGATACGACCGGCCTTCACCGGTCCTTCCCCCAAAGTCGACGTCTCCTGGACGAGAATGAAGCCCCCGCCATCCAACGGAAGCCGAGCAAGAGGTGCCAAAACGCCTCCTTCGCTTATCGTGCGTGCTCCACGCAGTTCGACATGGCGAACGGCCTGTAATCGGGGTCTCAGCCAGCATCGCCCAATGTGACCCGTAGGGCATTTCCGGTGGTCCGGATGATGGAGATCGCATGCGGGGCGGCTGCACCGTCAACGGCTGGCGCATGCCCGTACCCCAGGGGCGACTCGACTCAGCGGCCACCCGCCAGCCGAACTGGCCACGGGCTTCCACCGCCTCGCCGCACTACCCTGTCCCGCCAGCTGACCGGCAACCAAACCGCCCTGCCCGCCCACGTCCCGAAGGACCCCGGAGAACCCGACCATCGCGCCGGGACTCCGCCATGCACAAGCACCGAAATCGCCCCCCGCCCGAGAGCCGGCGATCAGCGACATCTCATCACCCCAACCGAAACAGCGAGGCTAAAACGTGTAGGTCCATCGCCGGATCGTTCCGCTCGCTGTGGTACGGGGAGATCTCCTGACATGGAGTGGGCTCGGTTTGAGCCGTACCTTCCGAAGAACGCGGTTCGGGGGGCGACGGAAGAACCACCGCCAGAGTGCGGCGTGTTACCCCCTACAACAGCGCTCCTTGCGCCAGTAGCCCGGCTTGCTCACGCGATGGGATAGCGACCTCGGGGGCTTGCCCAGTGGCAAGGAACGAACTGACGCTCGGGAAAATGATCGCGAAGGCGCGCAGGCGCAAGGGCTGGCCGCAGCGGGAAGCGACGCCGGCTGGTGTCACCGCGGCGGTCAAGGCATCCCGGCAGCACTTCCGAGCCGCCCGCTACGACACTCTGGCCAAGACCCTTCCCGGCCAGATCGGCCAAGCCCAGGCCCTCAAGCCGGCAGAAGTCTCTGCCACAGCGGTCGCCGACCTGTACAACATCGCCGCGCGGCTGTGCATCAAGCTCGGCGAGGACGGACTCGTCGCGATCACCGCTGACCGCGCTGAACTCCGCACGGGCCGGTGGGGATGCGTTGACGATTGCGGAGGCGCACCGGATGGTCTCCAGCGCGTGGCGGCGCCAGGGCCACCTGGCACGGGCAACCGACATCGCGGTGCGAGCCGCGCAGGACGTGCGGGCCGACCGCAGCGCCCCGGAGCCGGCACGGCTGGCAGCTGGCAGCTCGCTGCTGGCGACCGCCGCGTACACGGCGGCCAAGAGGAGCGACCGCCAAACCGCGCACGCGCTGATCGGGGAAGCAGCCCAGACCGCTAACGCCGGCCGGACGCCGCCCGATGCCCGCACCGATGCCGGGATCCAGCAGGTGCTGCTGCATCAGCTGTCGGTCCACTACCTCCTCGGGGACGCAGGACAAGCGATCGACCTGGCCAGGGCCATCGACCCCGCCGCGCTGCCGACGGCGGAGCGGCAGGGCAGGTTCTTCATCGATGTCGCCCGTTGCTTCGACCAGTGGGGCAAGCCCCTGCAGTGCTACCGGGCCCTGCTGGCCGCCGAGCACGCCGCGCCGCAGGAGATCCGCCGAGGGGCGGCTCGGGACCTGGCCGGCGGGCTGCTTCACCATGACCGGAGCCTTCCGGGCGTTCGTGCCTTCGCCGGCCGCGCGGGCGTTGCCCTGACCTGAGTCAGAGGGAGGGCGGTCAGGATGGCTTGGGTCGTGTAACCGGGATGTGTGATTCCACCCGCGGCCGGTCAGCTTCCTGGGACGATGTCGACTGAACGCTGATACCAACCTAAGGAGGTTCTGTGCCGTCCGATGGTGGTTCACACACGCGAGACAGGGTCGAGCTGGCGGTCTCCGATCCGTCGCAGTTCGCGCCTCTGCGCGATTGGATGAGTGGTCAGCCCGGGGTCGATGTGGCGGTGGTCGCCGGGACGCCGGGGCCGGGCGAGCTCGGCGTGCTGGACGTCCTCGTCGTGCTCGCCAGCAGCAGCGGGGTGGTGGGAGCGATCAGGACACTGCCGGACTTCATCCGCTCGCGGCGCTCCGGCATTCGGATCGAGACGACCGTCGACGGCCAGCCGTTCGTCTTGGACGCGACCAACGTCGACGAGGTCATGCCGATTCTGGAGCGGCTGCTCGATGACTGAAGCCGGCCCGTTACGCGATTATTCGCGCTCGCGTGCGGTGCTCATCGGCGTCTGGGACTACGCCCATCTGGCACCGGTGCCGGCTGCGCGCAACAGCCTGGAGCGAGTGACGGGGTTGCTGACCGGCCCGCTGTGCGGCTGGTCGAAGCCGCGGGTGGAGGTGCTGCGCAACGTCCGCCGACGCGACCGCTTGCCCGACCAGTTGATGAAGCTGTTCGACGGCGTCGAGGATGTCGCGCTGTTCTACTTCGTGGGACACGGGCAGCTGTACGAGGACGAACTGTGCCTGGCGTTGCGGGAATCGCCCGAATCCGGTCCGCGGCGCACGACCGTTGGGCTGCCGTTCTCCGATGTCCGCGCCGCGCTGCGGGCATGCGACGCGCAGACGAAGATCGTTATCCTGGACTGCTGCTTCGCGGGTCACGCGGCCCGGACCGAGCACACCCTGGCGTCCACGTCCACGAGTGTGATCGACAAGACGCTCGGGACGGGCGCGGTGACGATGGCGGCCAGCGGCGCGTACCGGACCGCCTGGTTCGAATCCGCTCCGGACGTGGCCGACCCGCAGACCTACTTCACCAAATACTTGGTCGACGTGATCGAGCAGGGAATCCCCGGCCATCCCCGGGGCCTGCCACTGGGCCCCATCTACGCTCGGACGGCCGACGCACTTGCCCGTGACCACCGGCCGGAGCCGACCCGGTCGGTCCGGCACGACGCGGACCGCTTCATCCTGGCCCGCAACGTCGCCAAGCCCCCCGAGTCTCCAGCAGCCCTGCCGGGAGCGCCGACGGCGTCCCCATCCCGGGCCCGCGACACAACGCCTCCCAGCATCCCGGCACCATCCAGCCCGTCCCCGGACAGTGGCGCCGAAGCGGCAGTGCCCACCGCGCGTCGCGGAACGAGCCGCCGCAGTATCGTCCTCGGTGGCCTCACCACCCTCGCCACGGCCTCGGGCGCAGTCCTCATAGGATTACGACTCGCCAGCGGCGCCAGCGACCATGGGGCGAGGGGCAATCCAAGCTCCCATCCGAGCGCCGGCGGCCATCAGCCGACCAACGATCCAAGCCCGCACCCGTGGTTCAGCATCACCAACCGCACCGGCAGCGTGAGCCCGATGGCATTCAGCCCCGATGACAAGACCCTCGCCGGCAGCGACAGTGACAACACCATCGGACTGTGGGACATCGCCGCCCGAAAACGCACCGGCACCCTCACCAGCAGCGCCAAGGGCGTAGATGCGGTGGCCTTCAGCGCGGACGGCAAAGTCCTCGCCACCGGCTACAGCGACAACACCGTCCGGTTATGGGATGTCACCGCCCGGAAGAGCATCACCACCCTCACCGGCCACACCTCATCGGTGGTTGCGGTGGCGTTCAGTCCCGACGGCAAAACCCTCACCACCGCCTGCATGGACAACACCGTCCGGTTATGGGATGTCACCACCTGGAAGAGCATCACCACCCTCACCGGCCACGCCGAACCCGCGAACAAGATGCGTCTCGTGGCGCTCAGCCCCAACGGCAAAACCCTGGCCAGCGTCAGCGAAGACCACACCATCCGGCTGTGGGACGTCACCACCCAGAAAGACACAGTCACCCTCACGCTCACCGGCCCCAATTACGCTGCGTCGGTGGCCTTCAGCCCCGACGGCAAGACCCTCGCCACCGGCTGCTACGACAGGACCGTCCGGTTGTGGGACATCACTGCCCGGAAGAGCATCGCCACCTTCACCGGCCACACCAGCGAGGTGGACTCCGTGGTGTTCAGCCCCGACGGTAAAACCCTCGCCAGCGCCGCCAGTGACGGGATGTTCAACTACGGTGACCCCGTCGTCCGGTTATGGGATGTCACCGCCCGGAAGAGCATCGCCACCCTCAACGGCCACACCCGCCCTGTGGACTCCCTGGCGTTCAGCCACGACGGCAAGACCCTCGTCAGCGCCAGCGGCGACCACACCATCCGACTGTGGAAGCTCACTTGAGGGCGGCATCAGGGTTGTTCGACTCTAGAACGAGCCCGCTCCACGTCTGAGAGATCGCCGACCCCACGCGGGACGGAACGATGCAGACGTGGCGCGCCTACACGACCCGTCGGACACGGCTTACCGACCTCGGCTCTTTGGGGTGATGGATCGGCTGCCTCATTGATGGGTGGTCACCTGTCTCGGTAGATCGTTTGGCATGCGCTATGCGGATGGGGGGGCGGGCTGACGGCGAAGGCACGTCAGCGCCGCGAAACGGTTCGGTTGGAAGCCGCCGAGCTGTTCACCGAGGGCATCCAGCCTCCGGAGGTCGCCTGGAGACTGCGGGTGAGCTGCAAGTCGGCCTACCAATGGCACCAGGCGTGGAAGCAGGGCGTAGTAGCGGTGCTTGCCTCGCGCGGGCCGAAGGGGCAGCGATGCAAGCTGTCCGCTCGGTGCCAGAAGAAGCTGGCCACGTACCTCGACCAGGGGCCGGCCGCCCACGGCTGGGACCAGGACCAGGTGTGGACGGGTGTACGGGTGGCCACGCTGATCGGCCGGAAGTTCCACGTGTCTTACAGCGTCTCGGGGGCCACCCGGCTGATGCACCGGCTCGGCTTCACCCCGCAGGTCTCCGCGCGCCGGGCCGCGGAACGCGACGAGCAGGCCGTGGCCGCGTGGAGGAGGCGACCTGGACGGAGGTAGAAGCGCGCGGGCGGCTTGCGCGGGATGGATCTGCTTCGAGGGCGAAGCCGGATTCACCCGCAGGCCGCTCAAGGGGCGCACGTGGGAACGACGCGGCGTCACCCCGGTCGTGAAGGTCAGCGGCCGGAGCTCTGGACAGGTCTCGGTCGCCGGGCTGATCGCGATGCGCCCGGGCTCGTGGACCTGGCTGTGCCACCGCGTCCTGCGGGAGGGGCTGACAGTCTTCCTGCTGCCCGTCTGCGCACCGGAGTTGAACCCGGCCGAGTACTTGTGGGCACACGTGAAGCACAGACTGGCGAACCTCGCCAGCGTCGCACTCGACCGACTCGAAGCCCTCGTGCGCAACCGCCTCAAGCGACTGCAGTACCGCGGTGACATGCTCAACGGCTTCCTCGCCAGAACCGGACTCTCCCTCGCCTCCCACCGCCAGCACCTGCAAGCGCCGAAGTCAGTAGCAGTTCCTAGACGAGTTCAAATACCCAAAGAGATCCGTTGGCAGGATCGAGGCGGTCGCCAACCTGTAGCGCGCCGTTGCGACTGAGCAGCACCTGGTCAGCGGCGTTGGCCCAGTTAGAACTAATCCACTGATACTCGTCGTTCGCCGATTGAAGGATCCAGGTTTGAGAAAGATCGCCACTGTTGACAGGCGCTAGGCAGTGTCTGATGGCTCTTGCTCGGGGCGGTGGATCTAGGGGCTGTCTGTGGTTGTGATCAATCGGCTTGCAGGAGACTGCCGATCCAGATGGTCGCTGCGCGGAGATGGAGTCCGGCGAGGTAGCTCTC
>NZ_JBHVQS010000124.1:0-6301 GCF_042886435.1 Streptomyces sp. NPDC058000
GGTGTGCGGGGGGGGCTCCCCCCCCGCCCACCACCCCCACCCGCCCCGCCCCACGCCTATCCCGCGCTACCGCCGTCCCAGGAAGATCGGATTGGTGAGCGCCGCCATCGGGCCCGGGAGGTCCGCCGCCGACGACGGGTGGCGGACCTCGGCGCGTATATAGGCGGCGTTGTCCGGGGTGGTCCGCCAGGTGACCGTGCCCTTTCCGGACGGTGGCAGCGGTGCGGTGTGCCGACGGCCCTGGTCGGTGACGAAGGAGACCGTGCAGCCGGGGGCCCCGGAGACGGTCAGCCGGGCGGTGACCCCGGCCGCATCGGGCAGCGCCAGGCGCTCGCCGATCCCGGCGTGTTCGCCCCGTTCGCCGGTGGCGGCGAACGCGAGGTCGATCCCGGCGGACTCGGCGATCCACACCCGGCCCGCCCGGATGCCGTCCTGGAGGGCGCGGCGCGAGAGGTCGTCGGCCAGGACGACGGTCTGCGGGAGGCCGACCACGTCCGGATCGCGGTGCGCGTCGCTGTGCCCGACGGCGGGCAGCCAGGTGCCGCCGCCCCGGGCGTGGGCGACCAGGGTGTTGTCCCACTCGGCGAGGGTGATCTCGTCGTCGGGGCCGTACGGGCCGTTCCACACCTCGACCGCATCGGCCTCGTTCAGCCCGAACTTCCAACTGCATCCCACGCAGGTGGCGTGCGGATGCGCCGGGATGACCAGGCCGCCGGCCCGGCGGATGGCCCGGGCGAACCGGCCGAAGGCGTTGTCCCGGGCCCGGTAGCGCCAGTCGATGAAGACGCCGGGGTCGGTGCCCATCGCCACCACGTGGCCGTTGCGGGTGGTGACCTCCTCGCCGGTGAGGATCAGTAGGTCGTCACCCCACAGCCCCTCCCAGGCGCGGTGGCCGGCGGTGGTGTTGTGCTCGGTGGTGGTGAGGAAGTCCAGCCCGGCGGCCCGGGCCAGCGCCGCGATCTGGGCCGGGGTGCGCTTGCCGTCGGAGTACACGGAGTGCAGGTGGTTGTCCCCGCGGTACCAGGCGCGGCCCCGGCCACGGGCCCGCTCCGGAGGGTGCACGGGCGCCGGGGTCGTCCCCGGGGGGCCGTGCCGCAGGGTGATGGTGACCTCGTAGTCCAGACCCTGCGGGGCGACCGTGTACGGGCCGAGGGCGAGGTGCCAGGTGCCGGCGTTGACCGGGCCCGGGAGGTAGCCCGGGGTGGCGTCGTCGGCCCGTAGGAAGAACTCCGTCCGCGCCCCGCCCGACCAGCCGCGGAAGCCGGCGCCGCCCAGTGCCGTGCCGCGTTCGTCGAAGATGCCGATGTCGCAGGCGTTCCCCGCGGTGCCGTCGGGCACGGTCGGCTTGTCGTAGCGGTACGCGACCGCGATCTCCCGTACGCCGTGCGGGACGTCGATCGGGACGTAGACGAAGTCGGGTGCGCCGATGGGCAGATGGCCGGTGACCGTGCGGCGCTGCTCGGCCGGCCCGCCGCCGGGCGGCCCGTCCCCGGCCCGCCCGGGGGGCGGTGCCGCCTCGGCGAAACTCACCCGTCCGAGGGTCAGCGCCCCCGCCGCGCCGGCGGCCGCCGACCTTTTCAGCACCTCGCGTCGTTCCATCTCCGCCCCCCTGAGTCGTCGCTGTCCGTCCCGCCGCGGCCCGTCCGCCGCGGGACGCGGTGCGCGCCCGCGCCGGCCGTCCGCCGCGTGTCGCCCTCGGGTTGTCCCCGCGTCGTTGCGCGCTGTGAAAACTGTTGTACGCGCGTGTGACACGCGGGGAAAGCCCTGTGGATAACTCGCGGACGGTGCGGCACCATGCGGTCACTCCACCCACCCGACCACTCCACCCACCTGACCACTCCGGACGCCCGATCGCTCCCGACGCCCGACCACTCCTGACGCGGAGGTACCCCCAGCATGCGGATCGCGACCACGCTGTTCCTGACCGACGAGACGATCCGGCCGGTCCGACTGGCCCACGAGTTGGAGCAGCGCGGCTTTGACGGGCTGTATCTGCCCGAACACACCCACATCCCCGCCTCCCGGGACACCCCGGCTCCCATGGGCGAGCCGCTGCCCCGTGAATACGGCCGCACCCTCGACCCGTTCATCGCCCTCGGCCAGGCCGCCGCGGTCACCGAGCGGCTCCGCCTGGGCACCGGCATCACGCTCGTCGCCCAGCACGATCCGGTCGACCTCGCCAAGCAGATCGCGACCCTGGACCACCTCTCCGGCGGCCGTTTCACCCTCGGCGTCGGCTATGGCTGGAACGTCGAGGAGGCGGCCGACCACGGAGTGCAGTGGACGACCCGGCGCGCCCTGGTCCGCGACCGGTTGGAGCTGATGCGCGCCCTGTGGGCCGACGAACCGACCGCGTACCGAGGCCCCTTCGGCTCCGTCCGGGCCTCCCTCGCCCACCCCAAGCCGGTCGGCGGTGCACCGCGTGTCCTGCTGGGCGGCGCGGCCGGCCCCAAGCTCCTGGCGGAGATCGTGGCCACCGCGGACGGCTGGTTGCCCATCGGCGGCGGCGGTCTGTCGGAGACCCTCCCGGCCCTGCGGCGGGCCTGGGCGGACGCGGGCCGTGCGGGCGAGCCGGAGGTGGTGCCGTACGCGGTCCGGCCGACGCCCGGGAAGCTGGCGCACTACCGGGAACTGGGCGTGCGGGAGGTGGTCCTCCAGCTGCCGGCGGCCGGTGAGGCGGAGGTCCTGCGGACCCTGGACGACTACGCGCAGTACCTGTGACCGGGCGCCGGGCCCGAGCGCCGCACCTGGTGCCCCCCACCCGTGGAGCGCGGCCCTGACCCACTGGACCGGCCCTAGGACCATCGGCCTACGGTGCGCTCCCGCGGAGCGGTACCTCAGACCGATCCGTCCCGGTGCGGCCGGGCGTAGCGTCGAAGGTGAAGGCACCAGGGACCCACCTCCCCAAAGGAGTTCCGTCGAACTCTCGGAGACCAAGGAGACGCCATGCCCCGCCTCGACCACACGATCGTGCACAGCAAGGACCGCTTCGCCTCGGCCCGCTTCCTCGCCGACCTGCTGGACGCCCCCGAACCCAAGGCGTTCGGCCCGTTCGCCGCGCTGAAGATGGACAACGGGGTGACCCTCGACTACGCCGAGCACGTCGCCGGCGGCAGGGAGTTCGTCGCCACGCACTACGCGTTCCTGGTGACGGAGGAGGAGTTCGACGGGATCCTGGCCCGCATACAGGAGCGCGACCTGCCCTACTGGGCCGACCCGAGGCACTCCAAGCCGCAGGAGATCAACCACCACGACGGCGGTCGGGGCGTGTACGTCGACGACCCCGACGGCCACGCCATGGAGTTCCTGACCCGGACCTACTCCGAGGAACTGCTCAGCTCGCTCTGACCGCCGCGGCGCACCGAGCCGGTCCGGCCCCGCCGGTCCGGCCCGCGGCATGCCGCAGCCGCATTCCGGGAAGTGCCCCGGCCGTGCGGAGACAACCTCCGTTTAACGTGATCAGCGGCACACCGCTCGCCCTGGATCCAGCCGCGGAGATGTCGGCAGTCGCTCGTATGCTCGGGGCATGACTTCCAGCGCGCAGGGATCTGACCAGGGCTCCCACCGGGGATCTGACCAGGTATCGGACGGGGCCGACCGGAGCGGGACGGCCCCCCGGCCGACGGCCAACGCGATGCGCCGGGCACTCAAGCGGGCCCGGGACGGCGTGGCGCTGGACGTCACCGAGGCCGCGGTGCTCCTCCAGGCGCGCGGCGAGGAGCTCGTGGACCTGTGCGCCTCGGCGGCCCGGGTGCGCGACGCGGGCCTTGAGGCCGCCGGCCGCGCCGGCGTCATCACGTACTCCAAGAGCGTCTTCATCCCGCTGACGCGCCTGTGCCGCGACAAGTGCCACTACTGCACCTTCGCCACCGTCCCCGGCAAGCTCCGCCGCGCCGGCCACGGGATGTTCATGTCCCCCGACGAGGTGCTGGCGATCGCCCGCCGCGGCGCCGAACTCGGCTGCAAGGAAGCCCTGATCACCCTCGGGGACAAGCCCGAGGAGCGCTGGCCCGAGGCGCGCGAATGGCTGGAGGCCGAGGGGTACGACGACACCATCGCCTACGTCCGCGCCATCGCGATCCGCATCCTTGAGGAGACCGGGCTGCTGCCCCACCTCAACCCCGGCGTGATGTCCTGGACGGACTTCCAGCGGCTCAAGCCCGTCGCCCCGTCGATGGGCATGATGTTGGAGACCACCGCCGAGCGCCTGTGGAGTGAGCCCGGCGGCCCGCACCACGGCTCGCCGGACAAGGAGCCCGCCGTGCGGCTGCGCGTCCTGGAGGACGCCGGGCGCAGCTCCGTGCCGTTCACCAGCGGCCTGCTGATCGGCATCGGGGAGACGTACGAGGAGCGCGCCGAGTCGCTGTTCGCGCTGCGCCGGATCTCCCGCGCCTACCACGGCATCCAGGAACTGATCCTGCAGAACTTCCGCGCCAAGCCGGACACCGCGATGCGCGGGATGCCCGACGCCGAACTCGACGAGCTGGTCGCCACGGTGGCCGTCGCCCGGCACATCATGGGCCCCACCGCCTGCCTCCAGGCGCCGCCCAATCTGGTGGACGGGGAGTACGGCCGGTTGATCCGGGCCGGCATCGACGACTGGGGCGGCGTCTCCCCGCTCACCCCGGACCACGTCAACCCCGAGCGCCCCTGGCCCCAGATCGACACGCTCGCCGAGCACTCCGCGACCGAGGGCTTCCAGCTGCGCGAACGCCTCGCGGTCTACCCGGAGTTCGTCCGGCGCGGCGAGCCCTGGCTGGACCCGCGGCTGCTGCCGCACGTCACCGCCCTCGCCGACCCGGCCACCGGCCTGGCCCGGGAGGACGCCGTGGTGACCGGCCACCCCTGGCAGGAGCCCGACGAGGGGTTCGTCTCCTCCGGCCGCACGGACCTGCACCGCACCATCGACACCGAGGGCCGGACGGCGGACCGCCGCGACGACTTCGACGAGGTGTACGGCGACTGGGCTGCGCTGCGCGAGGCCGCCGCGCCCGGCATGGTGCCCTCCCGCCTGGACGCCGACGTCCGGCAGGCCCTCTCCCAGGCCGCCGACGACCCGACGAAGCTCACCGACGCCGAGGCGCTCGCCCTGCTGCACGCCGACGGCCCGGCGCTGGATGCGCTCTGCCGGATCGCCGACGACCTGCGCCGCGCCACGGTCGGCGACGCCGTCACCTACATCGTCACCAGGAACATCAACTTCACCAACGTCTGCTACACCGGCTGCCGCTTCTGCGCCTTCGCCCAGCGCCGCACGGACGCCGACGCCTACACCCTCTCCCTCTCCCAGGTCGCCGACCGCGCCCAGCAGGCGTGGGACGTGGGCGCGGTGGAGGTCTGCATGCAGGGCGGCATCCACCCCGACCTGCCCGGCACGGCGTACTTCGACATCGCCCGCGCCGTGAAGGAACGGGTCCCCGGCATGCATGTGCACGCCTTCTCCCCGATGGAGGTGGTCAACGGGGCGACCCGCACCGGCCTGTCCATCCGGGAGTGGTTGAGCGAGGCCAAGGCCGCCGGTCTGGACTCCATCCCGGGCACCGCCGCGGAGATCTTGGACGACGAGGTCCGCTGGATCCTCACCAAGGGCAAACTCCCCACCGCCACCTGGGTCGAGGTCATCAAGACCGCCCACGAGCTGGGCATCCGCTCCTCGTCGACGATGATGTACGGCCATGTGGACCAGCCCCGCCACTGGCTCGGCCACCTCCGGCTGCTGGCCGAGATCCAGCAGGCCGCGTCGTCCAAAGGCGTCGCCGGCTTCACCGAGTTCGTCACGCTGCCCTTCATCCACACCAACGCCCCCGTCTACCTCGCCGGTATCGCCCGCCCCGGCCCCACCACCCGCGACAACCGTGCGGTGACGGCGATGGCCCGGATCCTGCTCCACCCGCACATCACCAACATCCAGACCAGCTGGGTGAAGCTGGGCGCCGAGGGCGCCGCCGAGATGCTCCGCTCCGGCGCCAACGACCTCGGCGGCACCCTGATGGAGGAGACCATCTCCCGGATGGCCGGATCGAGTTACGGCTCCTACCGCTCCATCCAGGACCTGATCGGCATCGCCGACCTCGCCGGCCGCCCGGCCCGCCCCCGGACCACGACCTACGGCAACGTCCCCGCGGAGCGCCAGGCCGCCGCACTGGCGTCGGACGGCCACCTGCCGGAGCTGCTGCCGGTGGTGGAGTAGCGGCCGGCACCGCGGTGCCGGCCCGGCCCGGGGGGGGGGGCGGCCCCCCCCGGCCGGGCCCGCGCGTCACGACCCCGAGTGCGACGCCACCGTCTGGAGGATTCACATCAG
>NZ_JBHVQS010000125.1:0-6133 GCF_042886435.1 Streptomyces sp. NPDC058000
GTGCAGGACGTAAAGCGCAGCAGTCCTGCACACCGACCCCTCCGCCCCGACACCGCACCCAACAGCCCCGCGCAGCGGACCCGCGCCGCCAGGCGAAACGACGCCGCACCCGGCAACGTACGAAACCCAGCCAAGCGCAGCGGACCCGCGCAGCGGACAACAGCCCGCCGCCAGGCGAAACAACAAGAACCCCCACGGCGGGACAGCCGACAACGTGCGGCGCCAGCCAAGCGCAGCGAACCGGCGGGGAAGCCGACAACGTGCGGGCCCGCCACCGGCGAAAACGGTACGGTCCCTCCATACATACGTACCCCCGTTGTACCGAAAGGTCGGCTCGACCCCATGCCCCCCGAGACGTTGACGCCCGAGCGGATCCTCGAAGCCACCGAGGAGGTGCTGCGCCGGTATGGGCCGGCGAAGGCGACGGTCGTGGATGTCGCGCGGGCGCTGGGCGTGAGCCACGGCAGTGTCTACCGCCATTTCCGTACGAAGACGGCGCTGCGGGAGGCGGTGACGGCGCGCTGGCTGGACCGTACGAGCCAGGAGTTGGCGGCGATCGTCGAGGACGAGGGGCCGGCCGAGGGCCGGCTGGGCCGCTGGCTCGCCACGCTCTTCGAGGCCAAGCGGCACAAGGCCGGTGACGACCCCGAACTCTTCGCCACGTACATGACGTTGATCGGTGAGAGCGGCGGCGTGGTGGACCGGCACGTCACCGACCTCGAATCGCAGTTGGCGAAGATCATCGAGGCGGGGGTCGCGGAGGGCGCCTTCCTCGCCTCCTCACCGGCCACCACCGCCCACGCCGTTTTCGGCGCCACCGGCCGCTTCCACGACCCGTGTTACGCCGCGGAGTGGTCCCGTCCGGAGATCACCGCCGATTTCGAGGCCGTCCGCGACCTCGTACTGCGTGGCCTGCGGGGGTAGTCACCGCACGGAACGCACGGGCGGGCAGCACAACGCCGGCCGGCCCCCGAGGAGTCGGGGGCCGGCCGGCGTTCGCGTGGGCGCCGCGCGCAGCGGCTCGGCCGTGGCCCGACCGTTGCCGGCCGGGCCGCGGACCGCGGGGTCAGCAGCCGAGGAGGCGGCTGCCCAGGTAGGACTGGATCTGGTCCAGGCTGACGCGCTCCTGCTTCATGGTGTCGCGCTCGCGCACCGTGACCGCGTTGTCATCGAGGGTGTCGAAGTCGACGGTGACGCAGAACGGGGTGCCGATCTCGTCCTGGCGGCGGTAGCGGCGGCCGATGGCGCCCGCGTCGTCGAACTCGATGTTCCAGAACTTGCGGAGGTCCGCGGCGAGCCCCTTGGCCTTCGGGGAGAGCTGCGGGTTGCGGGAGAGCGGGAGGACCGCGACCTTCACCGGCGACAGGCGCGGGTCGAGGCGCAGCACCGTGCGCTTCTCCAGCTTGCCCTTGGCGTTCGGCGCCTCGTCCTCGGTGTAGGCGTCGAGCAGGAAGGCGAGCATGGCGCGGCCGACACCGGCCGCCGGCTCGATGACGAACGGGGTGTAGCGCTCGCCGGCCTCCTGGTCGAAGTAGGAGAGGTCCTGGCCGGACGCCTTGGCGTGCGAGGAGAGGTCGTAGTCGGTGCGGTTGGCGACGCCCTCCAGCTCGCCCCACTCCGAACCGCCGAACTGGAAGCGGTACTCGATGTCAGCGGTGCGCTTGGAGTAGTGCGAGAGCTTCTCGGCGGGGTGCTCGTACCAGCGGATGTTCTCCTCGCGCAGGCCCAGGTCGCGGTACCAGTTCCAGCGCTGCTCCATCCAGTATTCCTGCCACTGCTCGTCCTCGCCCGGCTTGACGAAGAACTCCATCTCCATCTGCTCGAACTCGCGGGTCCGGAAGATGAAGTTGCCCGGGGTGATCTCGTTCCGGAAGGACTTGCCCATCTGGGCGATGCCGAACGGGGGCTTCTTGCGGGAGGTCTGCTGGACCTGCGCGAAGTTGGTGAAGATGCCCTGGGCGGTCTCGGGGCGCAGGTAGGCGACGGACGCGGTGTCCTGCGACGGGCCGAGGTGGGTGGAGAGCAGGCCGGAGAACTGCTTGGGCTCGGTGAAGCCGCCCTTGTTGCCGCAGTGCGGGCAGTTGATGTCGGCGAGGCCGTTCTCGGGGAGCTTGCCGTGCTTGGCCTCGTACGCCTCCTCCAGGTGGTCGGCGCGGAAGCGCTTGTGGCAGGAGGTGCACTCGGTGAGCGGGTCGGTGAAGGTGGCGACGTGACCGGACGCCTGCCACACCTCGGGGGCCAGGATCACCGACGAGTCGATGCCGACGACGTCCTCGCGGGAGATGACCATGGCGCGCCACCACTGGCGCTTGATGTTCTCCTTGAGCTCGACGCCGAGGGGACCGTAGTCCCAGGCAGCGCGGGAGCCGCCGTAGATCTCACTGCAGGGGTAGACGAAGCCACGGCGCTTGCTCAGGCTGACGATGGTATCGATCTTGTCGGCGGCCACGGTGCTCTCTTCAGTACGACGTCGGACAGTGGATAGGGGGGCGCGAGGCGCCTCGATGAGGGTGGTGATCAGGAGACGACTGGGCGAATAGTTCAGGGTAGCGGCGGGCGTACCCCCCGGACCAAATCGATTCCGGATCGGTTCCGGCCGGTTGTCTTCGCGCTGTGACCTGGCGCGCACTTTGTTGACAATCATTTCCATGTTTGTTGAAAATGACTGTCATGAACGTACGCCCGCACATATCCACCGCAGCCGTCGCCGGAGCCGCGGTCCTCGGCCTGCTGGCCCTGTCCGCCTGCTCCACCACCGCCTCCGGGCGCACCGACGACGGCAAGCTGAAGGTGGCGGCGTCGTTCTATCCGATGCAGTTCCTCGCCGAGCAGATCGGCGGGTCGCACGTCGAGGTGTCCAACCTCACCAAGCCGGGCGTCGAGCCGCACGATCTGACGCTCACCGCCAAACAGACCGCGCAGCTCAGCGAGTCCGGCGCGATCGTCTACCTCAAGGGCCTCCAGCCCGCCGTGGACGACTCGGTCGCCCAGTCCGGGGTGAAGTACATCGCCGACGCGGCGAAGATGACCAGCCTGGAGGCGCACGGCCCCGAGGTCGACGGGCACCACCACACCACCGGCGACAACCACTCGCACTCCGGGTCCGAGCCCGGCCAGGACCCGCACATCTGGCTGGATCCGGTCAAGTTCGCCCAGGTCGCCAAGGGTGTCAACACGACGTTCGCGCAGGCCGACCCGAAGCACAAGGTCGACTACCAGAAGAACACCGACGTCCTGGTGAAGAAGCTGGACGCGCTGAACAAGGCGTTCGCGGACGGGCTGAAGAACCGGGCTTCGGACACCTTCATCACCACCCACGCGGCCTTCGGCTACCTCGCCGAGCGCTACGGCCTGACCGAGGAGGCGATCAGCGGCCTGGACCCGGAGTCCGAGCCCAGCGCCAACCGCATCAAGGAGCTGCACACCCTCGCGGAGCAGCACCACGTCTCCACGGTGTTCTTCGAGACGCTGGCCAACCCGGCCACCGCCAAGACCCTCGCCGGCGACCTGCACCTGAAGACCGACGTGCTGGACCCGCTGGAGGGCATCACCGACAAGTCCCGTGGCACGGACTACTTCTCGGTGCAGCGCGCCAACCTCGCCGCGCTGCAGAAGGCGCTCGGCACCAAGTGACCGGCCCCGCACCCCGCCCGCGTCGCCCCGTGCCCACCCGACACCAGGCGCCGTACGCCCCGCATAGCCCGCATACCCCGCACACCAGGACGCACCGCACGACGGAGGTCAGCAGATGAAGGACACCGGCCAGCCCGTCATAGCCCCGGAGGCCGCGGACCGGCCCGCCCGGGACCGGTCGGCCGTCATCGAGCTGCGCGGGGCGACCGCGTCGCTGGGCGCCCGGCCGGTACTGCGCGGGGTCGATCTGACCGTGCGGTCCGGCGAGGTCGTCGCACTGCTCGGCGCCAACGGCTCGGGCAAGTCCACCGCCGTCCGCTCGGTGATCGGCCAGGTGCCGCTGACCGGCGGTGAACTGGCGCTCTTCGGAACGCCGTTCCGCCGCTTCAAGGACTGGGCGCGGATCGGGTACGTGCCGCAGCGCACCACAGCGGCCGGCGGGGTGCCGGCCACCGTCCGCGAGGTGGTCACGGCGGGCCGGCTGGCCCGGACGAAGCTGGGCCTGCTCCGCAAGGCGGACCGGACCGCGGTGCACCGCGCGTTGGAGCTGGTCGGGATGGCCGACCGGGTCAAGGACTCCGTCAATGCCCTGTCGGGCGGGCAGCACCAACGGGTGCTGATCGCCCGCGCGCTGGCCGGTGAACCCGATCTGCTGATCATGGACGAACCGATGGCCGGCGTGGACCTGGCAAGCCAGGAGGTGCTGGCCTCGGCGCTCCGCGAACAGGTCGGCCGCGGCGCCACGGTCCTGCTGGTGCTGCACGAACTGGGCCCGCTGGAGCCGCTGATCGACCGTGCGGTGGTGCTGCGGGACGGCTGTGTCGTCCACGACGGTCCGCCGCCCGAGGCGGTGGGGCAGCACGCGCTGCCCGGCCACGACCACGTCCACCCGCACGCCGACGCCGCCGCGGAGCCGCTCCGCACCGGCCTGCTGAGCTAGGGCCCGCCACCATGGAAATGCTCTCTTACGCCTTCATGCAGCGGGCGCTGATCGCCGCCCTGATCGTCGGGATCACCGCGCCCGCCATCGGCATCTACCTCGTCCAGCGCCGCCAGGCCCTGATGGGCGACGGTATCGGCCACGTCGCCCTGACCGGTGTCGGTCTGGGCTTCCTGCTCAACACCAGCCCGGTCTGGGTCGCCACCGCGGTCGCGGTGGTCGGTTCGGTGGTGATGGAGCTGATCCGCTGGTACGGGAAGACCCGCGGCGATCTGGCGCTGGCCATGCTGTTCTACGGCGGTATGGCGGGCGGTGTGATGCTGATGAACCTCTCGGACGCGGGCTCCAGCGCCAACCTGGGGACGTATCTGTTCGGTTCGATCACCACCGTCTCGCCGCAGGACATGACGACGATCTACGTGCTGGCCGCGCTGGTGCTGGCGATCACGGTGGGACTGCGCCGGCAGCTGTTCGCGGTCTGCCAGGACGAGGAGTTCGCCCGGGTCACCGGTCTGCCGGTGCGGCTGCTGAACCTGCTGATCGCGGTGACCGCCGCGGTCACCGTCACGGTCGCCATGCGGGTGGTCGGCCTGCTGCTGGTCAGTGCGCTGATGGTGATCCCGGTCGCGGCCGCCCAGCAGATCAGCCGCAGTTTCGCGGTGACCTTCGTGACCGCGGTGGCGATCGGCGTGGCGGTGACCCTGACCGGCACCACCGCCTCGTACTACGTCGACGTGCCGTCCGGCGCGACCATCGTGCTGTTCGCCATCGCGCTGTTCGTGGTCTTCACGGCGCTGGCCACCCCGCTGGCCAGAAAGCGCGCCGGGGCGGCCACCGCGGCCGAGAAGGGGTGCACCCTGGAGGTACCGGGCAGCCGCACCGCGGAGGACGACGTACGGGTGTAACGGCGTCACAGGCGGACGGGACGGACAAGGACAGGGTGCCGGGCGGTGTGGCGCCGTCCGGCCGAGGGATACATGAAGGAGTAGGTGTAAGCGCCAAACAGGGCTTCCGGTCATCACCTGGCACAATGGCCAAACGCATGCGCGGGAGAAGTCCTGACGTCCTAGGGAGGCAACGGTGGCGACGAGCGCGGGATCTCCGGTCCGCGGCCGGTCGACGCGGCAGCGCACCGCGGTTTCGGCCGCACTCGACGAGGTCAACGAGTTCCGCAGCGCACAGGAGCTCCACGACATGCTCAAGCACCGGGGTGACTCGGTCGGGTTGACCACCGTCTACCGGACGCTCCAGTCCCTCGCCGACGCCGGTGAGGTCGATGTGCTGCGCACCAGCGACGGCGAGTCCGTCTACCGCCGGTGCAGCACCGACGACCATCACCACCACCTGGTGTGCCGCGGCTGCGGCACGGCGGTCGAGGTCGAGGGCCCGGCGGTGGAGAAGTGGGCCGACCAGATCGCCGCCGAGCACGGCTTCCGCGATGTGGCGCACACCGTCGAGATCTTCGGGACCTGCGGCGAGTGCGCGACGAAGGCGGAGGCGGGAGGCCGGGGCGCCTGACGCCACCGGCCGGCACTGGCCCGGCGCACCGTCGGTCGGTTC
>NZ_JBHVQS010000126.1:0-5361 GCF_042886435.1 Streptomyces sp. NPDC058000
ATATTATACAAGTCGTTAAGATAACTACTGAAAAACAACTAAATTAGTTGTTGACGTAGAGTTTGCGACATGATATTATATAAAAGTTGCTGTTGAAGAAACGGCGACGAAATGAACCTTGAAAACTGAACAAGCAAAACGTAATCAATAAAGTTTTTAGTAGCTAACCTTGAGTTGGCGAACAAAACAAAATTTTGGACATCAAACATGATGCCAGCAAAACAATTTGAGCTAATCAAATTTCTTTTATGGAGAGTTTGATCCTGGCTCAGGACGAACGCTGGCGGCGTGCCTAATACATGCAAGTCGAGCGGACAGATGGGAGCTTGCTCCCTGATGTTAGCGGCGGACGGGTGAGTAACACGTGGGTAACCTGCCTGTAAGACTGGGATAACTCCGGGAAACCGGGGCTAATACCGGATGCTTGTTTGAACCGCATGGTTCAGACATAAAAGGTGGCTTCGGCTACCACTTACAGATGGACCCGCGGCGCATTAGCTAGTTGGTGAGGTAACGGCTCACCAAGGCAACGATGCGTAGCCGACCTGAGAGGGTGATCGGCCACACTGGGACTGAGACACGGCCCAGACTCCTACGGGAGGCAGCAGTAGGGAATCTTCCGCAATGGACGAAAGTCTGACGGAGCAACGCCGCGTGAGTGATGAAGGTTTTCGGATCGTAAAGCTCTGTTGTTAGGGAAGAACAAGTGCCGTTCAAATAGGGCGGCACCTTGACGGTACCTAACCAGAAAGCCACGGCTAACTACGTGCCAGCAGCCGCGGTAATACGTAGGTGGCAAGCGTTGTCCGGAATTATTGGGCGTAAAGCGCGCGCAGGCGGTTTCTTAAGTCTGATGTGAAAGCCCACGGCTCAACCGTGGAGGGTCATTGGAAACTGGGGAACTTGAGTGCAGAAGAGGAGAGTGGAATTCCACGTGTAGCGGTGAAATGCGTAGAGATGTGGAGGAACACCAGTGGCGAAGGCGACTCTCTGGTCTGTAACTGACGCTGAGGAGCGAAAGCGTGGGGAGCGAACAGGATTAGATACCCTGGTAGTCCACGCCGTAAACGATGAGTGCTAAGTGTTAGGGGGTTTCCGCCCCTTAGTGCTGCAGCTAACGCATTAAGCACTCCGCCTGGGGAGTACGGTCGCAAGACTGAAACTCAAAGGAATTGACGGGGGCCCGCACAAGCGGTGGAGCATGTGGTTTAATTCGAAGCAACGCGAAGAACCTTACCAGGTCTTGACATCCTCTGACAACCCTAGAGATAGGGCTTCCCCTTCGGGGGCAGAGTGACAGGTGGTGCATGGTTGTCGTCAGCTCGTGTCGTGAGATGTTGGGTTAAGTCCCGCAACGAGCGCAACCCTTGATCTTAGTTGCCAGCATTCAGTTGGGCACTCTAAGGTGACTGCCGGTGACAAACCGGAGGAAGGTGGGGATGACGTCAAATCATCATGCCCCTTATGACCTGGGCTACACACGTGCTACAATGGACGATACAAACGGTTGCCAACTCGCGAGAGGGAGCTAATCCGATAAAGTCGTTCTCAGTTCGGATCGCAGTCTGCAACTCGACTGCGTGAAGCTGGAATCGCTAGTAATCGCGGATCAGCATGCCGCGGTGAATACGTTCCCGGGCCTTGTACACACCGCCCGTCACACCACGAGAGTTTGTAACACCCGAAGTCGGTGAGGTAACCTTTTGGAGCCAGCCGCCGAAGGTGGGACAGATGATTGGGGTGAAGTCGTAACAAGGTAGCCGTATCGGAAGGTGCGGCTGGATCACCTCCTTTCTAAGGATATTTTCGGAATACAAACCTTGGGTTTGTAAGATTACGTTTTGCGTTCAGTTTTGAAGGTTCATTCTTCTGAATGAAATACTTCAAAACTTGTTCTTTGAAAACTGGATAAAACGACATTGAAATTGTAACAAACACATTTATTTTTTAAGTTTTTTTATAGGCTTAATAACATTAAAAGGTTTCAAGACACGAGCAGTTAAATGCGATGTGTATTGGAAGCTGATAGGTTAAGTTAGAAAGGGCGCACGGTGGATGCCTTGGCACTAGGAGCCGATGAAGGACGGGACGAACACCGATATGCTTCGGGGAGCTGTAAGCAAGCTTTGATCCGGAGATTTCCGAATGGGGAAACCCACTACGTTTAATCGCGTAGTATCTTGACGTGAATACATAGCGTCTTGAAGGCAGACCCAGGGAACTGAAACATCTAAGTACCCGGAGGAAGAGAAAGCAAATGCGATTCCCTGAGTAGCGGCGAGCGAAACGGGAACAGCCCAAACCAAGAGGCTTGCCTCTTGGGGTTGTAGGACACTCTATACGGAGTTACAAAGGAACGAGGTAGATGAAGCGACCTGGAAAGGTCCGCCAGAGGAGGTAACAGCCCTGTAGTCGAAACTTCGTTCTCTCCTGAGTGGATCCTGAGTACGGCGGAACACGTGAAATTCCGTCGGAATCCGGGAGGACCATCTCCCAAGGCTAAATACTCCCTAGTGACCGATAGTGAACCAGTACCGTGAGGGAAAGGTGAAAAGCACCCCGGAAGGGGAGTGAAAGAGATCCTGAAACCGTGTGCCTACAAGTAGTCAGAGCCCGTTAACGGGTGATGGCGTGCCTTTTGTAGAATGAACCGGCGAGTTACGATCCCGTGCAAGGTTAAGCAGAAGATGCGGAGCCGCAGCGAAAGCGAGTCTGAATAGGGCGAATTGAGTACGTGGTCGTAGACCCGAAACCAGGTGATCTACCCATGTCCAGGGTGAAGTTCAGGTAACACTGAATGGAGGCCCGAACCCACGCACGTTGAAAAGTGCGGGGATGAGGTGTGGGTAGGGGTGAAATGCCAATCGAACCTGGAGATAGCTGGTTCTCTCCGAAATAGCTTTAGGGCTAGCCTCAAGGTAAGAGTCTCGGAGGTAGAGCACTGATTGGACTAGGGGCCCCTACCGGGTTACCGAATTCAGTCAAACTCCGAATGCCGATGACTTATCCTTGGGAGTCAGACTGCGAGTGATAAGATCCGTAGTCGAAAGGGAAACAGCCCAGACCGCCAGCTAAGGTCCCAAAGTATACGTTAAGTGGAAAAGGATGTGGAGTTGCTTAGACAACCAGGATGTTGGCTTAGAAGCAGCCACCATTTAAAGAGTGCGTAATAGCTCACTGGTCGAGTGACTCTGCGCCGAAAATGTACCGGGGCTAAACGTATCACCGAAGCTGCGGACTGTTCTTCGAACAGTGGTAGGAGAGCGTTCTAAGGGCTGTGAAGCAAGACCGGAAGGACTTGTGGAGCGCTTAGAAGTGAGAATGCCGGTATGAGTAGCGAAAGAGGGGTGAGAATCCCCTCCACCGAATGCCTAAGGTTTCCTGAGGAAGGCTCGTCCGCTCAGGGTTAGTCGGGACCTAAGCCGAGGCCGAAAGGCGTAGGCGATGGACAACAGGTTGATATTCCTGTACCACCTCCTCACCATTTGAGCAATGGGGGGACGCAGGAGGATAGGGTAAGCGCGGTATTGGATATCCGCGTCCAAGCAGTTAGGCTGGGAAATAGGCAAATCCGTTTCCCGTGAAGGCTGAGCTGTGATGGCGAGCGAATTATAGTAGCGAAGTTCCTGATTCCACACTGCCAAGAAAAGCCTCTAGCGAGGTGAGAGGTGCCCGTACCGCAAACCGACACAGGTAGGCGAGGAGAGAATCCTAAGGTGATCGAGAGAACTCTCGTTAAGGAACTCGGCAAAATGACCCCGTAACTTCGGGAGAAGGGGTGCTCTGTTAGGGTGCAAGCCCGAGAGAGCCGCAGTGAATAGGCCCAGGCGACTGTTTAGCAAAAACACAGGTCTCTGCGAAGCCGTAAGGCGAAGTATAGGGGCTGACGCCTGCCCGGTGCTGGAAGGTTAAGAGGAGCGCTTAGCGTAAGCGAAGGTGCGAATTGAAGCCCCAGTAAACGGCGGCCGTAACTATAACGGTCCTAAGGTAGCGAAATTCCTTGTCGGGTAAGTTCCGACCCGCACGAAAGGCGCAACGATCTGGGCACTGTCTCAACGAGAGACTCGGTGAAATTATAGTACCTGTGAAGATGCAGGTTACCCGCGACAGGACGGAAAGACCCCGTGGAGCTTTACTGCAGCCTGATATTGAATTTTGGTACAGCTTGTACAGGATAGGTAGGAGCCTTGGAAACCGGAGCGCTAGCTTCGGTGGAGGCGTCGGTGGGATACTACCCTGGCTGTATTGACCTTCTAACCCGCGGCCCTTATCGGGCGGGGAGACAGTGTCAGGTGGGCAGTTTGACTGGGGCGGTCGCCTCCTAAAAGGTAACGGAGGCGCCCAAAGGTTCCCTCAGAATGGTTGGAAATCATTCGCAGAGTGTAAAGGCACAAGGGAGCTTGACTGCGAGACCTACAAGTCGAGCAGGGACGAAAGTCGGGCTTAGTGATCCGGTGGTTCCGCATGGAAGGGCCATCGCTCAACGGATAAAAGCTACCCCGGGGATAACAGGCTTATCTCCCCCAAGAGTCCACATCGACGGGGAGGTTTGGCACCTCGATGTCGGCTCATCGCATCCTGGGGCTGTAGTCGGTCCCAAGGGTTGGGCTGTTCGCCCATTAAAGCGGTACGCGAGCTGGGTTCAGAACGTCGTGAGACAGTTCGGTCCCTATCCGTCGCGGGCGCAGGAAATTTGAGAGGAGCTGTCCTTAGTACGAGAGGACCGGGATGGACGCACCGCTGGTGTACCAGTTGTTCTGCCAAGGGCATCGCTGGGTAGCTATGTGCGGACGGGATAAGTGCTGAAAGCATCTAAGCATGAAGCCCCCCTCAAGATGAGATTTCCCATTCCGCAAGGAAGTAAGATCCCTGAAAGATGATCAGGTTGATAGGTCTGAGGTGGAAGTGTGGCGACACATGGAGCTGACAGATACTAATCGATCGAGGACTTAACCAATTTGAATGTATGCTTACTGTTATCTAGTTTTGAGAGAACACTCTCAATGGTTTGGTGGCGATAGCGAAGAGGTCACACCCGTTCCCATGCCGAACACGGAAGTTAAGCTCTTCAGCGCCGATGGTAGTTGGGGGTTTCCCCCTGTGAGAGTAGGACGCCGCCAAGCTATTATTACGGTAAAGGCAGCTCATCATGAGCTGCCTTTTTTGTTTTTGAATAAAAACAAAACAAACACCGAAATACGGAAACGCCCATATACTAATTGTAAACTTCAAAAAGGTCCAAATTGTGTATACAATCAACAGCTTAAGGGTCAGGTCTGCGAGTCGGGGTCGGTCTCTTGCCCGTTGGTGGCGTTGAGGAGTGCCGCGCTGAGACGGGCGAGAGTGTCGGCAGGGCGCGCG
>NZ_JBHVQS010000127.1:0-5240 GCF_042886435.1 Streptomyces sp. NPDC058000
GCCCGGGTCCGTACGGAACAGTCGTACGGACCCGGGCGGTCGGCGTTCTCAGGGGCGGCGGTACTCCGCCGCCCACGCCTCCAGCACGTCGGCGGCCTGCTCGAACCGCTCCGAGCGGCCCAGGAAGTCACCGTTGCGGTCCGTCAGCAGGGGCCGCAGCGGTTCCCCCTGCGCCCGCTCGACGCGCAGCGCCTGTCCCTGCACCGTCCGCGGCAGCCCCAGCCAGCGCACCGGCTGCTGGATCGTACGGACCGCGGCGACCGCGGACCACGGCAGCGTGGTGGTGCGCAGCAGGTTCACCTGCCGCAGCCCCCGGGCGCTCACCCAGACCCCCACCCGCACCAGCCGCAGTGCCAGTGCGATCACCAGCACCGCCACCGCCGCGCAGACCGCCGCCCCGACCGGCGACCCGGCCAGCGCGATGATCAGCGCGGAGAGCAGGACGAACGAGGCGAGCAGCAGAAAGACCGCCGCCGCCCCCACTCGCCACGGTCCGGGGCGGTAGGGACGGCGCCAGTGCTCGGGGTCGTGGTACGACGGAGGGACGGGATCCGCGCGGCCGTCGGCCTGGAGGGCACGGTCGGCCGTCAGGAAGGGCAGGGGCACTGCTGGTCCTCACTCAGGGCTGGTCGGCACGGAACGACATGCGGACGGAAGCTGTGAGCGGTGAGGCTATCGGGACTGGCGGAGCGGAACCACCCGGTGGCCCGCTCCGCCGCCGGCTCAGCGGTGCGCGGCCTCGGATTGGTGCACCCCGGTCGAACCGGAGGTGTCCTGCTGGAGGGCCGGCAGGCCGAACAGCAGGGCGCCCGTCAGGCCGCCCACCACGGTGAGTGTGATCAGGGACTGGCCGACGAGCTGCGCGCGCGAGAGGCGCGAGCGCGGCGGGGGAGTGATATTGCTGCGGAACCGGTCTGCCTCGGCAACGAAGGCGAACGGGACGGGCTCTCGCCGGCGGAACATGAGGGGCTCTCCTAGGAACCTCGAAGTGGGCACTGTCACAGGGAAAGACGACGGAGGCGTCCGTTTGGTGCCCGTTTTCCGTTACTTCTGTGAAAAATATCAACCGCCGTCCGCCGGGTTGCAGGCGGGGTCAGGATTGCCCGCTTTGTTCAGCGTTGTTCGACGTTGTGCAGCGTTGTGCAGCGTTGTTCGGAGTGGTCGCTAACGCGGCATCAGCTGGCATTTCCCGGACTGTCAGTGGCGAGCCGTAGGCTGGACGCGCACGAGGATCGAATGGAAGGAACCGCCGGTGTCCCACACCCCCGACCGCGCCGAGAGCGCACCCGTCAGCTTCCGGAGCGAAGTGACGGTCGAGTTGGTCAAGCACAGCGCAGCGGACAGCGATGTGCTGTGGGCGGCCCGGGTCTCGACGGCCGGCGAGCAGTCCCTGGAAGAGCTGCAGAAGGACCCGGAGCGCTCCAAGGGCCTGATCAACTACCTGATGCGGGACCGGCACGGCAGCCCGTTCGAGCACAACTCCATGACGTTCTTCATCAGCGCACCGATCTTCGTCTTCCGCGAGTTCATGCGGCACCGCGTCGGCTGGTCGTACAACGAGGAGTCCGGCCGCTACCGCCAGCTGGAGCCGGTCTTCTACGTCCCCGGTGAGTCCCGCAAGCTCGTCCAGCAGGGCCGCCCCGGCAAGTACGAGTTCGTCGAGGGCACCCCGGCGCAGCACGAGCTCACCGACCGGGTCATGGAGGACAGCTACCGCCGGGCGTACGAGGCGTATCAGGAGATGCTCGCCGCCGGCGTCGCCCGCGAGGTCGCCCGCGCGGTGCTCCCCGTCGGCCTCTTCTCCTCGATGTACGCCACCTGCAACGCCCGGTCCCTGATGCACTTCCTCGGCCTGCGGACGCAGCACGAGCAGGCGAAGGTCCCCTCCTTCCCGCAGCGCGAGATCGAGATGGTCGGCGAGCAGATGGAGGCCCACTGGGCCAAGCTCATGCCCCTCACCTACGCAGCCTTCAATGCGAACGGCCGTATCGCCCCGTAGCGCTTCGGCTGCGTACGGCGCCGCGCGGCTCGATCGGCGGGCCGCGCTCGCGCCGCCGGGATACCCGTCCGAAGTGTCCGGATTGCGGCACTTTGAGAAGTTCATTTACGCTGAACAAACGGACCCGGCACTGCTTGAACCCCCGAGCAGGCAGTGCCGGAGTCCACATCCCTCCTCCCCAGAGGCACACCCCGCGGCGCCCTACGAGTAGCGTGGGACCCATGGCTCCGACTTCCACACCGCAGACCCCCTTCGGGCGGGTGCTGACCGCCATGGTCACGCCGTTCACGGCGGATGGCGCCCTCGACCTCGACGGCGCGCAGCGGCTCGCCGCACACCTGGTGGACGCCGGCAACGACGGCCTTGTCGTCAACGGCACCACCGGAGAGTCCCCGACCACCAGCGATGCGGAGAAAGCCCAGCTGGTCCGTGCCGTGGTCGAAGCCGTCGGCGACCGCGCCTTCGTCGTCGCCGGAGCCGGCACCAACGACACCCGGCACAGCCTGGAGCTGGCCCGCGCGGCGCAGGACGCCGGCGCGCACGGTCTGCTCGCGGTGACGCCGTACTACAGCAAGCCCCCGCAGGAGGGCCTGCTGCGCCACTTCACCGCCATCGCGGACGCCACCGACCTCCCGGTGATGCTCTACGACATCCCCGGCCGCAGTGGCGTCCCGATCAACACCGAGACCATGGTCCGGCTCGCCGAGCACCCGCGGATCGTCGCCAACAAGGACGCCAAGGGCGACCTCGGGCGCGCCAGCTGGGCCATCGCCCGCTCCGGCCTGGCCTGGTACAGCGGCGACGACATGCTCAACCTCCCGCTGCTCTCGGTCGGCGCCGTCGGCTTCGTCTCCGTCGTGGGGCACGTCGTCACGCCCGAGCTGCGCGCCCTGCTGGACGCCCACCTCAACGGCGACGTCACCAAGGCCGCGGAGATCCACCAGAAGCTGCTGCCCGTCTTCACCGGCATGTTCCGCACCCAGGGCGTGATCACGACCAAGGCCGCCCTCGGCCTGCAGGGCCTGCCCGCCGGTCCGCTGCGGCTGCCGCTGGTCGATCTCTCGCCCGAGGAGACCGAACAGCTCAAGCGCGATCTCGCCGCCGGCGGGGTACAGCTCTAAACACAGACTTCATAACTGAATACGGACCAACACCAACCGCCACATAGCAAGTGCACGAATGTCATGCGCGCCACGTGCCTCGACGGCAGCGTGGCGCGCATGGTGAGGAGAGTCTTTTGAGTCATCCGCATCCTGAGCTCGGCGCCCCGCCGAAGCTGCCCAAGGGCGGCCTGCGCATCACCCCCCTCGGTGGCCTGGGTGAGATCGGCCGCAACATGACGGTCTTCGAGTACGACGGCCGGTTGCTGATCGTCGACTGCGGAGTGCTCTTCCCCGAGGAGGAGCAGCCCGGAATCGACCTGATCCTGCCGGACTTCACGTCCATCAGGGACCGCCTCGACGACATCGACGGCATCGTGCTCACGCACGGCCACGAGGACCACATCGGTGGCGTCCCCTACCTCCTCCGCGAGAAGCCGGACATCCCGCTGATCGGCTCCAAGCTGACCTTGGCCCTCATCGAGGCCAAGCTCCAGGAGCACCGGATCCGCCCCTACACGCTGGAGGTCGCCGAGGGCGACCGCGAGCGCCTGGGCCCCTTCGAGTGCCAGTTCGTCGCCGTCAACCACTCCATCCCCGACGCCCTCGCGGTCGCCATCCGCACCCCCGCGGGCATGGTCGTCCACACCGGCGACTTCAAGATGGACCAGCTCCCGCTGGACCGCCGACTGACCGACCTCCCGGCCTTCGCCAAGCTCGGCGAGGAGGGCATCGACCTCCTCCTCTCCGACTCCACGAACGCCGAGGTCCCAGGCTTCGTCCCGCCGGAGCGCGACATCTCCAACGTGCTGCGCCAGGTGTTCGCCAACGCCGACAAGCGCATCATCGTCGCCAGCTTCGCCAGCCATGTGCACCGCATCCAGCAGATCCTCGACGCGGCCCACGAGTACGGCCGCCGGGTCGCCTTCGTCGGCCGCTCGATGGTCCGCAACATGGGCATCGCCCGCGAACTGGGCTATCTCAAGGTCCCCGCGGGCCTGGTCGTCGACGTCAAGACCCTCGACGACCTGCCGGACCACGAAGTGGTGCTGGTCTGCACGGGCTCCCAGGGCGAGCCGATGGCCGCCCTCTCCCGGATGGCCAACCGCGACCACCAGATCCGCATCGTCCAGGGCGACACGGTCATCCTGGCCTCGTCGCTCATCCCCGGTAACGAGAACGCGGTCTACCGCGTGATCAACGGCCTCAGCCGTTGGGGCGCGAACGTGGTCCACAAGGGCAACGCCAAGGTCCACGTCTCGGGCCACGCCTCGGCCGGCGAGCTGCTGTACTTCTACAACATCTGCAAGCCGAAGAACCTCATGCCGGTACACGGCGAATGGCGCCACCTCCGCGCCAACGCCGAACTGGGCGCACTGACGGGCATCCCCAAGGACCGCATCGTCATCGCCGAGGACGGCGTGGTCGTCGACATGGTCAATGGCATCGCCAGGATCACCGGCAAGATCCAGGCCGGCTACGTCTACGTCGACGGCCTCTCGGTCGGCGATGTCACCGAGGCGCACCTCAAGGACCGCCGCATCCTGGGCGACGAGGGCATCATCTCGGTCTTCGTGGTCGTCGACAGCAGCACCGGAAAGACCGTCGGCGGACCCAACGTCCACGGCCGCGGTTCGGGCATCGACGACGCGGCGTTCGAGGCCGTCGTCCCCAAGATCGAAGAAGCACTGTCCAAGGCGGCCCAGGACGGCATCGCCGAGCCCCACCAGCTCCAGCAGCTGATCCGCCGCGCAGTCGGCAAGTGGGTGTCGGACAACTACCGTCGCCGCCCGATGATCCTCCCTGTGGTCGTCGAGGTCTGACGGACGGACCGTCCGACGGTCCTCAAGTAGGAGTGGGGCGCCCCGATTTGCATCGGGCGCCCCGCTCCAGTACGTTTCAGGCTCCGCCAGAACGGGAAGCACCGCGCGCTGCGCGTGCGGACTGCTCCCCACGGACCGCGGAATTCCGACCCAGAGCAATCTGATAAAGTCGGATCAGCCGAAAGGCAAACCCCTCCGACCAGAATTCAGAACCGAATTCGAACCGGTAGCGCCTCACTGAGAAGCGGGCCGGAAGCGAAAAAGGATCTGATAAAGTCGGAAAGGCCGAAAAGCGAAAGCGAAGCGGCCGGACCCCGC
>NZ_JBHVQS010000128.1:0-3973 GCF_042886435.1 Streptomyces sp. NPDC058000
CCCCCTTGTGGTCGGTGTACAGGTGGTGCATGGCTGTCGTCAGCTCGTGTCGTGAGATGTTGGGTTAAGTCCCGCAACGAGCGCAACCCTTGTTCTGTGTTGCCAGCATGCCTTTCGGGGTGATGGGGACTCACAGGAGACTGCCGGGGTCAACTCGGAGGAAGGTGGGGACGACGTCAAGTCATCATGCCCCTTATGTCTTGGGCTGCACACGTGCTACAATGGCCGGTACAATGAGCTGCGATACCGCGAGGTGGAGCGAATCTCAAAAAGCCGGTCTCAGTTCGGATTGGGGTCTGCAACTCGACCCCATGAAGTCGGAGTTGCTAGTAATCGCAGATCAGCATTGCTGCGGTGAATACGTTCCCGGGCCTTGTACACACCGCCCGTCACGTCACGAAAGTCGGTAACACCCGAAGCCGGTGGCCCAACCCCTTGTGGGAGGGAATCGTCGAAGGTGGGACTGGCGATTGGGACGAAGTCGTAACAAGGTAGCCGTACCGGAAGGTGCGGCTGGATCACCTCCTTTCTAAGGAGCACTTCTTACCGGGCTTCGGCTTGGTCAGAGGCCAGTACATCGGCGAGTGTCTGATGCTGGTTGCTCATGGGTGGAACGTTGACTATTCGGCACGATGGGTTGGGTTTGCTAGTACTGCTTCGGCGTGGAACGTAAGTCTCGGCTGGTCGTGTTGGGCGCGCTGTTGGGTGTCTGAGGGTGCGGACTACGGTCTGAACCTTCGCGATGCCGGCCCCGGTGAAGCATCCCTTGTGGGTGTGTGACGGGTGGCTGGTCGTTGTTTGAGAACTGCACAGTGGACGCGAGCATCTGTGGCCAAGTTTTTAAGGGCGCACGGTGGATGCCTTGGCACCAGGAACCGATGAAGGACGTGGGAGGCCACGATAGGCCCCGGGGAGCTGTCAACCGAGCTTTGATCCGGGGGTGTCCGAATGGGGAAACCCGGCAGTCGTCATGGGCTGTCACCCGCTGCTGAACACATAGGCAGTGTGGAGGGAACGCGGGGAAGTGAAACATCTCAGTACCCGCAGGAAGAGAAAACAACCGTGATTCCGGGAGTAGTGGCGAGCGAAACTGGATGAGGCCAAACCAGTCACGTGTGATACCCGGCAGGGGTTGCGTGGTTGGGGTTGTGGGAGTTCTTTTGATCGGTCTGCCGGCCGGTCGGCGAGTCAGAAACCGTTGATGTAGGCGAAGGACATGCGAAAGGTCCGGCGTAGAGGGTAAGACCCCCGTAGCTGAAACATTAGCGGCTTGCTTAAGAACCACCCAAGTAGCACGGGGCCCGAGAAATCCCGTGTGAATCTGGCGGGACCACCCGTTAAGCCTAAATATTCCCTGGTGACCGATAGCGGATAGTACCGTGAGGGAATGGTGAAAAGTACCGCGGGAGCGGAGTGAAATAGTACCTGAAACCGTGTGCCTACAAGCCGTGGGAGCGTCGCGCATCAAGCTTGCTTGGTGCGTCGTGACTGCGTGCCTTTTGAAGAATGAGCCTGCGAGTTTGCGGTATGTTGCGAGGTTAACCCGTGTGGGGAAGCCGTAGCGAAAGCGAGTCCGAATAGGGCGTGGAGTAGCATGCTCAAGACCCGAAGCGGAGTGATCTAGCCATGGGCAGGTTGAAGCGGAGGTAAGACTTCGTGGAGGACCGAACCCACCAGGGTTGAAAACCTGGGGGATGACCTGTGGTTAGGGGTGAAAGGCCAATCAAACTCCGTGATAGCTGGTTCTCCCCGAAATGCATTTAGGTGCAGCGTCGTGTGTTTCTTGCCGGAGGTAGAGCACTGGATAGGCGATGGGCCCTACCGGGTTACTGACCTTAGCCAAACTCCGAATGCCGGTAAGTGAGAGCGCGGCAGTGAGACTGTGGGGGATAAGCTCCATGGTCGAGAGGGAAACAGCCCAGAGCATCGACTAAGGCCCCTAAGCGTGTGCTAAGTGGGAAAGGATGTGGAGTCGCAGAGACAACCAGGAGGTTGGCTTAGAAGCAGCCACCCTTGAAAGAGTGCGTAATAGCTCACTGGTCAAGTGATTCCGCGCCGACAATGTAGCGGGGCTCAAGTACACCGCCGAAGTCGTGTCATTGCAGCATGAGGGCTAACGCCTGTTGTGATGGGTAGGGGAGCGTCGTGTGCCGGGTGAAGCAGCCGTGGAAACGAGTTGTGGACGGTTCACGAGTGAGAATGCAGGCATGAGTAGCGATACAAGAGTGGGAAACTCTTGCGCCGATTGACTAAGGGTTCCTGGGTCAAGCTGATCTGCCCAGGGTAAGTCGGGACCTAAGGCGAGGCCGACAGGCGTAGTCGATGGACAACCGGTTGATATTCCGGTACCCGCTTTGGAGCGCCCAATACTGAATCAGGCGATGCTAAGTCCGTGAAGCCGTCCTGGATCCTTCGGGTGAAGGGGAGTGGTGGAGCCGACGGACCAGACTTGTAGTAGGTAAGCGATGGGGTGACGCAGGAAGGTAGTCCAGCCCGGGCGGTGGTTGTCCCGGGGTAAGGGTGTAGGCCGTGTGGTAGGTAAATCCGTCACACGTTAAGGCTGAGACCTGATGCCGAGCCGATTGTGGTGAAGTGGATGATCCTATGCTGTCGAGAAAAGCCTCTAGCGAGCTTCATGGCGGCCCGTACCCTAAACCGACTCAGGTGGTCAGGTAGAGAATACCGAGGCGTTCGGGTGAACTATGGTTAAGGAACTCGGCAAAATGCCCCCGTAACTTCGGGAGAAGGGGGGCCATTTCCGGTGATGGCATTTACTGTCTGAGCTGGGGGTGGCCGCAGAGACCAGCGAGAAGCGACTGTTTACTAAAAACACAGGTCCGTGCGAAGCCGTAAGGCGATGTATACGGACTGACGCCTGCCCGGTGCTGGAACGTTAAGGGGACCGGTTAGTCAATCTTCGGGTTGGCGAAGCTGAGAACTTAAGCGCCAGTAAACGGCGGTGGTAACTATAACCATCCTAAGGTAGCGAAATTCCTTGTCGGGTAAGTTCCGACCTGCACGAATGGCGTAACGACTTCTCGACTGTCTCAACCATAGGCCCGGTGAAATTGCATTACGAGTAAAGATGCTCGTTTCGCGCAGCAGGACGGAAAGACCCCGGGACCTTTACTATAGCTTGATATTGGTGTTCGGTTCGGCTTGTGTAGGATAGGTGGGAGACTTTGAAGCGCCAACGCCAGTTGGTGTGGAGTCGTTGTTGAAATACCACTCTGGTCGTGCTGGATGTCTAACCTGGGTCCGTGATCCGGATCAGGGACAGTGTCTGGTGGGTAGTTTAACTGGGGCGGTTGCCTCCTAAAGAGTAACGGAGGCGCCCAAAGGTTCCCTCAGCCTGGTTGGTAATCAGGTGTTGAGTGTAAGTGCACAAGGGAGCTTGACTGTGAGACTGACGGGTCGAGCAGGTACGAAAGTAGGGACTAGTGATCCGGCGGTGGCTTGTGGAAGCGCCGTCGCTCAACGGATAAAAGGTACCCCGGGGATAACAGGCTGATCTTCCCCAAGAGTCCATATCGACGGGATGGTTTGGCACCTCGATGTCGGCTCGTCGCATCCTGGGGCTGGAGTCGGTCCCAAGGGTTGGGCTGTTCGCCCATTAAAGCGGTACGCGAGCTGGGTTTAGAACGTCGTGAGACAGTTCGGTCCCTATCCGCTGCGCGCGTAGGAGTCTTGAGAAGGGCTGTCCCTAGTACGAGAGGACCGGGACGGACGAACCTCTGGTGTGCCAGTTGTTCTGCCAAGGGCATGGCTGGTTGGCTACGTTCGGAAAGGATAACCGCTGAAAGCATCTAAGCGGGAAGCCTGCTTCGAGATGAGGGCTCCCTCCCACTTGATGGGGTAAGGCTCCCAGTAGATGACTGGGTTGATAGGCCAGATATGGAAGCGCCGTAAGGTGTGGAGTTGACTGGTACTAATAGGCCGAGGGCTTGTCCTCAGTTGCTCGCGTCCACTGTGT
>NZ_JBHVQS010000129.1:0-3674 GCF_042886435.1 Streptomyces sp. NPDC058000
GGGGAAATCCCGCCACGGCCTGACCCACGCGGACGCAGGGCAAAGTATTGCTCGGATGCTTGTCGGGCGGCAGCGAGCCGCGAACGCGCGCGCCAGCGCCACGCCCAGGAGGTCGAAGCCGCACGTCTCCAGGCCGCACTCGATCTGAAAACCCCGCAAGAAACCTTGGCCGAGATCGTCCAGGAGCTGGAGGCCACCACCCGGATCATCCGCGATCGAGGGGACGTGCCAGCCTCGCTGCGCCCGCTGGTTAATGCCGCATCCGCCCTGGTGAACGCGGCTCAACAAGGCGCTGCCCCGGCATCGTCTTCCAATCGGAAAACCCGTCGAGCAGTTAAACGCTCCTTCGCTCCCAAGACACGATAAGCTGCACCAATACCTGAAAAATGTTGAACGCCCCGACAGCTGTAACTGTCGAGGCGTCGGCTAACCCCCAGTCATCAGCTGGGAGAAAGCACTCAAAAATGACCTTAGCGGATTCGCCAGGCACATACACAGCAGATGCGTGGAATTACTCCACGGATCTGTTCGACACCCACCCTGAGCTGGCTTTACGCTCCCGGGGTTGGAACCACCAAGACGCCACCGAGTTCCTGGCCCATTTAGATCGCAGCATGTTTCACGGGTGCCCCACCCGGGACTTCTCCGCGGCCTGGGTCAAAGACCCCGAGACCGGAGAAACCCGCCCCAAGCTGCACCGAGTCGGCACCCGGTCGCTTTCCCGGTGCCAGTACGTCGCCCTGACCCACCCGCAGCGCTCAGCGGTGCTGGTCTTAGACATCGACATCCCCAGCCACCAGGCCGGCGGGAACATCGAGCACCTTCACCCGCAGGTCTACGCCACCTTGGAGCGCTGGGCACTGGTGGAGAAAGCGCCGGCCTGGATCGGGGTGAACCCGTTGTCGGGAAAGTGCCAGCTCATCTGGTGCATTGACCCGGTGTTCGCCGCCGAGGGCACCACCAGTCCGAACACCCGCCTGCTAGCGGCCACCACCGAGGAAATGACCCGTGTGTTCGGCGCTGACCAGGCATTTTCCCACCGGTTGAGCCGGTGGCCGCTGCATGTCTCTGATGATCCGACCGCGTACTCCTGGCACTGCCAGCACAATCGAGTCGATACGCTTGCTGAGCTGATGGAGGTAGCCCGCACGATGACCGGATCAAAAAAGCCAGATAGCACTGCTCACCAGGAGTTTTCCAGCGGTCGGGCACGGATCGAAGCCGCGAGGAAAGCCACCGCAGAGGCCAAAGCGCTTGGCGCGGACGACGCCACGCTGCCTACGGCGCTGGAGGCAGCAGGTGATCTCATTGACGGGGTGCGGGTGTTGTGGGCCGCAGAGGGGCGTGCAGCGCGTGATGAGACGGCGTTTCGCCATGCGTTGACCGTGGGGTATCAGCTTAAAGCCGCAGGTGAACGCCTGAAAGACACCAAGATCATCGATGCGTATGAGCGTGCCTACAACGTCGCCCAGGCGGTGGGGGCTGATGGGCGTGAGCCGGATCTGCCTGCCATGCGTGATCGTCAGACGATGGCCCGTCGTGTGCGCGCCTACGTCGCTAAAGGCCAGCCCACGGTGAGCGCCAGGAGCACACAGACCCAGAGCAGCCGGGGCAGGAAAGCCCTGGCCACCATGGGACGCAGAGGCGCAGCCACCTCGAATGCACGCAGATGGGCGGACCCAGAAAGCGACTACGCTCGCCAGACTCGGGAGCGTTTAGCCCGAGCAAACGAGCTACGTACATTCAGCACAGACGAGAACAAAGGCCGGGTCCTGGCTTACGTTTCCGAGTGCAAGCGCCACGGTTATGACCCCACAAGCAAAGAAGTCGCAACGGAGCTAGGCCTGTCAGTGAGGCGCGTCAATGAGCTGAGAAAAGCTCTAGGAATCTCCCGGATACGTGGCCGACCAAGTGCCTGAAAATTAATTGGCGGAGCCGTCAGCAGATAACGGTTCCCACCCCGTAGGGGTAGCGGTCGGTCCCTGAAGCTCTACTCATCTTCTTCCTTGCGTATGAACTTTCTCCATGAACTCACCGTTCGCTCTGGGTCTGCAACGAACGCTCCCAGGAACCCACTCAGGGTTGCAACTGCTACTCCAGCTACTGCCTCAAATAAATAACTCATAGCGGGAGTCTGACTTAAAGTGCCTGGCGGTCAGGGCGGACAGCTGCAACTGTGGAACTCTCCGCCACTGACGGCTGGCTACTCGTCCTCGTCCCTGCGGAGGAACGCTCGCCACGATTCAATCGTTCGCTCTGGGTCAGCCCAGAGGCTACCCAAGAATCCGCCCGCGCCAGCCAGTAAAAGATCACTTACTGCTTCTAAAAACATCATGGCTGGAGCGTCTAACAAACAGACCGTTGTTTAACTTTTCCCTCAGTCAGACTTCCGGAGCTTGCTGGCTTCGTCCATCAGCTGCTGGGTGATCTCCTCGAACGCATCCTTGATCGCTAGCTCCTCGAAATCGGCGGCAGCTTGCTCCCAGTGGATCCGTTCCAGCTCCGGCAGCGCCGCCCACAGCGCCATGCGGAGATAGGTTCCACGTGATCGCTTGGTGCGCTCGGCGAGCGCGTCCAGGCGCTCGATCAGCTCCGGCTCTAGGCGCACGGAGACCACGGGGCCGCGTCCGGCGGGGTTCTTCTGGTTGGTGGCCATGAAAAGTTTCCTCTCGCTTCGGTAGGTGTAAACAATGTTTACACCGTGTCGGGGAGAGGGGTTTTTATTTTTCTCCCGGCGACTTTCGAGACGGGTCATGCCGTAAGCGAGGCGCGTGGCCACACCGCGCTCGGCGACGCAGGTGTCACTTGCTCCCCGCCCGTCAGTCGGGAAGGGGGCGCGCATAGCGCCCAGGAGCGCCGTAGGGCGCTTGAGACGGTTCGTGTGGGGACTTGGTCGCCTCCCGGGGCTTTAATCGCTTAAAAACGCGCACAGCGCATTTCTTGCCACGGGCTAGCGCGTGACCGCTGCGCGCTCACTTGCTCAGGAAGGAAAATCATCCATCGCCTAAAGCGCTTCGCGCGCTCGCCCTCTCCGAGGGGAAAACTAACCACACACCTCATGCACTAAAGTGCTGCTTCGCAGGTCAGCGCGTTTTAGCGTGCAAAAATAGTGCGGAAAACGGCGAAAACGGGGGCGCGACAATCCCCTCAGCGGCTCCCCAAAATTCACATCTTCATATTTGCTACCGGCTGATGTCTTTCCCGACAAGGGGCCCCGCGAGGGCGCAGGTTGAGCCACTTTTGCGTCCCGGAGATCCTTCTAGGGCGCATTCGAGATGCGCTGCGTGACGCGCTTCGGCGGAGTGGAAGTGGTCGAAAGTCCGACATTTATAACGAACGTTCGTTATAATGGGGGCATGACTCACGGACCTTTGACCTCAGAAACCGGCGCAATCCTGAACGATCTTGGCGCAGCAGACCCTCTGGACGTGGCTATCCGGGCACGGGAGAGTGCGCATGTTCTCTCTCAAGTCGTGGAGTTTTTAGAGCAGATCGGCCGGTCTGGGGATAGCGATTTAGACGCGGTGCATGAGCGTGATTGGCAGCTCGATGCAGACACGTTGACCTTCATTGCCCAGACGTTGGAGGGGCTGGCAGACCAGGCCGAGGCGAAGGATGCCGTGAACGAATGACGGATACGTGTGCCCAATGCGGGGGGAAAATCCCGCCCCGGC
>NZ_JBHVQS010000130.1:0-1620 GCF_042886435.1 Streptomyces sp. NPDC058000
GATGAAACTCCATAAGTTCCGGCGCAGGTGATATGTGGCTGTCTGCATCGTGATTTACGGCAACACCATACCCTGCATACCGTAACCCCTTATCGGTCAGTGCACTGATGACCAGCTGGCTGTTATCGGCTGAGGGAACGGCAAACGCGGGATACAGCGTACCATTAAGCCGGACAACACCGCCCAGAGAGTCATCCACGCCCATGACCAGCAAAAGCTGAAGCTGGCGGGTTTCCCGGTCGACAGAACTCATTACCGGCATCAGCGTCGGTAGCAGACGTCCCTGCGTAAAATCCACCTTCCTTGCTGCCAGTGATGGCATGGCTGGCTGGCGGTCTTCTCCAAGACAGAAAGACTCCGGCCATGTCTTCGGCTGGCGGAGATTGCGGGTATATTGCGGCCATGTCTGGCAAACCTGCGTCAGAAGTTGCTCAAAGGTCGCAGAGGAATAAACACGTTGCAGTGGTGGATGTTGACCGATTTCGCTTCGGTCACAGATATAACCACTCCTGTCACGCATTAAATCAACACGCTCAAAGATTCTGGTGCGGTATTTCTCCAGCTCGTTCCCCCAGAGCGTGTATTCTCCGTTCCGGTTGTGAAGCAGAAGGTAACAGGTCATTTCCCCGTTACCAGGCATGGGGGCCTCGCCATACCCCGTAACGACTGCGCTCAGTACCCCTGAATCCATAACGGCATTGTCATTTTTCCTGAGCTGTTCCGCTCGTCGCTCCGCGCGACTACGTTCTGTATCCTCCTGCTCCTTCCGGCGCAATTCCTCTTCACGTTTAAGCAACTGGACTCTGAGAGCTGCAAGGCCGGATGCCCCCCACTGCTGCCACTGTTTTTCAAATGCCGTCTGACTCGCGGGAATGTCCTGTTTCTCCACCTTCCGGTAATGCTGTCGCAATTTTTCCATTTGCTGGCTCAGCGACTGGATTTTTCCCTGTTCGCTACGGTATTCCGGTGCCGCCCATTGCATCAGGGGAATACGGGAAAAACCGGACGAAAACGGCGATGATTTTTTCAGGCTGGCAGCATGGCTCATCGCTTCCTTTCGTTCGGTGTTCAGCTCTTCCCAGCGTCTGCGCGTCGCCTGCATATCTGCCATCATCGACATGGCATTACTGGTGAGTTTCCATGCCGCATTACTGTCCTTCGGCAACGCTTCGATGATGTCACGTAGTGTGTACGAAGTTGCGTTGTCAGGAAGCACGATATTCAGAAGGTCAGCCACACGGCGGGCAGGCTCTGTCAGCCCGCTGTTCCTGAGTTCAGTGCGGGAAATCTGTATTTCCAGGTTAAGCCTGTTAATCAGACGATTCTGTTCGCCGCGTTCTGTTTCGATACCGCGTGTTTCCATCGCACAGGCAGACTTTCCGAGGTGAATACCAGGCGTTTTCTCAAGCCCCTGTCGCTCGTATGAACGATGGTCTATCTCTTCCTGATAACCGGCGTTCGCCAGTGCCCTGTTCGCATGGTCAGCCCATGATGCACGCCACGTCTCGGCATGTGTCCGGTCGTTCCAGTCCCTGACCTTTCCGCCGAACCCAGCAGGTCCGACAGCCCTCGTGGTCAGCATGATGTGCGCATGGGGATTTGTTTTATCCATGTGATGGC
>NZ_JBHVQS010000130.1:1630-2892 GCF_042886435.1 Streptomyces sp. NPDC058000
TTTTCTCTGACAAAGGCGAGAACGGTTTCCCGTGCGGCATCCTGCGGTAGTTCGCGGGGGATGGCGAGTTCAATTTCCCGCGCAAGTTGTGAGTTCTTCCGGCGTTCGGCCTTCTCAACGGCATTCCAGAGTTCGGCACGGTTCGTACACCAGGCAGGGGCTGTCGCGGGGGTCAGAATCACAGCTTCAGCCACACCGCTTTTGCGGGTGTAGTCGTGAGTCAGTCCGGTACGCTCATCAAGCATCAGTGAACCGGAACGATAGGCAGCGGAAGCTACGGCGCTGTAGCCGCTGCTTCTGGAGATAATTTTCATGCTGAGATGATAAATCGCCATTTCTGCCGTAATGCCTTTTTGTAGTTTTCTTTCAGCCCCGCAGGGCGCACACAATCGAAACGGAGTGGAGATTGTATAAGTGCGCACTTCGTGATTTTCCGTGCATTATGCCAGCTCAGTTTTTAAACTACCAGTGACGCGCTAAAATGCGATTTTTCATCGCGCACGGAGTTACATCATGAGCAGAACACTCGAACAGAAGATTGCTGATGCTGAGGCCAGATTACAGCGCCTGAAGGCGAAGAGCAGGAGTCTGGACACAGCGCAGAAGGTCATTGTGGGTGCAGCATTGCTGGCAAAGGTCAGAAAGCCGGAGGAGGTGCAGTTGCGTGCCTGGTTACTCCAGTTCCTGAAGGCAGAGGTGACACGACAGGCTGATGTGACGCGCATACTGCCGCTGATTAACGAGCTGGAGGCGCTGCCAGGACAGTGATTGTATCGTCCGCTCGCCGCAGCCCCAGCGACCGAGCGTTAGCGAGCGAGTGGGCGAGGAAGCGGAAGTGAATCCGTCGCCAGGTTGAGCACATACGCACGGTTTTTCGGTAGGTGATATGCGCTGAACCCGCATGAATACTGGATTTCCACAGGGTTGGAAGGGGAGTATTCGGAATCTTCAATCCTGATTTTTTTTCAACACATTGTTTTTATTGGATTTTTATTTTCAGCACCCCAAGTTATCCACAGGCTCGCCGTTAAGTTTTTAGATCTTGTTTTTAAGATCTTGTTTTTAATACTTGTTTTAGGGTCGAAATTCCTGATTAAAAACAATGCGTTACACGTGTATAGGTGAGGGAATTTAAGGTAAAGGTGATATAATTTAAGGTGCTTGGGTGAGGTAATTTAAGGTAAAGGTGAGGAGATTTAAGGTAATATTCACAGGAAAATGGGGGGTGGAAATATAATTGCTCACCAATGCTAAAGGTGATA
>NZ_JBHVQS010000131.1:0-2292 GCF_042886435.1 Streptomyces sp. NPDC058000
AACGGCAACCCGCCCGGCATCGCGGGCGACCTGCCGCGCGAAGAGCTCCGGAATGGAGAGGTCCTGCACCACAGGTGCGGTCGTCAGCCCCTGACCGGCTTCCGAAAGCCGCGGTACCGTGACGACCTCCCCCGGTGCCGCGTCCGGGTCTGCCACGAACGCGGCGACCACGGTGTCCACTTGGCGGCAGAACTGCTCGGCTGCGCTCACGGAGATCTTGCCACGCTGGTACCGCAGCAGACCGTGCAGACCCTCGGCCTCCTGGCGCAGATAGAGGGCGAGCGGGAACTGCGCCGTCCCGAGGTCGAGGTCGGTGTGCGGCGTGCATCGCGCACCCCCGGCCGTGATCTCGGGAAGTGGCGCGGTGGGCACCACGACGAGCCGGGGCCCTTCGCCGGCGCCCTTCGGCAGGACCGTGGACAGCGGCAGATCCGCGTCACGGTAGGCCCGCATGGACCGCGCGTGGGCCTGGCGCAGGAAGTCGGCAACCGTGGGCTGTTCGTCGAAGCCGAGCGGGATCGGCACGGTGGAGTTGAAGTACCCGACCGTCGCCGCGTGCCGTGGCGTCCTGCGCGAGACCGTCGCACCAAGGACCGGGCGAGCGGCTCGGGCATTGCGGCCGAAGACCAGCCCTGCGGCGGCGACGACGAAGGAGTACGGCGTGATCCGGAGCTCGGCGGACAGCTTCCGCACCTGCTCCCACAGCGCCTCGTGCAGCCTCAACCCGCATATGGCGCTGCCCACTTCCTCCTCTGGGGGTGCGGCCCAGTCGAGCGCGGGAGCGAGATCGGCAGCCGCGAGCTCGTCCCGCAGGGCGGCCGCGCGCTCGGTCCGGTCCGGCGTGACCGCTGTGGCGGTTCCCCAGTCGGCGAACGTCTGCGCGGGCTCCGCCTCGTCACCCGCGAGCAGCCAGCGGGCCATCAGCTCGGCCGACGGTTCGTCGACGACCAAATGGTGGGCCACGACGACGAGATCGGCGCGGTGGCCCGGGTAGCGCAGCAGCACGACGCGCAGCAGCGGTCCACGCGCCGGGTCCATGGGGCGTCGGCACTCCTGACGCACGCGCCGGGCGGCCAGCGGGCTTTCGGGGTCGATCGGTACCGACGAGACGTGCAGGGAGGGAGCTCGTTCCGCCGGAGCGAAGAACCACCCCTCACTGCCCTCGACCACGCACGCCGCCAGCATCGGGTGCGCGGCAAGCAGCCGCTCGAACCGCGCCCGCAGCTCCGTATCGTCGAGGGCACCCTCGACTCGGTAGACGAGGGCCACGTGATAGGTCGTGGGGTCGTCCGCGGCCCGGTCCGCCACATAGAGATCGGACTGGCTCGGAGTCAACAGGCCGAGGTCTTCGCTGCCCCTGAGTGCCTGACGAGGCAGCGAAACCGTCTGGACCGTCTGAACTAAAGGGCCACGGGGCGGAGTTGATGTCATACCGGAGGACATCGTCGCCTCAACGCCCGGGCGTGGAGGCGACAACGAGTGCGCAGAGCGCCTCGACTCCGGTCGCTTCAAGCACGTCCAGATAGTCGATCTCCTGGCCGGTCACCTCGAAGACCCGGGCGGTGAACAGAACGGCGTGGAACGAGTCCCCACCGTTCTCCAGAAAGCCGAGGTCGAGGTCCGCTCCCTCGCCGAGAACTTCGAGCCAAAGGGCCTTCACGTCCTGGACTAACTCATCCGGCACAACGGGCCTCATCCACTTGCTCCTCCGTCACGGGTAATAATCAGAATCCGTCTATGGAATGCGCAATACATGGCGTCATGGAGTCTTCGATCAAGCCGAAAGGCAAGCCGGAAGCCGAGCCGGAAAATGTGCCCGAGCCAGACGTTTTCATGATCCTGATACGGCGGAAGCCGAGGTGTCAAGCAATATTTTCCCAAGCCAAAGGATGACCGCCGCGATCCCCCTCGCCAGAAGTTACGCTCAACTCGTGGCACTTGCACCAACGTTGCCGAACGGCCATATTCGGGCATAAGTAACGCCCGCCCGCACGCAAGGCGCACTGCGGCTCTTCCTTTTGCGTCGCGCTTCGATATAGGTTCCCCATCGGGCGAACGCCGAAGTGGGCCGATGGAAAATCTCAAACCGGGGGCTGTTGACTCATGACTAGTGAAGCCTTAGCTGGGCCGCTTCAGGCCGCTGACGGCGATCCCACCACCGCCCCCGCACAAAAGGCGACGTACGGGAAAGGCCCTTCTCTCGGGCACTGCGGACCACTGACCTCGCCCCAGATGAGCATTCCGGAGGCCTTCACCGCGCAGGCGCGGCGGGCCCCGACGGAAACCGCTGTC
>NZ_JBHVQS010000132.1:0-2028 GCF_042886435.1 Streptomyces sp. NPDC058000
GATGCCAAGACCAAGCCTGTCATGGCGGGCTTCGAGCGGGATCTGACGGGCAAGTACATCCCTGCACTGCTCAGGTTCGGATCGTCTGCGCGCGAGGGATTCCAGGAGTTCCGCAACTCCGACATCGTCGTGACCACGATGGACCGCATCGGTGCCGTCATGGACAAGGTCCTCGACACGGGGAGGTCCATCGCCCCGGCGGTCAGCTCGATCGTGTCGTCGCTCGGCAAGGCCTCTGCCGCACTGGGTGTGTCGACCTGGGAGATCTTCCTCTCGACGCTCGAGGCGTCTGCACGCGTGCTTGATGCGACGCTCGTGCCCGCCCTGAACGTGACCGCCAGCCTGATGGAGAACAACCAGGGTGCAGTCGTCGCCCTCGCTGCGGCGTGGCTGGCGTTCAAGACCATCCCGTCGATCGTCGGCCGTGTCGGATCCGCTATCCAGCCGGTGACCACTGCAGCACAATCGGCGACCAGGGCCACTGCAGGACTGCGCGCCGGCGTGACCGCGATCCGTAGCGACTTCACCAGGCTCGCGCCGCAGATCGGCGTCACTGGTGCGGCAATGCGAGCGCTGGGTAACAACTCGTCGACGATCCGCGGAATGCAGAACGCGTTCATCGGGTCATCCACTGCTGCGGGCGGATTCGCGCGTGCGGTCCGCGTCGGTGTGACCCCCGCGCTGGGCGCGATGCGCTCTGCAGGGTCGAGTCTTGCGGGATTCCTGGGCGGCCCTTGGGGTGTCGCATTGATGGCGGCGACGTTCGCGGTCATCAACTACCAGAAGGGCGTGGCGGCGGCCGCGAACCAGAACCGCATCCTGTCCGACTCGGCGCAGCGCTCCGCGACAGCGCACTCCGAACTGTTCAAGACGATGGCCACGGGCAATGAAGGTGAAGTCTTCGAGAAGGTCGTCGCGAATATGCGCGATCTGCGTCAGGAGCAGCAGACGCTCGCTACGACGTCGACGAGTCGACTGCAGCAGTCTGTCGCCGTCCTCGACGCGTTCGGCCGCGCAATCGGTATCACACGCGGCGAGACAGTCGACGCCGCCGTCGCACAAGATCGGCTCGCGGACTCGGGCGAGGCGGTCGCCGGGACCCTTGAGCGCCAGAAGATCTCGAACGAGGAACTCGGTCGGGCGGTCTCGGGGTCCGAGGCTGAGTACGTCAAGCTCAGCCAGCGGCTCATCGCCTCCGGTCGCGATGGGGAGGTTGCCGCGTCGTGGCTGCGCGAGCAGCGTGCGGAGTACCAGCAGCTCCAGGAGGCTATGAAGCGGATTGGTCCCGTTGGGGCCGAGATCTCGGCTGGATTGCAGGAGATCGCCGGTGCGGCGGGCGACAGCAACAAGAAGCTGTCGGGACTCGAGACCGTGCTGAGGGCACTGGGCATCTTGGAGACCGATTCTCAGGCCGCGCTGTTCTCCACTGCGGAAGCGGTGCGCGAGATCGCGGAAGCGGCCGCGAAGGGTGCTGATCCCATCGGCGGGCTCGGTCAGGATCTGCTCGACCTGAACGACAACCTCAACCCGGACAAGTCGAACGCGAAGTTGCTGCGCGAGAGCCTGATCGACCTGGGAGGTGAGTTCAAGAACCTTGCCGTCAGCGGCATGACCGGCGCCGAGGCATATGGGCACATCGAGGGTGGGCTGAAGTCCCTCGCGGATATGTACAAGCTGCCGATTGAGAAGGTCGCAGAGCTGGCTCGGCAGTTCGGCATCGTGCCCGACGTCGTCGATACCGCGCTCGTCGTCGAGGGTGGCCCCGAGGCTTACCGCGCGATCACCGAGCTGAAGCTCAGGCTCGACGAGCTGCCGGACGGCGCGCCGAAGGTCATCACGATGTTCGTCCAGGACGAGCAGGCACGGAAGGCGCTTGAGGACGCCGGCAACAAGGTCGAGCTGATCGACGGCAAGACCGGCGAGATCCGAGTGACCGCGAAGACGGAACTCTTCGACACCGGTGTCGCGCTCGTCCAGCAAAAGATGCGCGAGGTTGGGGCCCAGGTCGCCAGCCCGAAGATCCTGGCC
>NZ_JBHVQS010000133.1:0-1888 GCF_042886435.1 Streptomyces sp. NPDC058000
GCCGTGGTGGGTGATGAGGTGGCGGGCGAGGTGGGTGCCGAGGGATCCGGTGCCGCCGGTGATGAGGATGGTGCCGTTGGGGTCGATGGGGGTGGATGGTGATGTGGTGGGGGGTGCTGGCGATGGTGAGGGGGTGGTGGTTCGGGTGAGTTGTGGGGCGAGCAACTTGCCTTGACGTATGGCTAGTTGTGGTTCGTGGGTGGCGAGGGCGGTGGTGAGTTCTTCGAGGTGCGGGTTGGATTCGGTGCTGGTGCTGGTGCTGGTGCTGGTGTCGACGGGGGTGTCGAGGTCGATGAGGTGGAAGCGGTCGGGGTGTTCGGTCTGTGCGGTGCGGATCAGGCCCCACAGGGGTGCGGCGGCCAGATCGTCGAGGGTGTCGTCGGGCGTAGCGGCAACCGCTCCAGCGGTGACGACTGCGAGGCGGACGTGACTGAGCCGATCCTCGGCCAACCAGTCCTGCAACAGGGCGTGCAAGCCCAGCGTCACGGCGTGCGCCTGCTGCGCCGTATCGACTTCGGTGTCCCTTCCCGAACCGCCCTGACCAGGCGTGCCACCCGCGATCGGCAGCACCGCGAACTCGGGCGCGCTCGTCCCTGAGACGACCGCTTCGGCCAGCGCCGACACCGTCGGATGGCGCCTGACGCCGGCAGCGACCCCGAGCACCTCGGCCGGCCGCCCCTCGCCGAGGACGACCCACGAAGGTCCGTCGGGATCCGCACCCCGACCATCGCCGGAGGCGGCTGCCGGCAGCGGAACCCAGTCGAGTTGGAACAGCGACCGGTGCTGCTCCCGGAAGCGCGCGGTCTGGCCGTCCAGCAGCGCCGTGAGCTGTCCCCGGGTCGTACCGCGTACGACGACGCCCGCTGCCTCCGCGACCGGCGTGCCGTCCTCGTTCGTGACCGTCAGCCGGTATGTCTCGGGCCCCGCGGCCGACAAGTGGACGCGCAGGGTGGCGCCGACGACGCCTGCGGTGTGCAGCCGCACCCCTGCCCAGGCGTAGGGCAGCCGCATTTCGGCCGCTCCCGACCCGTTGCCGTCGCCGTCCGTCAGCCCGTCCAAGGCAAGGACGTGCAGAGCGGAATCGAGGAGCGCGGGGTGAAGGGCGAAGCGCTCGGTGGCTTCCTGAAGGCTGGTCGGGAGAACGATCTCCGCGGAGAGTCCGGCCGCGTGCCGCCAAGCTGCACGCAGGCCCTGGAAGGCGGGTCCGTAGCCGTAACCCCCCTCGGCCAGGCGCCGGTAACCATCGGTCAGGTCGATCGCAGTGGCATCCGCGGGCGGCCATACGAGCGCCGCAGGCGCGTCATCCCCGAGGGAGCGACCGTGCAGCGGGGTGTCGACGGCTTCCGTCGGGGCCACGTATCCCGTCGCGTGGGTCGTCCAGGGCCGCTCCTCATCCGGCGCAGCCGCAGCCGCAACCGCAGTTGCTTCGCCGTATGCGGTGCGGGCCGGCCGCGACCGCAGTTCGACCGTCCGCCGCCCGTCCCGACCGGCCTGACCCACGTGGAGCTGCATCTGCACCCCGCCGATCTCAGGCAACGCGAGCGGAGCAGCGAGGGTCAACTCGTCCAACACGTCGCAGCCGCTCTGTGCTCCCGCCCAGACCGCCAACTCGATGATCGCGGTGGCGGGGAGCAGCGCCGTCCCGACGACGGAGTGGTCGGCCAGCCACAGGTGTTCGTGGAGCGAGATACGTCCGGTGAACAGGGCTTCACCATGGGGCAGTTGGACCGACGTGCCCAGGATCGGATGCGTACTGCGATCGAGGCCCAGGCCGTCGGGGTCGGAGTGGTGGGTGGGGGTGTCGAGCCAGTAGCGCTGGCGTTGGAAGGGGTAGGTGGGGAGGTCGGCGGGGGTGGTGGGTGTCTGGTTGAAGTAGGGGGTCCAGGTG
>NZ_JBHVQS010000134.1:0-1777 GCF_042886435.1 Streptomyces sp. NPDC058000
GCGCAGCTCCTTGTAGTAGGCCGTGAGGAGCCGGTACGCCTCCTGCTGGTTCTGGTCCTTGGTGAGTTCCGGATTCCACTGGGCGTACGGGGTCTGAATTCGGGTGATCTCTCCTGTGTCCAGAGCGAAGACCATTCGGCCCGCCTTTTTCTGGATGGCAGGCATTTCGGTGCGGGAGCCCATAATGCGCTTCCACTGGTTTTCGGTGTAGCTGCCGAGGAACTTCAGTGGGAAGAGCGGAGAGAGGGAGACTCCGCCGAATTGGTTGTCTTTCAGGTCCTGGAATACAGCGATGATGTGGACGTTCACTTCTCGGCCGAGGCGGAGAATTGATGCGACGTCGCGCCATACAGGATCGGCCGCCGACTCTCCGGTTTTCTTGTCCGCCGAGTGCTGTTCCTTGAGGACGTCTGCGAGGTGGTTCGATTCCTCCAGGAAGACGTAAAGCGGCGGGAAAGCGGTACGGATACCGTTCTTCTTCTCGAAATTCCGGGCGTCGAGAACATCCGCGACCCATTCGAGGCTGGCTCGCATGTCCAGGGGTGCGCGGGGGTTGATGTAGTCGTGAACGCCTTCAATGCCGATGAGCGGCGTCAGAGAGACCATCTTCGGGTCGATGACGACGATGGTTCCGCGCTTCATGAGCATCTGTACGGCGAGCCACTGGAGGAATGCAGACTTTCCACCACCGGACCCGATGGAAAGCGCCCAGGAGTTCTGTTCGTCGGCCATCTTCTGGATGACGGGCCGGTCGAAAGTGTCCTGGCCGAGGTAGAACTCGTCGGGGCCGAGGGCGGCAAGGATCTCCTGGACCTTGGGATCCCAGATGTTCACGGCGGCCGGGGGCTCGGGTGCCGGCGGCGTCGGCTTGGGCGGGGGCTTGTGGGTGTAGACGGCGGTGGCGTGGTCGCCCCGGAAGCTGTAGCGGCCGACCCACTCCCCCGGCAGGCGGGAGTTCATCAGCGCGGTGATGCTCTCCTTCTCCATGTCGGAGCCGCGGAACGTCCAGGGCAGGCGCAGGGCGATGCGGGCGTCGTCGGCGTCCAGGCGGGCAGGGAGCTGGAGCCAGCCCGCGGCTTCCTCCTCATCGGGGAGCTTCAGGTCCTCGCGGAGGACGACCCAGAGGCGGGGGCCATAGACGACGTCGTCGCCGGGCCGGATGGGGGCCATGCGGGGCAGGAGCGCGCCCAGGGCGGCGGTGGCCAGGACCGCGACCAGGACGGCCCAGACGTCCCAGGCCGGGACCAGGGCGAACACCAGGAGGGCCGTCAGGATCACGCGGACGAGGCCCCGGGCGGCGTAGGGCCAGCACGGCCAGTTGCCCAGGATCGGGGCGGTGGTGCGGTACGCGGCGGTCAGGCCACGCCAGACGGCGCGGTCGAGAGCCGAGGCCCGGTCGGCGGCGCGGAAGGTCCAGCGCAGGGCGGCGACGGCCCGGTCGAGGGTGTGCGAGCCCTTGCCGGAGTAGGTCCGGAGCCAGGCGGCAGCCTTGCGGGCCCAGGGGCTCGGCTGGCGGCGGGGCTGCTTCACCAGGCTGATGCGGGGCGGGGCCCAGGCAACGGAGCCCATGGCGGCGGCGTCCTCCTGGTCCTCGCGCTGCACCCGGGTGCCGGCGGACCAGGCCGTCGCGGTCGAGCGGGCGGGGCCCCGGAGCTCCCGGCCGCCGTAGAAGCGGGCGGTGCTGCGGGCGGCACGGTAGAGGAACTTCGCGAGGCTCCAGGCCGCGAGGAACGGGGCCTTCCAGCTCACGTGAACGGTGGGCCGGGCGGTGACGGCG
>NZ_JBHVQS010000135.1:0-1773 GCF_042886435.1 Streptomyces sp. NPDC058000
CAATGCCACGAAGTTAAGCGGCCGTTGGCGGTGTCAAATTGTCGGGCAGCGTGATCTTGTACGTATTCGGCGCGGTGCGGGTTAGCAGGCTGTTGCGGGTCCAGAGGCAGAGCTGAGAAGCGAGGTTCTTGCGGGATTGGGGTGCCGTGAGCCCCATGTGATCGGCGAGGTCGTGGGCGTGCATGGGTTGGTTGGCGTGCGCGGCGAGGATCTGGCAGAGCCGGTCCCAGGGGCTGGAGGCTTCCCGGGCCGGATCCTGTGCGGTCGGGAGAGCGGGTGGCTGGACCGTGATGTCCATGGCAGTGATAGGCGTGCTGTCGCGGGGACGTTGATCGCGATTCCAGGTGTGGTAGCGCGAGATTCCGCGCTTCGCGATGCGGGTGGAGGTCCGTGCGCGGCGTTTGGGGAGCAAGGCATGCAGGAGGCGGGTGCCGATGCGTCCGACCAGGTCCGTCTGCGCACCATGTCCGCGGGGCGCTGTCGGGTGGGTGGCGAGGACGATGGTGTCGCGGGCGGCCTCCATGGCGATGGTGAAGGCGGCGCGGTCCGGGTCGGTGCCAGGCCGGGTCTCCACGGCCGTGACCATGACGGATCGCAGGGCCTGGTAGAGGGTGAGAAGTCCCCATACTTCCTGGGTGAGTCCGGCAGGATCCTTCGAGCGCAGGACGCGGCCCTTGAGGAGTGTGTGACGCAGTGCCAGGTAGGCGCACTCGATCTCCCATCGCTCGTGGTAAAGGCGGACGAGCTGGTGGGCGGGGTCGGTGCGGTGGTCGGTGAGCGTGGTCAGCAGCCGGTAGCTCTCGCCGAAGGTGCTGCCGTCGGCGGTGCGGGTGCGGATCTCGGCTTCGATGACGCGCAGGGTGAGGCCGGCGATGCGTGTGAGGTAGGAGCCGTCGGGCAGCAGGGCCAGGATCGGCGGGTGCCGACGACTGGTGCAGCGCACCAGGAACTGTGCGCCGCGGCGGGCGATCTGTGCGAGCAGATCGTTGGTGTGGAAGGCACGGTCCGCCAGGAGCAGCATGTCCGGAGTCAACTTCGAAGTCAGCTGCTGTGCGTAATACGGCTCGCCCTTGGCCACGGGGCCGAAGACTGCCCCGATCAGGCCGCGGGTTCCGGTCTCGCACAGTGTCATCAGCATCAACCTGGGATATCCCGCCTGGCCGAGCCGGCTGGCGGGGCGGCCGAGCCAGGACCAGTTCCGTTCCTGGTCGGGGACGATCAGGCTGCTGCACCCGTCGAAGGCGACCGTCCGCCAGCGTCGGTAACTCACGCCAGGAGTGGACGGCTGAGCCAGCGGCCCCGCCAATACCTCGAACAGTCGCTTGATCGGAGCCGGTCCGATCCGTCGGCGCAGGTCACGAAGCGCCTTCTCGGAAGGCTCGGGGACGCGGGCGGTCAGCCCCGCGACCAGCTTGGTCCACACAAGACGGGCGCCGAGATGCTCGAACAACCCCAAAGCCAGAACGAAGTACACCCCGACCCGGGAGGGAAGACATCGCAGCCGCTGTTCCCGCGCTCCGGTCTCCTCAAGAACCGCGTCCACCAGCTCCAGCGGCACGACCTGCGTCAACTCTCCCAAATGCCCAGGTGCAAAAACCTCTTGGCTCCCGTGCCGACCGAGGCGGGACATGCCAGACTGAACCAGCAAGCGGGGCTCCTTCGTACAAGGACGTGGTCTTGGTCGACATCCGTCCTACGCGGGGCCCCGCTCTTCTACATCAACTTCCCCGAACCGCTTGACACCGCCAACGGCCGCTTAACTTCGTGGCATTG
>NZ_JBHVQS010000136.1:0-1676 GCF_042886435.1 Streptomyces sp. NPDC058000
AGGTACGGGGGACACCCCCAGGGGTCAGGTCCAGCGGCAGAAACAGCGACTGGACATGCTGTGGGCCACCGATGACGACTACGTGGCCCTGGAGGTGACGTGGATGCTCTCACAGGACGTGATCCAGGCGTACGGGCATCCGAAGAACTCGGGGGGCAAGAAGTTGATGGACCGGATCATCAACACCCTGCGCACAGGCTTGCCGAAAGGTCTGGAGGAGCTGGCTCAACTCGGGAGAACCCTGTGGCGTCGGCGGGAAGATGTGCTCGCCTACTTCGACATCGGGGCGTCCAACGGCCCGGTCGAGGCGATCAACGGCCGGCTCGAGCACCTACGCGGCATCGCCCTGGGTTTCCGGAACCTCAACCACTACATCTTGCGGATCCCTGATCCACTCCGGCCAGCTGCACACCCGGATCAACGCACTCTAAATCGTGAAGAGCCAGTAAATGCTGTCCAGCGCGACTACGTAGAAAGGCCAGAAGATAGTACCGGTCCGATAGATCCTCTACCCGAATTCTAATCATGTCGTGCGAGAGCGCGGATTGGGTCAGATAAGAGTCCGCGATGGTTACCGGGCCCAAATTCCGACCAGAGCAGGTCTGGAGGATGTCGCCTTCTTGGATCAGGTAATCCTCAAGCCTCGCGGTGCGCGTGACTGAGAGTCGGTCTGCCTCAGGTGGGAGATATTCAAAGACGTCGTAAGGCCGGAGGTACGGCACGAAGTCTTCTCCATCAACCGCGTAAGTTCGCTTAAACCTGCTTGGCGCATATGCACTACCAAGGCTGCGGATGTCCACGAGGGTGTGCCCGATTCCAGCACGGAGTAACTCACGAATCGGTCCTGCACTGCCGAGAAAGTAGTCGGCATTGAGGCGTCCCTCAGTGTAGAGACCCCTAGCCCGGATTTTTCACGGGTCTTGTCTCCAGTCCTCAGCACGGGGGTGACCGGCTGCAGGGTCGGCGGAGTCCCGGCGGGTACTGGGCCGGGAAACCAGGGTCCGGTATGAGATCGTAGGGGAACTTCAGGGCTGCAGTGACGAAAGCGTGCGGCTGGATGTGGCCAGGAGCTGCCGATGCGGCGCAGCCTGATCGAAGCGCAGGCTGACCCGCCTTGCGTGACGCACCACGATCGCGGCGATCGACAACATCCTCGCCCGCAGCGTCTTCGGTTCCCATACCCACCACCGCGACCGCCGTTGCTGTGCCGCGGTACTGCCGGCAGCGGTGACCAACCCCGCCCAGGTGACGAGGCTCATTGCCAGGACCGCCACATGACACCACGTCTGATTCATCCGGAAACTCTCGTGCGGGAGTTTCCCCAACCCGCAGTCTTTCAGGTCCCGGATCCGTTGCTCGCACCTGCCCCTGCCGCGGTGCAGGACGTCGAGCCGGTTGGCATGGCCGGGGCGGTTGGTGACAAAGGCCTGAACCCGGCGGCCATCGACATCCGTGATGCGAAGCTGCGCCCCGGACGCGGGGTGTTCCACCCGGATGATGATCCGCGTATCGTCGGGGTAGTTGTCCAGGTCGGTGCCCAGGGGTTCCCCGGCCCAGGACCGCATCCGGGAGGTGATATCGGCAACGTAGCCGTCACCCGGGTCGGTGACGGTGCCGTCGGGGCGGATGATGCCCTGCTTGACGGGGTCCCCCAGGGTCGAGGCGATCTCCCCGAT
>NZ_JBHVQS010000137.1:0-1426 GCF_042886435.1 Streptomyces sp. NPDC058000
GTAAGGCAACGGACTTTGACTCCGTCATGCGTTGGTTCGAATCCAGCTAGCCCAGCCATTTTATTTAAAAATTTTGAATCACTTTTAGAGCGAGCCATTAGCTCAGTTGGTAGAGCATCTGACTTTTAATCAGAGGGTCGAAGGTTCGAGTCCTTCATGGCTCACCATGTTTTTCACGCGGGTGTGGCGGAATTGGCAGACGCGCTAGAATTAGGATCTAGTGTCTTTACAGACGTGGGGGTTCAAGTCCCTTCATCCGCATTGCCAAACGCGGAAGTAGTTCAGTGGTAGAACATCACCTTGCCAAGGTGGGGGTCGCGGGTTCGAATCCCGTCTTCCGCTCCATTTTATCCCAACGGGATATTGTGAAATTGATTGCGCCCGTAGCTCAATTGGATAGAGCGTTTGACTACGGATCAAAAGGTTAGGGGTTCGACTCCTCTCGGGCGCGCCATAATACTTTTGAAATCGGGAAGTAGCTCAGCTTGGTAGAGCACATGGTTTGGGACCAAGGGGTCGCAGGTTCGAATCCTGTCTTCCCGACCATTTTGGGGCCTTAGCTCAGCTGGGAGAGCGCCTGCCTTGCACGCAGGAGGTCAGCGGTTCGATCCCGCTAGGCTCCACTTGATTTTAATTGTTTTTTGGCGGTGTAGCTCAGCTGGCTAGAGCGTACGGTTCATACCCGTGAGGTCGGGGGTTCGATCCCCTCCGCCGCTACCATTGGACCTTTAGCTCAGTTGGTTAGAGCAGACGGCTCATAACCGTCCGGTCGTAGGTTCGAGTCCTACAAGGTCCACCACTTATACGGAGGAATACCCAAGTCCGGCTGAAGGGATCGGTCTTGAAAACCGACAGGGGTGTCAAAGCCCGCGGGGGTTCGAATCCCTCTTCCTCCGCCATATATCTTTCATTAATTTGATCATCGCGGGGTGGAGCAGTTCGGTAGCTCGTCGGGCTCATAACCCGAAGGTCGCAGGTTCAAATCCTGCCCCCGCAACCAAAAAATGGTCCGGTAGTTCAGTTGGTTAGAATGCCTGCCTGTCACGCAGGAGGTCGCGGGTTCGAGTCCCGTCCGGACCGCCATTTTAAATAAAGGCTCGGTAGCTCAGTTGGTAGAGCAACGGACTGAAAATCCGTGTGTCGGCGGTTCGATTCCGTCCCGAGCCACCATTTGCCGGTGTAGCTCAATTGGTAGAGCAACTGACTTGTAATCAGTAGGTTGGGGGTTCAAGTCCTCTGGCCGGCACTGTTTTTCAAAAAAATACGGAGGGGTAGCGAAGTGGCTAAACGCGGCGGACTGTAAATCCGCTCCCTCAGGGTTCGGCAGTTCGAATCTGCCCCCCTCCACCATTTTTGGGCTATAGCCAAGCGGTAAGGCAACGGACTTTGACTCCGTCATGCGTTGGTTCGAATCCAGCTAGCCCAG
>NZ_JBHVQS010000138.1:0-1399 GCF_042886435.1 Streptomyces sp. NPDC058000
ACGCCGCCGCCAACACCTACCTCGACGCCCTCGCCCACCACCGCCACACCCACGGCCTCCCCGCCACCTCCCTCGCCTGGGGACTCTGGAACGACGAGGGAATGGCCACCACCCTCGGTGAGCAGGACCTCGCGCGCCTCGGCCGGACCGGTATCGCTCCGCTCACCATCGACGAGGGACTGGCACTGTTCGACGCGGCACTGGCGACCCCGGACCGCCCGGTACTCGTACCGGCACGGCTGAACACCACTGCCCTTCACTCCGAAGGCGCCACGGTCCCGGCGATGTTCCGCGGGCTCGTCCGCAGGGCCATACGCCCCACCACCCGCGCGGCGGCCGGTACGCAGCACGCGCCCCGGTCCCTGGCGGACGAGCTGAGCGGCCTCGCCCGTACCCAACAGGAGGCGCGACTGCTCGACATCGTGCGGGCCACCGTGTCCGGCGTACTGGGGCACAGCGCCGCGGCGGTGGCCGCGGACCGGTCGTTCTCCGAGCTGGGATTCGACTCCCTCACCGCCGTGGAACTACGCAACCGAATCAACGCAGCAACCGCCCTCCGGCTCTCCACCACGCTCGTCTTCGACCACCCCACGCCGTCCGCGCTGGCCGAGCACCTGTGGAGCGAGCTCATCGACGAGGCTCAGACTTCGGAAGCGCCCGTCCAGGCCGCCCAGTTGGCGGAGACCGGCCAGCGCTCCGCCGCACTCGACGAGCCGATCGCGATCGTCGGTATGGCCTGCCGCTACCCGGGCGGCGTGCGCAGCCCAGAAGACCTCTGGAACCTCGTCGCCTCCGGCACCGACGCCATCACCAGCTTCCCCACCAACCGCGGCTGGGACCTCGAACGCCTCTACCACCCCGACCCCGACCACACCGGCACCTCATACGCCCAACACGGCGGCTTCCTCCACGACGCCGACCAGTTCGACCCGGACCTGTTCGGCATCAGCCCGCGCGAAGCCCTCACCATGGACCCGCAGCAACGGCTGCTGCTGGAGACCGCCTGGGAGACGTTCGAGCGGGCGGGTATCTCGCCCGGTTCGGTGCGCGGCAGCCGCACCGGCGTCTTCACCGGCGTCATGTACAACGACTACGGCGCCCGACTGCACCAGGCCGCCACCGCCCCTGAGGGGTTCGAGGGCTACCTGGTCACGGGGAGCGCGGGCAGTGTGGCATCGGGCCGGCTGGCGTACACGTTCGGTCTGGAAGGCCCGGCAGTCACGGTGGATACCGCCTGCTCGTCCTCACTCGTCGCCCTCCACCTCGCCGCCCAAGCCCTCCGCCAGGGCGAATGCGACCTCGCTCTCGCCGGCGGCGTCACCGTCATGGCCACCCCCGCCACCTTCATCGAATTCAGCCGCCAACGCGGCCTCTCACCCGACGGCCGCTGCAAAGCCTT
>NZ_JBHVQS010000139.1:0-1329 GCF_042886435.1 Streptomyces sp. NPDC058000
TTCCGAAAGCGAGCGTTCATCCGTTTTCTCTGGAAACCGTTCATCCGGAAAGTGATCTGCACGGACGCCATTTTTCTTCCCCTTTCTCCGGTACGACCGAAGATCCCGTCACGGGAACCGCTTCAGGCGTCAGGGCAGCCTATATGCGGCAATACGGAGGCTCCGAAGCCGAATGCCTCACGATTGAACAAGGCCAGGAAATCGGGAAAGACGGAAAAGTGGAAATCAGGATTACAGAAGATAACGAAAAGATGAACATCAAGATGACGGGAACGGCCGTGTATGCCGAAACAATTAATTTTCAGCTTCCGTAACGGTTTACAAAAGCCGGTCGTATCCGTTATATTATAAATGATAATCATTTTCATTTGGATAGGAAGGTGAATCGGCATGCCGAAAACCGAACAATTACAGCAAAACGAAAGTCTTGCACATACAATCAGAAACAGAAGATCCATCCGGTCGTTTAAACCGGAAACCGTGCCTTCTGAAGTCATATTAGATATGCTTGAAACGGCCGTTTACGCACCGAACCACAGACTGACGGAGCCGTGGCGTTTTATCTACGCAGCAAGCGAAGCGGGAAAAGCAAAGCTTGCGGACAGCTACGTCTCATTTTTCAAAAAGATAAAAGATGATTTCAACGAGGAAAAAGAGCGGAACATGAGAAAAAATCTCAGCGCCGTTCCGGGATTTTTGCTGGTCGTCTTAAAAGAAGATGAAAATGAATTTACGAGAAACGATGATTTCGCGGCGCTGAGCGGCATGATTCAAAACCTTCAGCTTCTCGCACATGAAAACGGCATCGGCATGGTCTGGAAAAGCGGCCGCATTATGTATGACAAACAAGTGCACCAAGACTTCGGCCTTGCTGACAATGAGCGCTTTGCCGCCATCATTCAAACGGGCTATCCGGATGAACAGCCTAAGGCGAAAGAACGGACGCCGGCAAAAAGCCTGTTTACCGAACTGTAAAAAAAATCCCCGTCTCTATACAGAGGCGGGGATTTCGTATTTAGCGGGTTTTGCTTTTAGCTCTGTTGTCAGCGGCTTTCATCCGCGCCTGCGCTTCACGGTCAGCGGAATCAGCAAGCTCGCTTGAATATTCCTCATATGTGCCGTCTGTTTCGCGTTTCAAAGCATCCGGAACTTGAGGAAGTTTTTGTTTGTTTTTATCACGGTTTTTGTGAGTATGATTTCTGCCCATATCAATCGCCCCCTGAAAAAAGTGATATCAAACAAACATAGTATCTGCCCGGTCCCGATCTTTATTCAGTTTATTTCCGTTTGGCTGCTCTTTCCGCTTTTTTGAATTCACCGGAATAAAGG
>NZ_JBHVQS010000140.1:0-847 GCF_042886435.1 Streptomyces sp. NPDC058000
GTCCTCGCCCGTCTGGTTCGGCCCCTGGAAATAGGGCACGACCTTGGGCCGGGCCTGGGTGCCGTGCAGCGTGGACATGAGGTAGACCATCAGCGCGTCCAGCAGGACTTCCGGGGTCTCGGCTCCGCCCCATCCTCCCCGGCCGGGCTGCTTGGCCTTGTCGAACCGGTGCTCATAGGCGGGCACCGCCACGGTGACCCGGGAGTCCCGCGCGTTCTCGTCGGCCAGGACCAGCGTCATCCATGCGGTGAGCCCGGCCGGGTGCAGCTCGGCCACCGGCGACCCGGCCCCCGGAATTGCCCAGGCGTGCGCCACGGGGTTCATCGCCCCGGGCGGCTTCACCGGCTGGTCCTCGGCCAGGCCCTTGGCCGCCCGGGTCTGGGCCATGCCCAGCTCGCGCCGCTCCTCGAACGTCGGCAGGCCCATGGCCTCCATCGCCTCCTGGTGGACCCAGAGCGTCTTCAGCCCGTACGCGGCCACCAGGGCGGGCACGTCGTCCACCGAGGAGGGCACGGGCACCTTCACCGGCTCGCAGTTCGGCAGGTGCAGCACCCCGTTGCCCAGCACCCCGAACCGGGTCGCGGACAGCGTGCGGCCGGTCGCCCGCGCGGACAGCGACGCGAACGGCCGGTCCGTCACCCGCTCCTCGGGGGCCGGGAACACCACGCGCGGCGGGGACGTCGGCCGAGGCGGGGCCTGCACGGGACTGGTGACGTCATGACGCCGCGACGCGGCGACGTCATCGGACGTGTCCTGTACTGCTGTTTCCCTCTTGCGGAATGCCTCCAGGGCCCGGCTCTCGGCCGCCACGGTGGCCGAGTCGTCGTCCGGTACCGGAGCCTGATCC
>NZ_JBHVQS010000140.1:857-1306 GCF_042886435.1 Streptomyces sp. NPDC058000
GCCTGATCCGGGGTCACCTGCGGCGGTGTCTCGCGGTCCGCGAACGCCTCCTGGGCGGCCGTGGGGTCGAAGATGTACGCCCGGCCCGGCAGCGCGTCGCGCAGCTCCCGGGTGGCGTGCTTGGACGCCAACTTCGCCTTCTCGGTCGTCTTCAGCACCCCGCGCCGCTTCAGCTCCTGGAGGCCCGGCACTGGGGAGTCGATCCCGCCCGCCTTCACCAGCTCGGCCATCGTCGCGACGTAGACGTACACCTGGCCCTGGTGGACGTAGCCGAGCACGCGCCGCGGCTTGACCTCCATGGCCCCCCACGCCTGCGGGTTGAGGACCGTGGACTGCACCCACGCGGCGGGCTCCTGGACGATGGCGCCGGCCACCTTCTCCCAGAGGATCTGGCCCGGTGTCAGGTGGTGCTCGATCGCCTCCCCGAGGATGCGCGGGAGCTCTCGGCG
>NZ_JBHVQS010000141.1:0-1203 GCF_042886435.1 Streptomyces sp. NPDC058000
CGAGTCTTCGAGGAGGGTGGTGCGGATTTCGCCGAGTTCGATGCGGTGGCCGCGGATTTTGACCTGGTCATCCAGGCGGCCGAGGTGTTCGAGGAGGCCGTCGGGGGTGTAGCGGCCGAGGTCGCCACTGCGGTACAGGCGTGCGCCGGGGGTGTGGGTGAGGTGGTCGGGGAGGAAGCGCTGGGCGGTCAGTTCGGGGCGGTTGCCATAGCCCTGGGCCACTCCGGCGCCGCCGACGTAGATCTCGCCGGCCACGCCGGGTGGGACGGGTTGGGCGTGCTCGTCGAGGATGTAGAGCTGCCAGCCCGGCAGCGGACGCCCCACGGAACGCGAACCGGTCAGCGCATCGGCGCGGGTGAGGGTGTGCCAGGTGCAGTGCACCGTGGTCTCGGTGATCCCGTACATGTTCACCGCATGGCAGCTGGTCTCGGGGTAGTGGTCGAACCAGGGCAGCAGCATCTTCGAGTCCAGCGGCTCCCCGCCGAAGATCAGCAGCCGCACCACCAGGTTGCCCTGCTGGAAGTTCTCCGCACGGATCAGCTGGGAGAACGCCGATGGCGTCTGGCTCAGCACGGTCACCTTTTCGCGGGCCAGCAGTGCGTGTAACTCCTCCGGGTCCCGCGCCGCCCAGTGGTCGACGACCACCAGACGCCCGCCGGTGAGCAGGCAGCCCCAGATCTCCCACACCGAGAAGTCGAACGCGAACGAATGGAAGAACGACCACACATCGCTCGTACCGAGCTGGAACTCGGCCTTGGTCGCGGCCAGCAACGCCATCACATTTCGGTGCGCCACCAGCACACCCTTGGGACGCCCCGTCGAACCCGAGGTGTGAATCACATACGCCAATGCATCTGCATCCACCTCCGGCAGCACCCGGCCCGCGTCCTCAGGTTGAGCGGACACCTCCACAGTCCGTACGAGCTCTTGGACCGCCGGCGGGAGAGCATCCCCAACCACGACCTGCACGCCGGTATCCTCGACCACGAACGCCAGCCGCTCAGCGGGATAGCCCGCATCCAACGGCACATACACCGCCCCGGCCTTCAACACCCCCAGCAAGCCAACGATCAGCGCGGCACCCCGCGGCAGACACACACCCACCCGGTCACCGGGCTCAACCCCGGCCTCGACCAACACACGCGCCAACACCGAAGACTCAGCGTCCAGTTGGGCATACGTGAGAGACCTTCGGCCATCCGT
>NZ_JBHVQS010000142.1:0-1193 GCF_042886435.1 Streptomyces sp. NPDC058000
CAAAATTCATTAATAAAATCAATATGTTATAGAGGTATATGTGGAGGAATTTAAGGTAAAGGTGGAGGAATTTAAGGTGTTTAGGTGGAGGAATTTAAGGTAAAGGTGGAGGAATTTAAGGTGTTATTCACAGAAATGTGAGGATATAAAAAAAAATATTCCACATTTCTTATTTGTGGGGCACATTAAAGCATCACCACATTTGAACGGGATCTTTGTATGTCGGACTTGATTGCCTACAAGTCGAATGCTTTGGTTGAGGCCAGCTACAAGTTGACCCTACAGGAACAACGTTTTCTGTTGCTGTGTATCAGTCGATTGAAATCTGGTGCTGATGCTGAATTGCAAAAGACAATGACCATTACCGCTGCGGAATATTTTGATTCATTCCCTGATATGGGGCGGAAAAATGCCGAGGTTCAGCTACAGGAAGCGATCGATCGTTTGTGGGACAGGTCGATCATTCTCAAGAATGACGAGAAGCGTGAGGAGTTCCGCTGGATCCAGTATCGGGCACAGTACGCTAAAGGTGAGGCCAAGGCTCGAATAACCTTTTCTGACGCGGTAATGCCTTATCTGACACAGTTGAAGGGGCAATTCACCAGAGTCGTCATTAAAAATATTTCCAATTTATCAAGAAGTTACAGCATAAGAATATACGAAATTCTCCAGCAATTCCGCAGTACTGGGGAACGTATTATCGCCCTCGATGATTTTAAATCATCACTGATGCTTGATGGTAAATATAAAGATTTCAAAACGTTAAACAGGGATCTAATAAAACCCTGTGTTGACGAACTGAACAAAAAAAGCGACCTGGCTGTAACGGTTGAGACGATCAAAAAGGGGCGCACGGTTGTAGCCCTGCATTTTCGCTTCAAGGAAGACAAACAAATCAAGATGACGATCTAAAATCGATTTTAAGGCACCTAAAACGCTCCCTGCCGCGTTTTTTTTGTGTTAGTAGTGCGAAGGTACTATTGAAGTGAAAAATTGCGTCAAAAGCGCTCTAATGCAGCGAAAAAAGAACCCCCATTTTTTGGGGGCGGAAAAACAAAACTATGCTTGCATTATGTGTGTGCTTCTTGCATTCATCCCTGTCGATGAACATCGAAGAACATAACACGATGTTAAACAAAACAAAATATTGTTCACATTCACTGTGACCAACCGCGATCATGTCTCCTCTCGGT
>NZ_JBHVQS010000143.1:0-1120 GCF_042886435.1 Streptomyces sp. NPDC058000
GGCGACCGGATCGCGATCGGCTTCGCCGGTCTGGTCGACGGCCCGCTCGACGCGCCGGGCGCCAAGAACGAAGCGCTGCGGCGGGCCGCCGCCTGTGGCTACCTGGGAGCGGAGGAGCAGGCATGAGCCGGAACATCGACCCTTACGAGTACGCCTCGGTCCACGGCCCGCGCGCCGGTGACCGGGTGGTCCTGGGCGACTCCGGACTGGTCGTCCGGGTGGAGTCGGACTCCCAGAAGCCGGGCGAGGAGTTCCTCGCCGGCTTCGGCAAGACCGCCCGCGACGGGCTGCACCTCAAGGCCGCGTCACTGCGCGAGACCTGCGACGTGGTGATCAGCAACGTCCTGGTCATCGACGCGATTTTGGGCATCCGCAAGGTGTCCATCGGTATCCGCGAGGGCCGCATCCACGCCATCGGGCGGGCCGGTAACCCCGACACCCTCGACGGCGTCGACGTCGTCGTCGGCACCGGCACCTCCATCGTCTCCGGCGAGGGCATGATCGCCACCGCCGGAGCCGTGGACACCCACGTCCACCTGCTCTCCCCGCGCGTGATGGAAGCCTCGCTGGCCTCCGGCGTGACCACCATCATCGGCCAGGAGTTCGGCCCGGTCTGGGGCGTCGGCGTCAACTCCCCCTGGGCACTGCGCCACGCCTTCAACGCCTTCGACGCCTGGCCGGTCAACATCGGCTTCCTGGGCCGCGGTTCGTCCTCCGGCGAGGCACCGCTGGTCGAGGCGCTGGTCGAGGGCGGCGCGCTGGGCTTCAAGGTCCACGAGGACATGGGCGCGCACGCCCGCGCCCTGGACACCGCGCTGCGGGTCGCCGAGGAGTACGACGTCCAGGTCGCGCTGCACAGCGACGGCCTCAACGAGTGCCTCACCGTCGAGGACACCCTGCGGGTCCTGGACGGCCGGACCATCCACGCCTTCCACATCGAGGGCTGCGGTGGCGGACACGTCCCCAACGTCCTGAAGATGGCCGGCGTCCCCAACGTCATCGGCTCCTCGACCAACCCCACCCTGCCCTTCGGGCGGGACGCGGTCGCCGAGCACTACGGCATGATCGTCTCCGTCCACGACCTCAAAACGGACCTGCCCGGCGACGCCGCGATGGCCCG
>NZ_JBHVQS010000144.1:0-362 GCF_042886435.1 Streptomyces sp. NPDC058000
GCTGGTCGACTGGGACCCGCAAGGCCACATGACCGAGGCGCTCGGGGTGGCCGAGAGCCCCGACGACAGGACAATGAAGGGCTGGGTCCTGGGGGAGTGGAGCGGCGACCCGCACGAGCTGCTTGTGGCCTACCGCGAGCGGCTGCACGTGCTGCCCACCAACATGGACATGTTCATGTTGGACAAGGGTCTGTACGCGGCGACGGCGCGCGAGATGCGGCTCGCCAAGCTCCTGGCCAAGTTCGAGAACGACTATGACGCCTGCGTCATCGACGCCCCGCCCTCCCTCGGGATCGGCACCGAGTGCGCCCTGATGGCCGCGCGCCGGCGGGAGGGCAAGCGCGGCGGCCTCCTGGTCCCGG
>NZ_JBHVQS010000144.1:372-1087 GCF_042886435.1 Streptomyces sp. NPDC058000
GCGGAAGACTCCAGCATCCGGGCGCTGCGACTGCTGCTGCGTCAGGTGGCGATCCTGAGCCAGGACATGGACGTGGACATCGACATCCTCGGCCTGATCCCCACGCGGTTCGACACCCGGGACGGCGAGATCGTGAGCAGCATGCTCGAAGCGTTCCGGAACCTGGGCCAACCGCCCGTCATCGCTGAGATCAAGAAGCGCACCGACATCCGCAAGGCATGGCGGGCCAAGGTGCCCGTCCTGGAGTACGACGCGAAGTGCGAGGCATCGCAGTGGTTCCGCGACCTGGCAAAGGTGGTGCTGGCCGCATGAACGCACCGCGGAACAGCTCTCAGCCCCCGCCGGACATGGGCGGCCTCACCGGCGACTGGGCCAGGCTCCAGGGGTTGCGACGCGACAAGACCGCGTCCGCACCTGAGCGCGAGGAGGACCAGGAGCACGAGCACAAGGAGGAGCGACGGGTCCGTCCTCCGTCCCGGCCTGGGCGGACCCGTGGGGGCCACAAGCCCCCGCCCGCAGCCGCCGACGCGATCCCGACGACGATCCGGTTCGACCCCGAGGAGTCGAGCGCGATCGACCGGTTCGTTTTGGAGCTTCGCGACGACGCCGGACGCCGCGCCCTGGACAAGGCCGAGGTTTTCCGGGAGCTGATCCGGCTCGGAATGGAGCACGAACCGACCCGAAGGGCACTCCTCCGTCGCATCCGGTGAACTGA
>NZ_JBHVQS010000145.1:0-1080 GCF_042886435.1 Streptomyces sp. NPDC058000
CTTCTCGGACGCCTTGCGCTTGGACTTGTCGGGGTGTCCGGTGGCGCGGGCCTGGTGGTAGGCCAGGTCCCGGACGATGGCAGCGGCGCGGGCCTCCGCCTCGATGTCGCGGCCTTCCTTGTAGACGACGACGCGGCGGGACAGGAACGCGATGCCCTCGGCCGCAGCGGTGATTGCCATCGGGGTGAGGCCGTAGACGATGGCCTGGCCGAGGTCGGCGGCGGCCGTCGCGCCCATCGCGGCGGCGGCTGCGGGCAGAGCCCAGAGTCCGGCGCGGACGAGGGCCGGGGCCGACTGGCCGAGGAGGGTGGTCACGAGGAGGACCAGGGCGAGGACGGCGGTTGCGCCCTCACCAGCGGCGAGCGCGCCGACCGCCGTGCCCTCGCCGTACTTCGCGCCGAGGTTCGTGTAGGTGCCGACGCCTCCGGCGATGCCGACCGCGATCATCGGCACGATGGCCGCGATCAGGACGGCGCGCTGCATCGTGGTGAGCTTTCGCAGCACGGGGCCGGCGGGCGCGGGGGTCTCGATGGTGGGGTTCTCGATCTGCGTGTTCACGGGGTGTCCTTTCGGCCTGGTGACGTCATGACGTCTCGGGCTCATGGCGTCACCAGCAGAGGGCTGACGCTGGTGGGGGCTACTTCTTGTTGTCTACGGCGGTCTGGGCCAGGCCCTTGAGTCGGGAGACCAGCCACCCGGCGGCGACGATCGCGCCCACGGCGGTCAGGCCGACCGGGACGGCGTTCGCTCCGATCGTCCCGATCAGGCCCATGAGGGTGCCTCCGGCGATGACGACCAGCCCGGCGACGCAGCCGCACAGGACCACGGCGACGACCAGGAGGAGGACGACGTTGACCACCAGCTCGCGCTGGGCCGGGGACATCGAGGAGGTCTCGGGGAGCTGCACGACGATCTGCTGCGGCTGCTGGCCGATCGTGTAGTGGTACGGGACGCCGTCGCGGAACTCCACGTTCGGCGGGCGGTGGTGCGCGGGGGCGGCCTGGCCGGGGAACGGCTGCGGGAGGTGCCGCTGCTGGGGGACTGCGCGCTGCGGCTCGGGGGCCACGGGGCGGTTGGCTC
>NZ_JBHVQS010000146.1:0-1068 GCF_042886435.1 Streptomyces sp. NPDC058000
GGTTGTCGGACTGCTTCGCTTTACGTCCGACAACCCGCCCCCGAGCCCCCGGCCCCTCACGTGTGTGGAGGGCCGCGCCCCGGCGGGGAGTTGGAGAAGACAGGGCGATGGGGTGGAGGAGGGAACGACGAGGTGGGTCAGGGGGCGTGGAGGGCTTGGCGGAGGTCAGTGTTGGCGACCAGGATGCCGCCGTCCACGGGGAGGGTTATGCCGGTGACCCAGGAGGCGTCCGGTGAGGCGAGGTAGGCGACGGCGGCCGCGATGTCCTCGGGGCGGCCGACGCGGCCCAACGGGTAGACGGCCGCCGCCCGTTCGAGGTGGTCCTCGCGGCCGGCCCAGTTGGGGGTGTGGACGGTGCCCGGTGCGACGAGGTTGACGCGGACGCCGCGGGGGGCGGCGTGGCCGGAGAGGGTGCGGGTCAGGCTGGCCAGGCCGGCCTTGGCGGCGCTGTAGGCGTGGTTGGCGAAGTCCTGGATTCCGTTGACCGAGCCGATGTTGACGATCGAACCGCGGCCGTCGGCGGCGGCCAGGTGCGGTAGCGCGGCCCGGGCGCAGCGCATCGCACCGGTCAGGGTGAGGTCGAGGTCGGCGGCCCATTCGTCGTCCTGGGTGTCCTCGAAGAGGAGGGCGTCGGGGTGGCAGCCGAAGGCGTTGTTGACGAGGGTGTCCAGGCCGCCGAAGCGCTCCACGGCGTGGGCGACCGCGGCCTCCACCGCGGCCCGGTCGCCGACATCGCAGGCCCGTGCCTCGGCGGCGCCGCCGGCCGCCCGGATCGCCTGCGCGGCCCGCTCGGCACGCGGCCCGTCGAGGTCGGTGAGCAGCACCCGGGCCCCCTCGTCGGCCAGCCGCCGCCCGGTGGCCTCGCCGATGCCCCGCCCGGCCCCGGTGATCAGTACGCGGTATCCCTCGAATCGCCTCATGGACGATTACCTACCCACCGCCCCGCCTCCCGTGAGCCCGTGGTCTTGTCTTCCTCAACTCCCCACCGGGGCGAGGCCCGACCACGAACGGGAGGGGCCGGGGGCTCCGGGGTGGGTTGTCGGACGTAAAGCGAAGCAGTCCGACAAC
>NZ_JBHVQS010000147.1:0-1004 GCF_042886435.1 Streptomyces sp. NPDC058000
CGCTGGGTGCGCTCGGGCTCCTGCGCCTTGATCAGGCTGTGCAGGTCGGCCAGGAAGAAGAAGCTCTCGATTTCCGAGGCCTGGCTGGCGGTGATCGCCGGACGGATGGCGCCGACGTAGTTGCCCAGGTGGGGCGTGCCGGAGGGGGTGATGCCGGTAAGGACGCGGGTAGTCATGGGGAATCAATGCGGACAGATGAACCGCCCCAGTTTACCTGCCCGCGCTCGACCCCGTTGGCCCGGCCCGTGCGTTTGATCGTGCACCTGCCCTGCGGAGCCCTGCCATGAAACGTTTGATCCTGCCCCTGCTTGCCGTGCTGGCCCTGTGCGGGTTCAAGCCGGCGCTGCCACTTCGTTACGACACCGGGCCGGTCCACCTGACGGTGATCGACCGCGACAGCGGCCAGGCCCTGACCCAGTACCGCCAGGACGGCCAGCGCTGGATCGCGGGCCAGCAGGGCCACCGTTACAGCGTGCGCCTGCGCAACGGCAGCGCCGAGCGCGTGCTGGTGGTGCTCTCGGTCGATGGCCTGAATGCCATCAGCGGCGAGGTGGCCGCGCCCCACCAGACCGGCTACGTGCTCAACCCGTGGCAGACCACCGACATCCATGGCTGGCGCAAATCCGCCGACGAGGTCGCCCAGTTCGTGTTCACCGATCCGGACCGCAGCTACGCCGGCCGCACCGGACGCCCGGCCAACATTGGCGTGATCGGCGTGGCCGTGTTCCGCGAGGCGGGGCGGGTGTCATGGGAAGCCGCCCCCGCCGTGGCCGACTCCGCCGATGCCAGGGCACGCCCACAGGCACGCTCCTCGACGACGGAGCGTGTGCGGGTGACCGGTTCCACCGCCCCGGCACCGCAACTGGGCACCGGCCACGGCCAGCGCGAGCCGTCGCGGGTGCGCAACACCGCGTTCGAACGCGACACGGCCTTTCCGACGCAGCAGGTGCCGCCGGACCAGCAGGCCGAACTGATCGCCGCGGTGTCCGTGGTGCAGCGCGAGC